>JAYOBL010000019.1:22859-33683 GCA_038104835.1 Gammaproteobacteria bacterium | reverse complement strand
GTTTCTTAGCGCCACCACGAGATAGTCGAATCGTGACCATACTTAATTCCTGTTAATTAGTCTTACAAATGTCTTAAAAACCAGCCGTTTAGCTTGTCAACCGCGCATGAGGCGCGGACAGGCACTAAGACCTGCGAAGCTAAATTATCCGGCCTGGATAAAAGGGCGGGTATTCTATGTTAATTAAATCGAGATTGGAAGCGCAGAACTGGCACGCTTTCTCGGCAAGAAAGCGCCTCAGAAGCGAGGCGGCATGCCGCCTCCAGGGAATCCGCCCGGCCCACCGGGCCCACGCATTCCGCCTAGGCCGCGCATCATATTCGCCAGATTGCCGCCCTTCATCTTCTTCATCACTTTCTGCATCTGCTTGTGCTGCTTAAGAAGCTGATTGAGGTCCTGGATTTTGGTGCCAGAGCCGACGGTGATGCGGCGCTTGCGCGAGCCGTTTAGCGCATCAGGGTTGCGCCGCTCGCGAGGCGTCATCGAATTGATAATGGCCTCCATTCTGCGGAACTTGGAATCATCGACCATATTTGCCGCGCCCGGCGGGAGCGCGCCCATGCCAGGCATTTTGTCCATTATGCTGCTGACCCCGCCCATATTCTGCATTTGCTTCAGCTGCTCGCGGAAGTCCTCGAGGTCGAAACCTTTGCCTTTCTTGATCTTCGAAGCGAGTTTTTCGGCCTGTGCCTTATCAACCTTGCGCTCGGCCTCTTCGATAAGAGACAAGACATCGCCCATTCCCAGAATTCGGGAGGCGATGCGATCAGGGTGAAACGGCTCGAGCGCATCGCTCTTCTCACCCATACCAATAAATTTGATCGGCTTGCCCGTAATATGCCGAACCGACAGCGCCGCGCCGCCGCGAGCATCGCCGTCTGCCTTGGTCAGCACCACCCCGGTAAGCGGTAGGGTATCGTTGAAGGCTTTGGCCGTAGTTGCCGCGTCTTGACCCGTCATCGCGTCAACCACGAAGAGCGTCTCGACCGGCTTTAACTGGCTATGCAGCTCGCCGATTTCTGCCATCATCTGTTCATCGACGGCCAGCCGACCTGCGGTGTCAACGAGCAGCACATCCACAAACTTGCGCTTTGCTTCAGCCAACGCTGCGGCGGCAATAGCCTGCGGCTTCTGGCTCTCGTCGCTTGCGAAGAACTCAACCTCAACTTCTGACGCTAAGGTTTGCAGTTGCTTGATAGCCGCAGGACGATAAACGTCGGCGCTAACAACCATCACCGACTTCTTAGCTGTCTGTTTAAGGTAGCGCGCTAGCTTGCCTACCGTTGTGGTTTTACCCGCACCCTGCAAGCCGGCCATGAGAATAACGGCGGGCGGCGCAGCTTTGAGATCAAGCTCACTGTTGGCCTTACCCATGACCGCCTCAAGCTCGGCCTGCACGACCTTAATAAAGGCCTGGCCCGGACTGAGACTCTTGGAGACTTCGGTGCCCACGGCACGAAGGCTAACTCTGTCGGTAAAGTCTTTAACAACGGACAGCGCGACGTCTGCCTCAAGCAGCGCCCTGCGAACCTCTCGCAGCGCCTCTTGTATATTGTCTTCGGATAAAACCGCTTTGCCGGTAAGTTTGCGGAAGGTACCTGAGAGTCTTTCGCTGAGGGTGTCAAACACGTTTGAATACCGCCTTTCTTGGAAACTGCTTCGGGCAACCTTGCTTAGCGCCCATGCTAGCGCGCTAGTATATCGTAAGTCCCTGCGCTTTGGATGTGGAAAAACTGCTTCTACGTGCTCGGCACATATGCGACACTTTCTCATAGCGTTTTGTTCGAAATCGTTAACTTTTAGGCACTTAACTCCCATGCAAGCCATCTTCGGCCTTATTGCCATACTCTTCTATAGCGCTAGCATCGCTTTGCAGGTCTCGGCACTGCGGGGCACGCCGAGACGCACGCTGATGCTTGGCTGTGGAGTCTTAGCCGTTCTCGCGCATAGCGTAAGTATTGGGGGCGTATTGCTTACCGCTGAAGGCTGGCGCTTCGGGCTAATAGAAATTAGTACGCTCATTAGCGCGGTCATCGCTGCTCTTGTCCTTTTTAGCTGCCTGCGCAGACCCTTGGACAACCTTTTGTTGGGCCTTTTCCCACTCTCTATTGGCTCCATCATCGCAGCACTGAGCATTGCCAGCGACTACCCCGCGACCCAGCTAAGCGGCGGCGCGGCGAGCCATGTGTTGCTATCCATTCTCGCCTACAGCGTAATCACCATTGCGGCGTTGCAGGCACTGCTCCTGGCCTATCAAAATAGCCGCCTCAAACACCACCATCCGGGCGGACTATTGAGCAAGCTCCCTCCTCTGCAGGACATGGAGGCACTGCTATTCGAGCTACTCTGGGCCGGCCAAGGCATTCTTAGCGTTGCCATCGTCGCGGGCTTCGTGTTTTTCGACAATATCTGGGGCGTTAACGGCGTCATTCACAAGACCTTTTTCTCTCTGCTCGCATGGGTCGTGTTCGCTATCCTGCTGTGGGGGCGCAGCCAACTCGGCTGGCGAGGGGTGACTGCGATTCGCTTCACGCTGAGCGGCTTCGTTCTGCTGATTCTCGGCTTCTACGGCTCAAAATTCGCTCTGCAAGTCTTAATATCCTAAGCCTCTACCCAGCTTATTAACCACCCTGCGCCAACCAGCAAGCGAGACAAGTTCCACTCATGGCTCAAGACGAGAACACATTAACCGCGCTGATTTTGTCTTTTATCGCGCTCGTGATCGCCTCCGCTTATTTCTCTTCTTCAGAGACAGGCATGATGAGCTTGAATCGCTATCGCCTGCGCCACCTCGCGCGTTCGAATCACGCGGGAGCAAAACGCGCGAGCAAGCTATTGGAGACGCCTGACAAGCTGATTGGCGTTATCCTAATTGGCAACAATTTCGTCAACTTCTTAGCGGCCTCTATCGCGACATCCATCGCCATTGCCGTATTCGGCGACCCGTCACCGATTATCACCGCCGTGGTACTCACACTTGTCGTGTTGATCTTTGCCGAGGTCACACCCAAGACGATAGCCGCTCTTTATCCAGAAAAAATCGCCTATCCTTCGAGCCTTCTACTCGCGCTGCTACTAAAGCTCCTGTATCCGGTGGTGTGGGTCGTCAATATCGTGTCCAACACGCTAGTGCGATTGCTGGGATTCAGCTCAGAAAACAATGACAGCCAGAACCAGCTCACTCCCGATGAACTGCGCACGGTAGTCTACGAGTCTGGCGGCCGCATCCCCCGTCGCCGGCACGGAATGCTCATGAATATCCTCGACCTTGAGCGCGTTACCGTAGACGACATTCTTGTGCCAAGACATGAGCTGGTGGGACTAGATATTGAAGACGACCTAGACGACATTTTGCTGCAAATCAGCAGCGCAGCGCACACGCGGCTACCGGTCTATAAACACGATGTCGATAACATCGTCGGCATTCTGCACTTGCGCAGCACGGGCAAGCTTATCGGCATCGAAGAGCTCAACAAATCGGCATTGCTACAGGAAACTAGCGAGCCCTACTTCATTCCTGAAAGCACGCCGCTGCACACTCAGCTGTTTAACTTTCAAAAAAAGAAAGAACGTATGGCCGTTGTTGTCGATGAGTACGGCGCCGTAAGAGGTATCATTACACTCGAGGACATTCTCGAAGAGATAGTCGGCGAATTCACTACGGATCTCGCTGCCAGCAGCAAAGACATTCACCCTCAGGACGATGGCAGCTTTCTTATCGATGGCTCGGCAAGCATACGCGATATTAATCGAGTGCTGACTTGGGAGCTCGATAGCAGCGGTGCAAAAACCTTGAATGGCTTGATCACCGAGCTCCTGGAATCTATTCCCGAAACCGCCGTCTGTTTGAACCTAAACGGCTACTACGCGGAGATCGTTTCGGTAAAAGACAATGTCATTCGCACTGTGAAAATGTGGCGCGGTGAGTCGAGTCGCGACACCGAGAGTGACGGCTAGCTTAGCCGGGTAAAATCCGACCAGTGGTTTAGCTCACGCGCATTTAGAGCGTGCTTCGCCCGAACATCGACCTCATCAGCCTCCTGTGTCTCCAATGCCAGCGCCAGAGCATAGCTCTCACCAGCGGCGCTGCTGCGCCAAAAACGCCAGGGCTCGGGCGATTCGCCAGCGAGCGAGCCGTCGAAGGAAATACAGATCTGCTTAGCCTGGGGTGCGAGACTGAAACTAAAATCCGCGAGCGGTAGCGCCAGCCCTAATCCCTTAGCCTTGATATACGACTCCTTTAGAGTCCACAGCGCATAGAAACGCTCTTGGCGCTGTGTCGCTGGCAAAGCCATCAGCTCCGCCTGCTCTGCGTGAGAAAAGTAACGCGTCATCAAACGCTCGACCCTTCGCTGTCGCGCCGAGTATTCAACATCCACACCAACCACGCCTGCATTACTGACGGCCACTACAAAGCGTTCGCGGGAGTGAGAAAGATTAAATGAGATCTCCGGCGGCGCCAGAGATTTTTCCTGTCGATTTTCGCCTACGCTCTTTGCCACAAGTTGCGGCCGCCCATGAGAGCCCGGCGTGAGATCATAGTCTTCAATGGCCACGTAGAAAGCCAACACATGGCGCAGCAAGGCTCGCGAGAGTAGCAGCTGCTTTCTGCTCCTTGCGAGGCTGTAGCCTGCAGATCGCTTTGTCTCTGCGGCAGACAAAAGGCCCGCATAGCTCTTTTCGACATCGCCAAGCTCCACGCTCGAAGAGTCTAATAGCCAAAGATCGATAGTCTTAGTCATCTGCAGTTTCCTTGCGCTACGACCATAGCGCACCCTCGCAGGCCTGCTGCGCCAAATCTCTTACTCGCTGTAAAGGCTCTTGCTCACTGTCGTAGAGACAGCGCAGCTGCCTTGCCGCGATACGGCGCTCCTTGGGTGTCGCGAAGGCATTGTTAACATAGTAAGTCGCGCCAAGCCGAAGCGCCTGATTGACGTGGCTATGGCCGTAAAGATGAATATCGGATCGCAATCGACGAATCTGTTCGCCCAGCGCAGTGCTACCCAGCACCGGGTATACCCTACGCCGCGATTCGGGAATCCAATTCGGCATAAGCGCAAGGGTCGGGAGAAAATGGCTGCAGCTAATTAGCGTCTTACCGGTCCGTTTCATCTCTAAAGCAGGCTCGTTACGCGCAAGAAAATGCGCCGATACCGCTTGTGCGTCGTTGAGGTTTTCTGGCCACTGGCAGGCGCGAAAGTCGCGCCAGGCGCGGTTAAGATTAGCGTCAGGTTTTCCGAATGAGAAATCGTACCAAGACTGCAAGGGGACGAAGTCCACGTCCTGCAGGCTGAAACGCTCGGTGTCTATCTCGAGCTCAGCGCACAGCGAATAAACTGCCGCCTTTTTTTCCAAAGAACAGGCGTAGTCCCCGCGGTGCACCCACAGATCGTGATTTCCTGCGACAAAGAGGACGCGCGCGAAACGTTCACGAAGAGTGGCGAGAACCTCTTGAAGTAGCGCAAAGTCGTCGCTGATGTCGCCAGCTAGTAGCAGCACATCGGCAGCATATTGATCACGCGGAAGGGCTTTTATCCACTGCCGGTTTTCGGCGTAATCTGCGTGCAGGTCTGAGATTCCAAAGACTCTCATTCCTGACGCATTGCCCAGTCATGGCCGCCACTGGTAAGTCTATTTGCGCGCACAGTGGGCCTTAATGAATTCGGCGAGCCGCAGGTATTCTTCCCTACGCGGGTCAGTCTTGCGCCAGGCCATGCCTATTTGGCGGCTGACGCTTTCTTTATTGAAGCGCTTCACGGTCAGCTGAGTATCCCCTAGCACGTCCGCGGCGACCGCCATTTCCGGCAACAGAGTAAGCCCCAAGCCGTTAGCCACCATTTGCACCAACGTATGCAGGCTGTTGCCCTGATACACGACATCCATTGCCGCTGTTTGTAATTGGCATGCTTCGAGCGCGTGATCGCGCAGGCAGTGTCCTTCTTCCAAGAGCAGCAGGCTCTCCCCGCGCAGCTGCTGTTGATTGACCTGATCGCTGTTTTCGAAGCGATGGCCGGGAGGCAGGCAGAGGAGAAACTCATCGTCGAACAGAGCCACAGTCTCCATGTCGGGCAGCGCATATGGCAGGGCAAGAATCACGAGATCGAGCTGCCCCTGCTGCAGCTGTGTCTCTAGCTGCGCGCTCATCTCTTCTTTTAAAAACAATTTCAGCGTGGGGAATTCACGCCTCAGATTGCCCAACATAGGCGGCAGTAAAAAGGGTCCGATGGTTGGGATCACGCCGAGCCGCAAATCCCCAGAGAGAGGCTCAGCATGGACTTTTGCCAAGGCAACAAAATCCTCTACGTCACCGAGAATAACGCGGGCCTGGCGCAGCAGTTTCTCCCCAAGGGGCGTAATCAAAACCGACTTCTTATTGCGCTCGAAGACCTTCGCATCGAGCTGCGATTCGAGCTCGGCAACGGCAGCGCTAAGAGTTGACTGGGTGACGAAACAGGCATCGGCGGCTTTGGTGAAGTGCTTGTGCTCCGCGACCGCACAAAGGTATTTCAGCTGTTTAATTGATGGAGACATAGGCAGATGCTAATCGAAAAGAGCTGGCTAGGCACCCTCTTATTCGAGTCTTGCGACACACCCCGTTTCAGTCACACCCGACGACTCCAAGCCTAACTCTCAAAGCCTGCGCGAATTGTCGGCTGAAAGCCTATCCAGTAGACTCGACCCTACCCTCAATCATTTCAGGATCCAAAGCCTAATGAAAACATTCCATCGCTTGGCATCAGGACTTATCGCATCCGCACTTCTCTCATCCTTCAGTGTGTACGCCGATCATCACGGCGGCGGCCACGAAAGCTCTATTTCGATGATCGATTCATCCGAATTTGGCATCAATGCAGACGAGATCGCCGAGATCAGGACGCAGATGCAAGCTGCGGTTGATGGAGGCTTCGTTGCGGGCAACCTGCTCTTGGTTGGCAACAGTCAAGGCGTTGGCGTTCTAGAGAGCGCCGGCACTCAGGGACCTGAGCAAACAACGCCGGTAAACGAGCAAACCCTATTTCGCATTTATTCAATGACCAAGCCCATCGTCAGTGTGGCGACCATGAGTTTGGCGCAAGACGGCCTTCTGGCAATCTCAGACCCCGTTTCGAAATATATCCCTGAATTCGCCAATATGACAGTCATCGATGAGGCGAGCGGAAACATTAAGCCGGCGCAGAACACGATGACCGTTCAAGATCTGCTGACCCATGAGTCAGGCCTCATCTACGGGATTTTCGATCCGCAAAGCGAGCTCGGCAAGATGTACTTTGGCGCAGGCTCACTGCGCTCCGATATCACCGCATTGGAGCTCGCACAGAATCTTGCCGCGCTGCCACTGCGCTTCGAACCGGGCACTAAATGGAATTACTCGCGCTCTACCGATGTCCTCGGCGCCGTACTCGAAGTCGCCGCGGGCAAGCCGTTAGATGAGCTCTTAGACGAGCGCATCTTCGCACCGCTGGGCATGGACGAAACCACGTTCTTTGTCGATGAGAGTAAAAAGGATCGCATTGCGCAGCCTATCCACGGCGACATGGCAGATCCCACCGTTGTCACTCCTATGCTGAGCGGCGGCGGCGGTCTGCATTCGACCACGGAAGACTACACCCGATTCGCTAGCATGCTCCTAGGCGGTGGCGAATTTAAGGGCGTTCGCATTCTCGAAGAGGACACGCTGCTCGCAATGCAGCAAAAATTCATCGGCGATGATGTAGATCGCAGCGCTTTTTTCTTCGGCCCCCGTGGCGACTGGGGACTTGGTTTCCACCTGCAGCCCATTCCAGGGGCAGATAATAATGGACCGTTCAATTTCGGCTGGCAGGGTGTTGGCGGAACGGTGTTTATCGTCGACCCAAGCAACGACTTCTTCATGCTTTATATGGCACAGGTTCGCGGCGGCCCTGCGGGAGCCCCCATGGACCTCACAAAGGCACAGGCTGCAGTTTACGAGGCGATGCTAAACTAAACCGCTATGGTCTAGGCCGAGCCTAGCAGCTCGTACTTGCGCAGATAGCCGCGCAGCTGGTGATAGCTCAATCCTAGCTGCTCGGCGGCCTTTTTCTGATTAAACTGCGCCTTTTCCAAAGCCTGTGTCAGCAGGCCAATTTCGAACTCGGCGACTGCCGCTTTGAAATCAGCAGTGCTATCACCCGCGTGCACCGCTGGAGCCTCACCTCCCTCAGGCGGCTGAGCCACGCTTGAACTCGCGGACTGTTCTCCCAGACGATAGGGCGATTCGAAGGGATCGAAGATTAGCTCCGACACAGCACCCTCCTCGCTTTGATACACGGCACGCTCCACCACATTCTTAAGCTGACGAATATTACCCGGCCAGGAGTAGCGCAGCAGGCTCTTTCGCACGCGATCACTGAAGCCCATAAACGCCTCGCCGCCAAGTTCTTTTACCATACCTACGGCAAAATGCTCGGCGAGCACTAGGATGTCTTCTCCCCGGGCACGCAGCGGAGGAAGGGTCACAACATCGAAGGCAAGCCGGTCTAACAGGTCTTCGCGAAATTCACCGCGCTGAGCAAGTTTGGGAAGATCTTCGTTGGTAGCGCCGACAATACGCACGTCTACCGACAGCGTCTCGCTGCCGCCGAGGCGCTCGAACTCCCCGTATTCGATCACCCGAAGAATCTTCTCCTGCACCGCCATCGCAGCGGTCGCTAGCTCGTCTAGGAACAGAGTGCCGCCATCAGCCCGTTCAAAAAGCCCCTTGCGCAGCTTACTTGCTCCGGTAAATGCGCCCGCCTCGTGGCCAAAAAGCTGCGCCTCGAGCAGCGACTCGCTCATGGCGGCACAATTCAGCTTAAGAAAGGCACCGCCCCAGCGGGGAGAAAGATAGTGCAGCCGCGCCGCGATAAGCTCCTTGCCCGTACCCCGCTCACCTACCACCAGCACAGACTTATTGAGCGGAGCGACTTTCGATATGTGTTCCTGCATTTCTAAAAACGGCGCTGACTCACCGATCATGCGCGGCGCGCCGCTGGACCTGCGCACCTCAAATTCCTTTGTCATATCCCTCTCCATGCAACCGCTGCGACCGATAATTTTGTCACTAGCCGCTTAACATAGTGAAACTTACTACTGGTTGGCGAAATAGACCACCGATGATAGGCCCTGCGTTGGGGATTTCTCACATGAGTTCAATATTCTTCAGCTTTAACAGCAACTTATTGGTTTAGATAAAAGTTGGCATGCCCTCTGCATTACTCTATCCAGACAGCAATAAAGGGCGCCTCGGCCCGATCCGGCACATGCGAAAGCCGAATCACCCACCGAACGGACGCTCGCCTAACGGATAAAACGACAGAGGATTGACCCATGAGCATATTCACTCGCCTATCAGACATCGTAAATTCGAACATCAGCGCCCTGCTGGACAAGGCGGAGAACCCAGAAAAAATGATCCGTATGGTCATTCAGGAGATGGAAGAAACACTAGTTGAGGTTCGCAGCGGCACGGCCAAAGTCATCGCCGACAAAAAGACGCTTAAGCGACGAGTCGACACCCTGCGCAAGCAGGCCCAGGACTGGGAACAGAAAGCTGAACTTGCGGTGTCCAAGGGGCGCGAAGATCTTGCGAAAGCGGCACTTGTAGAGCGTTCCGCGATCAATGCGAGCATCGACATTACAGAGAAGGATCTCGCGAAGCTCGATGAGACGCTCGACAAGCTAAGCAGTGAAATTGAGCTTCTCCAAGCCAAACTCAATGACGCCCGCGCCCGCCAGAAAACCATTCTTCTACGCACTAAAGCAACGGAGAATCGGGTCAATATCAACGTGAAGCTGAAAAGCGAAGCGATAGACAGCGCGCTGGATAAGTTCGAGTACTTCGAACGCAAGATCGACCAAATGGAAGGCCAGCTTGAAACCGGGCATGTTGAGAGCCGCGGGCTACAAAGCGAATTTGATGAGCTTGAACGCCAAGAGCAGATCGATGCCGAACTCGCTGCGCTGAAGACGAAGATGGCTGGCAAAGCCGCCGCGCAGTCCGACGACTAGACTCTGCGTGCTAGGCAGAGCAAAGGCGCGGCGGTAGACTCCTAGACCTTAGCAGCCCTCCGATAGCGCTTTTTTATTAACGTGATAGCGCCTTTTATTAACGTGAAAGCGTTTTTTATTAACGCGCAAGCGCTTTCTATTAACGCGAAAGCTCAAAGCGCTCTCGCCCAACCCGACAGGCCTCAACTATGAGCTCTTACGCATTCGTCCTCACTCTCGTTGCAATGAGTCTATCTTTCGTCAGTTTCTGGATAGTCCTTGGAGTTAGAGGCAAGAAGGTAACGCAAGCCCGTAGCGAACAAGACTATGACCTTGCTGACATGAGCGCTCTTGCTACATCAATGGCAGAGCGCATCGACATCCTAGAATCGATTCTGGATGCCGAAATTCCGGATTGGAGGGCGAACAATGAGCAGACATAGAGCGCCCCGCCCATTTGAGATTGACCGCGAGAATGCGCGCTGGCTTGGTGTTTGCGCCGGCATCGCTAACAGGCTAGATATTCCTATAGCCCTAGTGCGTGTCGTGTTCGTGCTAAGCGTCATCGCCTGGCCTACACTGCTTTTAGGCTATCTCTTGGTCTATTTCGTCTTTTCGCGCAGCTGCAACCAAGAGGACGAAGACTCCTCTTTCCGCGGCGCGAAAACGGCCGAGCATTTTCGCCAGCTCAACTTTCGCCGTCCGATTTACCGTTTTCCTAGTCGCGGGCGAATCGCCGGAGTCTGCGCCGGCATCGCAGACTATTTAGAGGTAAAGCCGTTCTGGGTGCGAATTGCCTGCTTGGGCTCATTCTTTATCCTCGGCCCCTTTACTTTT
>JAYOBL010000019.1:0-22849 GCA_038104835.1 Gammaproteobacteria bacterium | reverse complement strand
CAAGCGTGGTCGCAGAGCGCGTCGCGCCGAGCGTCGTCAAAGCAGAAGGCGAGGTACTGCCGAGGCCGCAGCTGCAAGCACAGCCTATTCTCAGCCCCACAACGAGCCGGAAAGCGATTCGAGCCCGCACCCAGAAGTGTTAAATAAAAAAGACTGCTTCAAGACAATGCGCCAACTCGAACTCAGGCTGCGTGCTATCGAGGCGTATATGACATCAAAGCGCTTTCGCCTGCACTGCGAAATCAACCGCATCTAACAGCCTAGGGCTTGCACCCCTGTAACAAGCGGGTACACTCATCTCACCCATGTGAACCTGCTCGTTAGATGAAGCCCTCCTATGAAGTATTGCCACCACTGCGCGGCCGAGACAGTCCATAAGATTCCGCCGGGCGATGACAAATTGCGCCACTGCTGCGAAGCCTGCGACAGCATTTTTTATCAGAACCCGAATAATGTGGTTGGTACCTTGCCGACGTTTGGCGACAAGGTTTTACTCTGCAAACGCGCCATTGAGCCACGACTCGGCAAGTGGACCCTGCCCGCGGGCTTTATGGAAAACGGCGAGTCGAGTTTAGAAGGCGCGATACGCGAAACACTGGAGGAAGCTGGCGCCAAACTTCTGGTAGACGACAGCAGCCTTTACACCCTCTTCAATTTGCCGCGCATCAATCAGATGTACTTATTTTTTCGCGCGGAGCTGGCCGACTTAGATTTTTCGGCGGGCGCAGAATCCCTAGAAGTAGAGCTCTTTAGCGAAGAAGACATTCCCTGGGACGAGCTCGCCTTCCCCGTTGTAGTGAGCACGCTGCAGCACTACTTTGCTGACCGCAAGAGCCAGCGTTATCCGGTTCGAATGTTTGACGTACACTACAGCGCCGACCGCAAGGTCAGCACCACGCTGATTAGCGCGAATGGCGGCTAGTCGTAAATTTCGGCGAGCATTTCCGTGAGCTGAGCACGGAGCGCCGACGCATCGCTGTGGACTAGGTTGATATGCCCGACCTTGCGGTTCGGACGCACCGATTTATTGTAGGTGTGAAAGAAAGCATTAGAGCGCAGCGCCTTTTGTGCATCCATTTCAACACCCAATAGATTAACCATGCCAGCGTAGCCTGGCACCTGGGTGCTTCCTAGCGGCAGGTTGCAAATTGCGCGCAGGTGATTTTCGAACTGACTGGTGTGGGCGCCCTGCTGTGTCCAGTGGCCACTGTTGTGTACCCTCGGCGCGAGCTCGTTCACCAGCAGCTTACCGTCAACTACAAAACACTCTATTGCTAGCACACCGACATAGTCGAAACCCGCGAAGACTCGCGCTTTGAGGTCTTCGATCTGCGCAGCGAGAGAGTCATCTATTGCCTCAGCGGGCGCGAAAGATGCGCGCAAGATGCCTCCCTCGTGCCAATTTTGCGTCGGGGGATACGCAGCCGTGCGACCATCTGCTGTGCGAACAAGAATGAGTGAAATCTCACGGCTAAAATCGACGCGCTTCTCCACCACTGACTCTGCGATCTCACCGTGTTCGCTCAGAAAGGCTTCGAGATCACCTTCGCTGTTAAGCTTCCACTGATTAAGACCGTCATAACCGTCTTCACAGGTCTTTACAATGACCGGTAGCGCTAGCTCTTGAACCGCCGCGGCCAACTCGGAGGGTGTGTTGACGACGATCTTGGGGGCCATAGAGGCGCCAACGCCCTCGATAAACTCTTTCTCGCAGCCGCGGTTCTGACACACGCGCACCGCTTTGGGATCGGGGAAAACGGCGCAGTGCGCCTTCAGCGCTTCGAGCAGAGCAACGGGTACGCTCTCTTTCTCGACGGTGATGACGTCGGGCCGCAGCATTGCCTCATAGACTCTCTCAGCAAGGTCCTGCAGGCTCAAAGAGTCGTGACCTTCGGGGTATTGAACGAGATCGCCTAGGCCCATCACACAGTCGCCTGTGTCACCCGGATCTGCCAAGAAAGAAAATTGCAGGCCCATGGGCCAACCAGCCAGAGCCATCATGCGTGCGAGCTGCCCGCAGCCCAGGATTCCGATGCGCATATTAAACGTCCGTGGGGATGCTGTCTGTCTGCGCCTGCCGCCATGCCACGAGGCGCTGCGTTAAAGACTTGTCGCTAAGGGCGAGTATCTGTGCGGCCATGAGGCCCGCATTGTAGGCGCCAGCGTCGCCGATAGCCTGGCATGCCACTGCGACTCCCTTGGGCATTTGCACCATAGAGAGAAGGCTGTCTAGACCCTTGAGCTGCTTACTCGCTACAGGCACCGCAATAACGGGTAAATGAGTCATTGCCGCCGCCATGCCGGCCAGGTGCGCTGCGCCGCCCGCTCCGGCAATAATGACATCGATACCGCGCTCGTGAGCGGTGGAGGCAAATTCAAACAGCCGCGCTGGCGTGCGATGCGCCGACACAACTTTAATTTCGAACTCTACGCCTAGCTCGCTTAGCGGCTTGGTTGCCCATTCCATCGTGGCAAGGTCTGACTTAGACCCCATGATGATAGCGACTCGACTGCCTGTGTTTGCTTCCTGCATTGGCGACTCCTGCCTTTGCTAGCGGGGCTAAACCCGCGAAAAAAACGCCGTATTATAGAGAGTTTTACCATTCACCCAAGCACTAATTTTGGACAAGTGTCTGATAAAATGGCCGATGCGCTTGCCTAGGCTAGCCAGCGTCGTGCGTTCCTAAACAGCCGCAGACTCGGCGCATCTTCCTGCCAATCGTCGGGACACCAGGAATTTTGGCTGGCCCTGAATACGCGCTCGGGATGCGGCATCATCAGCGTGACGCGGCCGTCGGGGCTGCTCAGTCCAGCTAGCGCTTCAGTGGCGCCATTCGGGTTTGCGGGGTAGCGCTGAGTCGGCTGACCCGTGCTGTCTGTGTAGCGCATTGCGATCCCGCCACTGCCCGCAAAGGCCTGAGCCTGCGCGGGTGATGCGAAGCTCGCACGCCCCTCGCCGTGCGCCACCGCGATAGCGAAACGCGAGCCCTGCATATCCTGCATAAATACGGACTTCGAGTCTTCGATGCGCACCTGACTCAAACGAGCTTCGAACTGCTCAGAGCGATTGCGCTGAAAACTCGGCCAATGCTCAGCGCCGGGAATGAGCTCGGCAAGATGCGACAGCATCTGGCAGCCATTGCAGACACCGAGGCTCAGAGTATTAGGGTTTTCGAAAAAGCCCTCGAACTGCGCGCGGAGATTCTCGTTAAATAGAATGGTCTTCGCCCAGCCGCCACCGGCGCCTAGGACATCGCCATAGGAAAATCCGCCACAGGCGACAAGCGTCGAGAACTGATCGAGCTTGCGACGCCCGCTCAACAGGTCGGTCATATGTACATCGACAGCCTCGAAGCCCGCGCGGTCGAAAGCCGCTGCCATCTCAACTTGGCCGTTGACGCCCTGCTCTCGCAGCACAGCAACCTTGGGTCGCACGCCGGTGGCAATAAAGGGCGCAGCGATGTCCTCGTTAACATCAAAACTAAGCTGCGAATGAAGCCCCTCGTCCGGAGCAAGTAGCTGATCATATTCTTCCTGCGCGCAGTCTGAGTTGTCCCTAAGACTTTGCATGTGAAAGCTCGTCTCTGACCACCTGCGCTGCAATTCAGCGCGCGAAGCAGAGAAGAGCTCACTGCTACCGCTGCGAATAACAATGCGGTCTTCGCCATTGGGTTCTGCAATCACGCGAACACAGTCGCCGAGCCCGGCTTCGATCGCGAGTGCCTCGAAACGTTCACGTGCGGCCACAGGAATTTGCACCACGACGCCGAGCTCTTCATTGAACAACTGCGGCAAACACTCAGCGTCGTCTACCTCAAGCGTTAAGCCGCTGCGGCCTGCAAAGGCCATTTCGACCAGCGTCGTGAAGGCTCCACCGTCGGAGCGGTCGTGATAGGCGAGTATGAGTTCTTCGGCGCGAGCGCTGCGCAGCAGCCTTGCCAGCCCAATAAGGTCAGCCGGACTGTCGAGATCGGGCGCCACACCCTCGAGCTGATTAAAAACCTGGCCCAGAGCCGAGCCGCCGAGGCGATTCTTGCCGCGCCCGAGATCAACAAGAACGAGCAGGCTTGCGCCTCGGTCTGTACGCAGCTGCGGAGTGAGCGTGCCACGAACGTCGGCAAGTGGCGCGAACGCCGAAATCACGAGGGAAAGCGGCGCGGTATTGCTCTTAGCCTCGCCATCTTCTTCCCAAACCGTGCGCATAGACATCGAGTCTTTACCGACAGGAATGCAAATACCCAGCGCTGGGCACAGTTCCATCGCAATCGCCTCGACTGTTTTATAGAGCCTGTCATCCTCGGTGTCATAGCCCGCCGCGACCATCCAGTTTGCCGATAGCTTAATGTCGCCGAGCGCAGCGATATCCGCACTGAGAATATTGGTTAAGGCTTCGCCCACGGCCATGCGCCCGGATGCCGCCGCGTCGAACAATGCGAGCGGAGTACGCTCGCCCATTGCCATCGCTTCACCGGTGTAGCCGTTCGTCGTCACCGCAGCGTCGGCCACCGGAACCTGCCAAGGGCCGACCATCTGATCGCGGTGAACGAGACCGGTAATAGTGCGGTCGCCGATTGTGATAAGGAATGACTTGCTAGCGACGCTAGGCAGACTCAGTACGCGATTTATCGCCTCGCTTAGCTCAATTTGTGCCGCATCGAATTCAGAGCGTCGCACCGCGCTAAGCTCGCTCTTGCGGTGCATCTTTGGCGGCTTGCCGAACAGCACTTCCATCGGCAGATCGATCGGCTTGTTCGCAAAGTGTGAATCTTTAAGCTCAATACGCTTGTCCTGTGTTGCCTCTCCCACCACCGCGTACGGGCAGCGTTCGCGGGTACAGAGTGCGTCGAACAGCGCCAGATTTTCAGGCTCGACCGCGAGCACATAGCGCTCTTGCGATTCATTACACCAGATCTCCAGCGGCGACATTTGCGATTCGGAACTTGGAATGGCGCGCAGATCGAAACGACCACCGGTCCCTCCGTCTTTAACGAGTTCCGGCAAGGCATTCGATAGCCCACCCGCCCCTACGTCGTGAATAAAGGCGATAGGGTTTGCGTCGCCCAGCTGCCAACAGCGATCGATCACTTCTTGGCAGCGGCGCTCCATTTCCGGATTCTCACGCTGCACCGAGGCGAAATCCAAATCCTCGCTGCCCGCACCGGCGGCCATCGACGAGGCCGCGCCTCCACCCAAGCCGATAAGCATCGCGGGACCGCCGAGTACGATGAGCTTTGCGCCTTCCTCGATTGGGGTTTTAACTACGTGCTCATCACGGATATTACCAAGCCCGCCGGCGATCATGATGGGCTTGTGGTATCCCCTCACCTCCCGCACGCCGGCGTCATTAACCCACTCGTCTTCGAAACTGCGGAAATAGCCGCAGAGATTGGGGCGACCAAATTCATTATTAAAAGAAGCGCCGCCGATAGGACCCTGCAGCATGATATCCAGCGCCGAGGCGATGTGGGCGGGCTTGCCGAAGTCGATTTCCCACGGCTGCATAAGCGCCGGAATCTTGAGATTGCTAACCGAAAATCCGGTAAGACCGGCTTTGGGTTTTGAGCCGGTTCCCGTCGCGCCCTCGTCGCGGATCTCGCCACCGGAACCGGTAGAGGCTCCCGGGAATGGCGCGATGGCCGTTGGATGGTTGTGCGTCTCCACCTTCATCAAAATATGTATGGGTTCGCTGCTGTACCCATAGCCGCAGGACTGTGGGTCAGGATAAAAACGCTCTGCTGTATGCCCGCCCATCACAGCCGCGTTGTCCGAGTATGCTGACAGCACGCCGCCGGGGGACTGTGCGAAGGTGTTGC
Organism: Gammaproteobacteria bacterium; assembly: GCA_038104835.1. Taxonomy (GTDB): domain Bacteria; phylum Pseudomonadota; class Gammaproteobacteria; order Pseudomonadales; family Pseudohongiellaceae; genus UBA9145. The sequence continues at coordinate 17,036 of JAYOBL010000019.1, read as the reverse complement.
GAATCATACCAAACAGGGAGTGTGGCTTTTGCTCGCCGCCAATCTCCCAGCTCGCATTGAAGATTTTGTGACGGCAGTGCTCGGAGTTGGCCTGCGCGAACATCATAAGCTCAATGTCATTAGGGTTGCGCCCAAGCGCCGTAAACTGGTCTGCGAGGTAGTCGATCTCATCAGCAGCAAGAGCCAAGCCTAAGCTGACGTTCGCCTGCTCTAGCGCCGCCTTGCCTTGCCCAAGCAGATCGATATTGCTCATAGCCTGAGGCTGCGCTTGAAGGAAAAGCTCCTCGGCCTCAGCCGCGTCATCCAGAACGACCTGCGTCATGCGGTCGTAGAGCAGCGTGTCTACCGCCTGAGCAGCCGCCCCCGTTAGCGTTTCGCTTATAACAAGACTGTACAAGATGCCGCGCTCGACTCGGCGCACTGCTTGAAGGCCGCAGTTATGCAGAATGTCGGTGGCCTTGCTGGACCACGGGGAAATTGTCCCAGGACGCGGCACCACGAGTCGCAGGCAGCGGCTCTGCTGTGGCTCGCGAGAGGGTTCGGCACGCTCACCGTAAGTTAATAGCGCGGTTAGAGTGTCGATCTGTGCGGCGGCTAGTTCAGGGGCGTCAACGAAGTGAACAAAGGTGCTTTCAAGGGCTTGGACTTCGGGCGCGATCGCGCGCAGTGAGCTCAGCAGTCGGGCGGTTTTAAATTCCGAAAGAGCTGCCGCTCCAAACAACACCTGCATCGTCAACTCCTTAGTCGCGCGTGGCGGTGAGGCCGCATTTTAGAAGCGCGTAAGTATAGCTGAGTCTGCCGGGAATTGCGCTCGAATTAGCGCCTGTAGACCGGTTGCGCGGCGCGGCGGGAGTCGGCGCTGGCAACGACAGTCCCGGCTTGATCCTCAACCCAAAACTCCACATGAGACAGAGTTGTGATATCGCGGCGCTCACCTTGGAATTTGGGCTCAGCCTGCACCGTATAGGTCTCGCCGGGCTGCGCATCGAACCGCAGGACGCGCCTAACCTCGGCCTGCGCCAAGGCATAATCCACCAGCGCAGGGGCCAAGCCGCGCTGGCTGCCATGGTCCCAAGAGTAATAAACTTCGATCTCGTGCTGGCCTGCCGGCACTTCTACCGCTCCGATCTTATCGGTAGACGCGAGCCGATGATCGTCTACACGCAGGAATCTCACCATATCGACATAGCGGCTCATGAGGTCGGTGCGCACCATTTCTCCACCGCGAATCATGGCGGACTGCACGCTGCCGCCTAGCTCCCCCACCGTTGCGGTAAAGGTGGACGACATACTCGTGCAAGAGACCAAAGTGGCGGCCACCAGGGCAAGAAGGAAGCGGCTGATTGCGCAGCAAGAAGCGAAACCCGCGCGGCAGGCTGTCTTTGTGTTTGAGTCTCTTGCTTTCATACCGATTTTCTATGAGCCTATTCTGCTGTGGCGTTTAAACATCGAAAATTCAATAACTGCCAATTCAACGAGGCTGAACAGTAGCTTCTACATCGACGCGATACAAGGGGGCATTGAGAGCTTATCGCCTGTTTTCACCTGCGCCGTCTCTTAAAGAAATCGGTAAGCAGCGCCGAGCACTCTTCCTGCAAGACCCCTTCGACCACCTCAATAGAGTGATTGTAGAAATCCTGCCCTGCCAGCTCCAATTGACTAAACACGGCGCCTGCGCGGGGCTCGCGGGCACCGAATACGAGGCGCTGTACTCGCGCGTGCATCATGGCGCCGAAGCACATGGTGCAGGGCTCTAGGGTGACATACAGCGTAGACTGCGGCAGACGGTAGTTGGCCAGGCTCGTCGCAGCGGCACGCAGGGCCGCAATCTCGGCGTGGGCTGTGGGGTCGCAGCCGCTTATTGGTGCATTGAACGCCTCGCCCACGCTTTGTTCGTCGATCACGAGTACCGCACCAACCGGCACCTCGCCCTGCAGCTCCGCCTGCTGTGCCAGCTCGAGCGCCCGCCGCATCCAGCGCTCGTCATCATGGGTCAGAGCATCAGTCATGATTGCTCTCGCTGCCGGCGGCGCGGCCTACGGTGTAGAGACCTATCGAGACAGCCGGGCCAATGAACACGGCGAAAAGCAGCGTACCGATGCCCGCCACTCCACCCAGCGACCAGCCGATAGCGACCACGGTAAGCTCGATACTCATGCGCACGGTGGCTATGGGTAGGTTACTTACGCGCTGCAACCCTTTCATAACGCCATCGCGCGGCCCAGCGCCAAGATTTGCCATAAGATAGATACCGCTTCCAAAGCCCACCGCCAACACGCCCACTAGTGTCTGCAAGACGCCTCCAGCAATCCCATCTGCCACGGGCAAGTAAGGCAGAGAGAGCTCGAGCACGGCGGAGATAATGACGATGTTGAGGAGTGTGCCGAGCCCCGGCATTTGTTTAAGCGGAATCCATAGCAGTAAAACGCCGATACCAATGAAGAACGTGGACACACCAATACCGAGGCCGCTTACGTTCGCGACTCCCTGCGAAAGGACAGTCCAGGGACTCACTCCAACCCCCGCGTTTATCAGCAAGGCTTCGCCCAGTCCAAAAAGAACCAAACCGAAACACAACGCGCAAAAAGTTAGCGGCGCAGGCAAAAAAATCAGGGGCGCCGGCGAACTCCAGCTGGCCACTGGAATGGATTTGACGCGCAACATGTCTAGCATGGGGACTCGGCCTATTCGAAAATGACAGTGCGGCCGCGGAACACCACGGCCTTGTGCTCCAGCACTTTCTTCAGCGCCTGAGCGAAAACTTTCTTTTCGGTATCGCGGCCAATCTGCTTCAGCTTGTCGACCGAGTAACCTGATCGAATGCGCGACACGTCCTGCTCGATAATAGGCCCCTGATCGAGCTCGGGAATCACGAAATGTGATGTCGCGCCCATGAGTTTCACACCACGCTCATAGGCCATTTCATAGGGCTTAGCCCCAACAAACGAGGGCAGGAAGGAATGATGAATATTAACGATAGGACACCCTGCCCTCTCGATAAAATCTTCGCTCAGAATCTTCATATAGCGCGCGAGACCAATAAAGTCGGGTCGGTATTTGGCAACGACTTCAAGCTGCTGCGCTTCGTACTCGGGATTGTCTTTACTGGGAATAAAATAAAAAGGGACGCCGACCCGTTCGGCTAATGCGCTGTGGTCAGCATTGCCTATGATGAAACTCACCTGCGCATCCACCAAATCACCGAGCTCGATTTTGTTGAGAACCTCCAGCAGAGCGTGGGGCTCGCGCGACACAAACAGGCCCAGCTTCTGCGGTCGATTAAAGAAATGGATATCCAGCACGCCGTCCCGACTCACCGGTAATTGCGTGAAATCTCGCTCAAACGCCGCGCCATCGGGCCACGCCAGATTGTCTTCCCATTCAATACGAATAAAGAAGCGATCTTCTTCAACATGCTGCTCAAGAGCGAGGATGTTGCAACGCCGCTCCGCGAGAAACGCCGACAGCTCGGCTACGATGCCCGGACGGTCGGGGCAGTGAAAGGTAAAACTAATCATGCAATCTCTCGCCCTACGGCGAGCCTAGTTAAGGCGGCTGGCTAGCACCTGCCTGCGACGAAGGAGTTTGGGGTAATTCTACCAGTGTCTCAGGTATAACCCTATCGCACGCTCACTCAGCTTGGCTTGATGAGCGCACATCCACCACATAGGCAGAGGAAGGCGGCAGCGAGCCTTCGACAAACCGAGGATAAAGCTGGGCGAGTTCGGCGATGCCGCCTAAGGTCTCGACCTTTGTCCAAGCGAACGTTGCCTCAGCCGCCGCGCGCAGATAGTCACCGGACGCTTTCTCGAACTCACCCGGAGCGAGACTCTTCTGGCGCTCGAGAATATAGCTGGGGGCGAAGAACATCTCCTGGGATGCTATGGGTACAAGCTCTACATCCTGCTCTGACGCTTGAACTTTTTCATCCCAGTGGGTGAGACCCACATTGATGTAGTGACACAGCTCAGAGCCCAGGCGTGCCTGAAGCGCGCGTCGTACATTGGGGTTGCCGGCCATATCGACAATAACCGTCTTGCGAGGCAACAAAGACTGCTCGATATTCGGGTAGGCTATTACCTCGGAATAGAGACCGGTCTGCTGCACGAAGTCCACATTACCCGCTGCGGTGAGCCCGATTGCTGGGCGTTTGTCTTCGCCTCGCGCGAGCGCCACTGCCACACCGAGACTCGTCTTAGACGAGGCACTAACGATTACAATCTGCTCGGCACCAAACCAGTCCGACTGCTGCAGATGATCCCAAATGCAGTAAGACGTCAGATGCAGCGGCGACAGCAGCATCTTGGGCACATCGTGGGCCTTGGAATAGTCGGGGTCAGCGAGCACGCGCTGGTAGCGATTGTACAGCGGCGGCAGCGCCTGCCGGTGCTCGACGGCGTCGACAAAAGAGCGCGTCTTCACCTGCTCCGGCCGCATCACTACGGTGGTTGCTGGCGGAAAATAACCGTAGACGCGCTCGCCAACAGGGAGCTCGGGGCAATGAGACTCGACTACATCGGCAAAGCCCCACACCGGAATTATGCCGAAGCCTTCTTCTTCGGTAGGGAAAAACTGCCAGTAGCCCAAGGTGTCACCGGCAGCGCCGTAGGTAATGTTATTGGCGGTGAAGGCGAAATGATCTATCTGCAGACGAGCTTCTCCTTCGGCAAGCGGAGTAGCCTCGCGCTCAACGAGACGAGAAGTAGCTAAGGCTTGGCGGTTAACTTGAAGTTCTTGATTCATCGTTTTTCCTTCCATTCTAATATTATGCAGCGGCTAAAAACGTGCGTGGCTACAGCGAAGCGAGCAATTTAGGCAGATTCGCGGCCGCTGCTGGCACGGCTTTGCCTATGCGCTGCAGGACGGCGAGCTTTTTTACTTCATGGGGCTCGACGCTTTGAGCCAATTTGCTTGGCCCGTCTAGGCGATTCGCGGAGATCCATTCTCTAAGCTCCGGCTGCTGATTCCATTGAAACTGATTGCTTAAGGCAACCGCGGTAAACCGTAGGAAATCGCTCACATGATTCGGAAGCGGAACGGGAGCGCAGAGCTTATTCTTCTGCTCTTGCTCGGCATAGTTCAATTCAACGTGCGCGATCAGCGCCGCGCTGAAGACGGGTTGGTAGGGCCTTACCATCTGCGGCGTGATAACGTCGCCAGCAAAGATGGGCTTGAGCTCCACATTGCCAATCGCCGAGGCCGAACAGTCAACGTGTAGAGCTTTACTGCTTGTATTTATCACACCCTTCTCAAGGACGATCTGCGCCGGCGAGATTGTCTGCACCCTGCCGAGTCGAACGACATTGCGAATGCGTCGCAGCGCTTCGATCTCGGCCTGCGAAATGGTAGCCGCATGGAACATCGTCGGCGTGACGTTTTCGTCGATTCGCAAAAAGTATCCGCTTTTTTCTAAGCGCGCGCAGAGATCATCGAGGGAGTCGGCTGCTGCTAGGCTCTCCATCTGACTGGCATAGGCGCCCATAGTGTCGAAGAAAAATTCCTGTGTTACCTGAGTGTTCTTGCGGTCCAGCAGCCAAGCGTCTCTAGGCATAATCCACGTAATCTCGTCGGCCTGGACACCGCGATCGAGCAGCCACAGGCAGGCATCGATTCCGGTCTTGCCCGCGCCGATCACTACATAGCCTTCGGGCGCCTGCGTCACACGGGGCAGATCATTAAGGGGGATGAACTGCACGCCGTCTTCGACATGAAAGTTTGGCGTGTGGGTTGACGGAACCTCGGTGTTCAAATGCGTGCAGTCAATGAACTTCTTGTCAGCTTGCACGCTAAACTGTTTACCGCTGACTAGAGAGACACATTGCCCTTCGCCGCGATATTCGCAGCTTGGAAAGTACTGCACGCGCCCGCTAGGGAGAAACTGATAGCGCATGACGTCTTCAAAGTAGGCGCTGACCTGAGCGCCGGTTGCGAGCTCGCCCAGTCCAGCGTTGAGGCCTCCCGGCTCGCTGCGGCCGCCGCTGAGTTCCTTAGAGCTCACTCCGTAAAACGCGGCCGGCTGGTGCAGTTCTACAAAAGGATAGGCAACATTCCAATGCCCGCCTGGCTTTGCGTAGCGATCAACAATAACAACAGTGGCGTCGGACTCGCTGACCAGAATGTCGGCGAAGGCCATCCCTACTGCCCCACTACCAATGATCACATAGTCTGCGGAGTAGACTGCTGTGGATTCCGCAGCGGCGGTGGAAGCTGCCTGCGGCGAGCCTGATTGTCTTTCTTGCATGAGAGTGTCCTGCGCTATTAGCTTGGACGCAATTTCGCACTAAGCGGCGTATCAGGCAAGGATTGGTGAGCAATGCGAGGGTTTAGCGCGCTCTGAGGCGACTATTTGATTAGGGAGCGCAGTGTCTCCGGGTCTACGGTAAGTATTTCGGCTTGAGAAAGCTCCCCCTTCATCATTGATGACCGCCCCCAGCGACCCACTTGGTAGCGCAGCGGCGAGTCAGCCGTCGGTCGTTCTATTATCACCACAGCCTTGCCGCGCAGGCTCGGACCAATGTCATCTAGGCTGCGAGTATAGGCAACGTCTTCAAACTCGCCGGTCTTGTTAAAGATGAGCGTGAAAGCACCCTGGGTGAAGAGGCCGCCGTCTTCTGAGATCGCGAACTCTTGCCGACCTACTTTTATGACCAGCGCAGAGCTGTCGATTATTAGATGACTTTCCGCAAAGTTCTGGTTGCCAGCGGGTTCGGCATAGCGGGGGATAGATAGGTTTCTAAGGTCTCTGCCTGCCTCGGACGCAGCTATCGCGGCGAAGGCCGACTCGCCAAAGCCAATTCTCACCTCGCTTGCTGCTCCTGCAGCCTCTAAAAGAGTAGGCCCGATTTCGTAGTGCGTGAGCGGAGTGTTGACGCTTTCCCCACCCTGACCGGCGCCTTGCTTTGAGTTTAGAAGCATAAACAGTAAGCGGCGCTCGCGCCCTTTCAAGCGCAGACTTTCCCACAGCGAGTTGCGCATGGCCAAGTGGTCGGAGAACAGGGCAATCAGCGTGTCCTCGCCGCCCTCGCGGGCGCGTAGCTCGCGTATGAAATCAGCGATCTGCTGATCACTACAGCGCAGTGCCCGGCGCATGGACGTCTCACTGGGCACTAGCTGGCAGCGGGGTGAGGGAAAGCCCTCGGGATGGTGCGTATCGAGTGTAAGCAGGGAGAGGAAGTAAGGCTCTCCCGCCGCCTCAAACGCCTCTATCTCTATCAGCGCACGCGCAAATAGATCGTCGTCGTGCACACCCCACGGGGAGAGATTCAGAGGCTCAACGCTCTGAGCAACGAGTTCCCTGCGGCCCAGAAGGCGATCGAAGCCATGAGTGCGCAGGAAGTTGCCTTTACCGGCAAACGCACTGTCTGCCCCCCCCATGAACAGCGTGCTGTAGCCTAGCTTCTGAGCGATGTCTCCTAAGCATTCCGCGGTGGGATAGGGCTGCGGCGTCGCCGCGAGTCGTGTGTTGCCGCTGAAGGGATTGTTCACCAGAACCGAGAAGCCGCATTGGCTCGCTATAATTCCAGCCACAGTCCATCCGGTGCCTGGCCTCTGCCGAACATCTGAAAAAACGACCCCTTCCTGCTAGAGCGCCTTAAGCTGCGGTAGCAGCTCGCCTTCGAAGTGTTCTGAATCGAGATAGCTCGCCTCCAGCGACTCGGCGTAAATGAGAACAATATTACGCGCCTCATTTAAGTCACCGGGCACATAGCTACTATAGGCTTCGGCGGTGAGGTCGCTGCGCTCCTGGCGTAGTGACAGGTAGGAGATGAAATTGAGCGTAGGCGTCGAAGCCAGAGCGCTTATCAGTAGCCCGCTCGCCAAGGCTCTAAATCGCACCCTTACAAGCACGCCCAAAGGCACGGCACGCGCCGAGGACCACCACACGGTGAGAGGCAGCAGCGCTAACAAAGAGAACTGTAGCAGCAGTTTCAATCTCTCTGTTTGCCAGCCCACGCGCAGGGTATCCGTGCCGAGATGGAAAAACAGCTGATCGTTAAATCCAAAACCTTGCGTGTAATAGGAAACCGCGAACAACCAATTGAGGAGCGAATAAGCACTCGCGCCCACACACAGCAGTGATCGCAAGCCAATCATTGAAGCAGGCGGTAGCGCTGCGCCGGCTAGTCGCAGCGCAAGCAGCGCCACTAGCGTGTAGACAACAAGGGCAGCGGCGAACCAGACTGGCGTCACTCCCATGTCGACGGCGGCCCATGCCGCGGGCCAGCTGCCAAGCGCCGTGATCGCCACAACTCGGACGATAACGGCGCCCGAGGCTGGCGGGATGCCGCTGTTTTTTGCTGCTAGGGCCACGCTACTCGCTTTGTGTCAGATTAATTGCAATTTTGTAATATACCTTACAGCCTGACACGACTGAGAGCAAACCGATCAGCGTGAGTCAAGAGCGCTAGATCTCAAGCTCCTCAGGGGCGGCGTTAGCTCTCTGCGCCTCCATCATGCGCTGACTAATTTCAGCCGCATTTTCCTGCATGATCTGCATACCAAACTGCGCGGACTTCGCAAACAGTGCAGGCATTTCGACGATGCTTTTCTTGCCCACAGGAGTTTTGTAAAAAGCAACCAATTCGCGTAGCTCTGCGGCCGTATAGGTGTCGACGTAGAGATCGATGTAGAAGGGCTCGAGGGCTTCGAAACTGAGATAGTCGGCCAGTATCTCCTTCATCACGTCCGCCGATTCCGCCAAGGCGGGGTTCATCTGTATTTGTAGAGCCAGCAACTGATCCACGCTGTTAGCGAGCGATGTTTCTAAATCCATCTCGACCAAGAGCGCCTCGGCGGCTTCCTCGGCTTCGGTGCTCGCCTGTGCTTGAACACTGCCAGATGTCATCAGGCACAGCCCAGCGCTAAGGATTAACAAAAGTGCGAACGGTTTAAGCATTTCACTGTTTTGCGAGCAGCTTCTTATTCTTAGCATTATCGGCTCCTTATTGGGCTTCCTAGTTGTTCTGGTATCGAACTGGCTATTGGTTTGCCGGCTGTTGGTTTTCTGGTTGTCAATTTTAGAGTCAGAATGAGAGCAGGCAGAGAGCCACCCTTCCAAATACTCTCTCATTTCATCCGTAGCGAATGAGCGAAACTTTGAATTCTATCAGCGTCAGCGCACCTGCTTCTGTGATCTGGTCTGCGGATTCGGCATCGCGTCCAGCAGTTGCTAAACTAATAAGACAGGGGGAATAGTGAATTCCTTGCAACAAAAAACAGGAAAACCAGCAGGGACACTCACACCACATGACTAGCAAACGCGCTCATTGCTCACGGTGCTGCCGGCCGCAGAGCACTTGTCTTTGTCAACACATTCGTCTGTGCAGCAACCGTTGGCCTGTCACCCTTCTGCAGCACACTGCGGAAGCCTGCCACCCCAAAGGCACAGCCGTCATAGCACAGCTCGCCCTCTCGAAGATCATCACCCTGCCCTTTACCGACAGTGACAGCCTAGATTCCGCTTTTCTTGCAGCCCACAATCTGGACCGCGCCGCATTTATCTACCCAAGCGATCATCCCCAAGAGCCGATTGCGAACATCGCGACGCTTCAAGAAGAGCCTCCGAGGCCACTGCTCTTTATCGATGCAACCTGGCGCAAGAGCAAAGCCCTGCTACTGCGCTCCCCGGGCTTACAGGCGCTGCCAAGGTTTGGTTTTTCGCCGGACTCAGCTCCTCGCTATCGCATTCGCAAAGCAAGCCGCCCACATTTTTATTCAACGCTTGAGGCTATCGCAGCAACACTCGAAGGCGTAGAGTTGAGCAGTGATTACTCCCCTCTCTTGGAGGCGATGGACGCTGTGGTCGAATCGCAGCTCGAATTTCGGCGCGCAGGAAAATCAACCTCTAAGACAAAGCGCGAAATTTGATTATTGGGCTGCCTCGCAGCACTCTGTTTCTTAATCCCTAGCTAGACTGACAATTAAAACAAGGATTTCTCCCATGCACTCTCTAAAGTCAGACCCAAAACCGACTCGGCTTGCGCAGTTCTGCTGCGGCTTTGCGCTGTTTATGCTCGCAAGCGTAGCCAACGCTCAACTCTTCTCTGCAGGCGAAGGACGCGTTATTTACGGCCACCATCACATCAACACCGCTGATCGCGCCGCACACGAGAGATTCTGGATAGAGGGCCTAGGTGGCGAGCGACGTGAGCTCGGAGCGAGCGGACGCGAGCTGATCGCCTTCCCTGATGTCCTTGTGATGCTGACCGACGCCGAGCCAAGCTCTGGCACGCGCGGCACGGTAGTCAATCACATCGGCTTCGAGACCCAAGACATCGCAGCAGATGTCGCTCGCCTTTCCTCACTCGGCTACGAGCTGATTACCCGAGGCGAATTACCAGAGAATTTTGAGGTGCGCGACGGTATCGGCTACGCATTAGCTGGCAATACCATTGCCTACGTGCTCGGCCCTGATGGGATAAAAGTAGAGCTCATTGAAAATACCCAGATAGAACATCCGGTAGCGATGCACCACATCCACTTTGCCACCGATGCGGGAGAGGCGATGCGGGCCTGGTATGTCGAACACCTAGGCGCTGAATTCGGCTCGCGCATCGGCCAGCCCGCCGGACAGCTACCGAATGTCAATTTAACCTTCGCGCCGAGCCCGCGTCCGCTAGCCGCAACACAGGGCACCGTTTTCGACCATGTCGGATTCGAAGTGGAAAACCTAAAAGCGTTTTGCGCAGAATTAGAGTCCAAAGGCATAGTGTTCGACCGCCCATACACCGAAATTCCCTCTCTAGGCTTGGCCATCGCCTTTTTCACCGACCCCTGGGGCGTGTACGTAGAACTCACCGAGGGGCTTGCTTCGGCTGTTCCAGCGCGTTAAAAACACAAACAGGCAACGCCGGCTGTATAGCGAGTCCAAGCAGTAGACTAAAGTAACGCCCGCAAAAAAACAGTGAAGCGCTCTCGCCTGAGTGCTTCCCTTGAAACTCAAGACCCCATACGAGAAAAGACAAAGGCACAAGCTATGACACAACAAGAACAAGACCTTAGAATTCAGCTCGCGGCCTGCTACCGCATTTTCGATCACCTAGGCTGGGGCGAACTCATCTTCAACCACATTACTGTCAAGATCCCCGGGGATGAGCATCATTTCTTGATCAACCCCTACGGACTTCATTACAGCGAGGTCAAAGCCTCGAACTTGGTAAAAGTAGATATAGAAGGCAACATCATTGGTGAGAGCGAGTACCGCGTGAATCCCGCGGGCATAGTCATTCATACGGCCATTCACGCGGCACGACCAGACGTGCACTGCATCGCTCACACCCACACCACCGAAGGCATGGCCGTTGCTTGCAATCAAGAGGGTCTTCGCACCGACAACTTCTATTCCGCTTTACTGCACAACCGAATCGCTTATCATGATTTCGAAGGCATCACGGTTGAGGACGATGAGAAGCCCAGGCTCATAAACAACCTTGGGGATAAGCGCTTGGCAATTCTGCGCAATCACGGCCTGCTTACCTGCGGACGGAGCATTCCTGAGGCGTTCGTCAATCTGTGGACTCTGCAGCGCGCCTGCGAGGTGCAAGTAGCCACCGACGCGACTGGACGCGGCAGCATCCCTGTTGGCGAGCACATCCTCAACAAGGGCGAGAAGCTGATGGCCAAACAGTCCTCAGGGCATCCTGCTGGCGAGCTCGAGTTCAATGCCATGGTAAGACTCATCGAGAAAGCCGATCCGTCTTATAAAGACTAAGGTAAAAAACTAAGCGGCTCAGTATCAATAGCCCGGACCTATAAACAGCGTAAATATCGATGTTTCCGTATCTTTGATACGCTATTGGTGGCGTGGGCTAGTGGCAGGCGTTAGAATTCGCGCTCACTCAGCAATACTCAAGAGAAGCCTCGCCTGCCATGACCGATTCGTTCAAAGAAGCCGCCCTGCGCTACCACCAGCACCCCCTCCCCGGAAAGCTTGAAATAAGGCCAACTAAGCCCCTGGCCAACAAGCGCGACCTCTCCCTCGCCTACTCACCCGGCGTAGCCCACGCCTGCGAACTAATCGTGGAGAACCCCACCGAAGTCGCTTCGGTCACCTCGCGCGGCAACTTGGTTGCGGTAATCACCAACGGCACCGCTGTGCTCGGGCTCGGTGATATTGGCCCACTCGCCTCCAAACCGGTAATGGAAGGCAAGGCGGTGCTGTTCAAGAAATTCGCCAATATCGATGTCTTCGACATAGAAGTAAACGAGACCGACGTCGACAAGCTGGTAGATATTATTGCGAGCTTGGAGCCCACCTTCGGCGGCGTAAATCTCGAAGACATAAAAGCGCCCGAATGCTTCATGATCGAGAACAAGCTGCGCGAGCGCATGCAGATTCCCGTTTTCCATGACGACCAGCACGGCACGGCCATAGTCGCTGCCGCAGCGATTTACAACGGTCTGCGCATCGTTGAGAAAAATATCGAAGACGTAAAGCTGGTCGTATCCGGCGCGGGCGCAGCGAGCATCGCCTGTGTCGACCTACTCGTTAGTATGGGGCTGCAGAAAAAGAACGTCCGTATGCTCGATCGCAACGGCGTGATCTATGCAGGCCGCGGCGTAGGCATGAACCCGTGGAAAGAAGATTACGCGGTAGAAACCAGCGACCGCACGATAGATGACGCCATCGAGGGTGCTGACCTCTACATGGGGCTTTCGGGTCCGGGCGTATTGAACGGCGAGCAGGTGAAAAAGATGGGACCCAAGCCCATCATCCTGGCCATGTCTAACCCGATTCCTGAGATCATGCCCGAGGAAGCGCTCGCCGCGCGCCCTGATGCGATCCTCGCAACGGGTCGCTCTGACTACCCCAACCAAGTCAACAACGTTCTCTGCTTCCCCTTCATCTTCCGTGGCGCACTGGACTGTGGCGCGTCAACGATCAACGAAGAAATGAAGATGGCGGCCGTGCGCGCTATCGCAGACCTCGCGACCAAGGAGACCTCAGATGTCGTCGCCGCGGCCTATGCCGATGAGCAGCTGCGATTTGGTCCAGAGTACCTAATCCCCAAAGCCTTCGATCCACGACTCATTGAGGACGTACCGCTAGCGGTAGTGAAGGCGGCGATGGAAAGCGGAGTCGCCACACGTCCTATCGAAGATCTGGAAGCTTACAAGCAGACACTGCACGAGTTTGTGAATCAGGCTGGGCTATTCATGCAGCCAATCATTGAGGTTGCAAAGAAGTCTCCTGCGCGGATCGTTTACGCCGAAGGTGAAAACGACGATGTGCTTATGGCTGTGCAGGCGGTGATCGATGAGAATATCGCTAAGCCGATTTTGATCGGCTACCAAGGCACGATGCAGAAGAAGATCGATCGTTTGGGGCTGCGCATAGATTTAGATTCAGAAGTCGAAGTCATCGACCCGCGTAACTATAAAGACCACGATGATTACGCCGCTTTCTATCATAAGACCGTTGGTCGCCATGGCGTCTCGGTAGATGCTTCGCGCAAGATCATGCGCAATGACAACACGGCAATCGCTGCGGTAATGGTTGCGATGGGTGTGGCCGACGGCCTGATCTGCGGCAAGATCGGCCGCTTTGATTTCCACCTGCGCGAAATAATGCACCTGCTGGGACCAGAGAAGAAAGAACAGCTAGTCACTTCTACTGCAGTGTTACTGCTCCCCGACGGTCCACTGTTCTTAGCTGACACCTCGATGAACGTAGACCCAACTTCGGATGAGCTGGTTAAGATCACCGAGGCCAGCATTGATCTGGTTAAACGCTTCGGCATCGAGCCCAAAGTCGCCCTGTTGTCGCACTCTAACTTTGGTACGGCTAACAATCCCTCAGCGAGAAAGGTACGCGTCGCGAGTGAGGCTCTGCGCAGCGCACACCCAAGTCTTCAGGTTGATGGTGAGATGCACGTGCTCAGCGCCCTTAATCCGAAACTGCGCGACACTATTTATCCGCACGCGAATATTAGCGGCCGCGCGAATGTGCTGGTTATGCCCAATCTCGATGCGGCAAATATCGCGATGGGCCTAATTCGCTCACTAACCGACGCGCTGCTGATAGGCCCGTTCATCAACGGTTTCCGCAAGCCCGCACACATCGTTATTCCGTCGGTATCTGCCCGCGGCATCTTTAATATGACAGCTCTCACTGTGGCGGATATACACGCAGATAAATCCTAGAAGAATCCGAGAGTACAAAAAAACCAGAGCTTCTTGCGAAGTCTCTGGTTTTTTTTGGCTTGGCCTTGGAGAGCTTTAGTTGAGCCTCAGCGGCTTTGCCGCGTTGCCTCGTTCGAAATAGCCCGGTGAATACGAGTGTCTTTCGTTACTAGCAGCGACGAGCGGCTGCTAGCGATGCCGGTTGAAAGGCGGTCGGCGACGCTTTGCGGGCTTAGGCTCGCGGGCCTCTGTTTCTTCGACAAGCTCAGACGCAGCAACGTCTACCACAGGCACTTCTACAGTCTTTTGCTTGTAAGGCGGCTTACGATTCACTCCAGTTTGGAGCTTACGTAGGCTAACGCTTTCGGTAGCAACAGCTTCGACCATCTCAGCCGCCGCAATGTCGGCCACATCAACCTCTACCCATCGGCGCTTAAACGGCGGCTTTCGGTGCGGCGCGTATTCAACCTTCAACACCTTGACGGTGTCTTGCAAGGGAGCAGTATCCGCGACTGTTAGGTTTGGGGCTGCTAGAGCGAGAACCACCAGAGGAGCAAATAAAAATCGTGTCATTACCGGTCTCCTTTCAATTTAACAGAAGTTAAGCGTTAGTCTTCTTAAGTCGAGCACCTCTAAGGCAGCAGCGCTACGGGTACTGGGCGCTCATTTAGAGTCAACCACAAAGTGCTCAGATTCTTTTTGCGCGTTAATTATCGACCTTGAAGCCCTCGAATCAAAGACATCCCAATCCCAGACCGTGATAGATTTTGCTTATATTAGGAATGCGCTATTTTGGTGCGTTGCGCACCGAAAAAGCGCCCTCTCAGGCCGGCTTTTACAACAATTCTTTGTAAAAACAGGAGCTTTCTTGCTGGCACGCTGTTTGCAGCTTCTGAGCATGAGCCCTAAATCCACAACACGACTATCGCATTCAGCCTCGCGCCTGCTCTCTAGCTATGCCTTTTGTCTGGCCCTGTGCGGTTTTTTTGCCGTCTTGTTTTCTGGCTCAGCCTTAGCTCAGCCCGAGAGCATCCCTATGAGAGCAAGCACGAGCGGCACGTACTATTTGTCAGCCACGGCTGCCGGACACAGTGCGGACTTCATGCTCGATACGGGCGCAGGTCTCGTCACGGTCAATGAGAAAACCTTCGCCGCGATCAAAAAGCGATCCGGTGTAAGCCATGTTCGGCAGATAGGCGCGCGTCTTGCCAACAACAAAATTAAGCTTATTGAGGTCTACCAAGTGGATCAGTTCGCCGTTGGCAATTGTGAACTTGGCCCGCTGGAAGTTGCCGTAATGCAGGGCGGCGGTCGCAATCTTCTCGGGCTCAGCGCGCTGGGTCTCGCCGCACCCATCTCGATACAACTCACGCCACCCTCTCTGTCGCTCAGTAACTGCAAGGCTATTGAGGGTCTTGCAGCGTCGTTCTGAGGAGATTGGAAAAGTGGTCAGACCCCTTTATCCCTTCTCCACATTTTAGCCCTGCGGCTCCAACGTGCGACGCAGCGCTTCGATTACTGCATTGGTATGGTCCTGATCTTCATCGCCGGTGGCGTTGAGCGCATTGCCGTGGGTAGCGATGACCGCATCGCGTGCGGGGTCAATAAATATCCGCTGCTGGAAAATCCCGCGAGCGCTGAATGCGCCTTCGTCGTAAAGCCACCAGAGATAACCATAGTTCTCCGAGCCCTGCGACGGTGTTACTGAGTCACTTATCCAGTTTTCCGGGACCACTCGCTCACCGCTCGGCAGGACGCCATCGGCGAGGACGAAGCGGCCGATGCGGGCATAGTCGCGCAATGTCGCGTTAATACAGCAGCCGCCGGTTTCAACTCCGCCGGCGCTGGAAAGTAACCAGTAGGCATCGTGCTCCATGCCGAAAGGCCTCCAGATTTTGTTTTCCAAATAGCGCGAGGCATTGTTGCCTATGGCAGCGCGCAGTAGCTCGCCTACGAGATTAGTTTCACCCGTGTTGTAGTTGAAGCGAGTGCCGGGCTGCGCCTCACGGGGCAGCGTAGCGAGATACTCAGTTAGCTCTACTCCATTCGCCGCGCCCGCCTGGGCCACATCAGATTCGGGATCGGCATAGTCTTCGTTCCACGCCACACCCGAGGCCATATGTAAAATATCGCGGATTTTCACACCCTCGTAGGCCGAGCCCTTCAAACGCGGTATGTAGTCGGTTACATGCTCATCGACACTGCCAATGTAGCCGTCATGGATAGCAGCTCCTATTAATAGCGAAGTTACAGACTTCGTAACAGAGAAAGTAATCCAACGAGTCTCCGGCGTGTTACCCGCGCCATAGCGTTCGAGCAGCACCTCATCGCCCTGCAACACGATCAGACCGCGGGACGCAGGGCGTTGAAAGTAGTCATCCAACGAGAACGTTTCTCCATCGACTTCGTACTCAAAGTCGCTCCAGTCCTGCGGCTTGGACACCAGCCGATGTGGGTTGTCGCTGGCCGCTACGGTGCGAGTCTCTGAAAGCGTCCGAGCATTGCCAAACGCTTGTTGTCTAAGTGCTTGCGGCATAAACAGTAAGCCGTCGGCGCCAGCGAGCGGGAGTTCAGAATCCTGAGCCGAGGAGAGCGGCACGTAAAGGGAGCAAAGCGCTACGAACACAAGCATGGCCATATTCTCACCCGCCGCGCGCGAGCGTGAGAGTGAATTGAGGCGGAGAGAATTTAGCTGGATAGATTCAGACATAGTGAATTAGCCTTTTGTTTTTTATATGCGAGCTGAGGATAGCGCTGGCGAGCCCCACAGGCTACAGCCAGCGCAGAACCCCAACGATTCCCGCAGCGGCGTAGAAAAATTGCAGCAAAAGCATGCCATAGTGTTTACAGAGAAATGCCCACGCAGCGATCGCAAGAGCCGAGATAAATAACAGAGCGAAACCGATGACTTCGTT
>JAYOBL010000098.1:5687-7209 GCA_038104835.1 Gammaproteobacteria bacterium | reverse complement strand
AGACTAAATGGATCCGCGCCTGAGAAGATTCGGAAAGATACGTATTAAAGTCGACATCCTGTGCTTGGAATTTTTCCTCAAGCAGTGCCTGTATCGCGAGACGTGAATTGGTATTAAAGAGCTCACGCGGGATATACACCAACCAGCTTATGAACCGCCCATAGAAGTCCTTGCGAATAAAGATGCGGCTTGAACCTGTATCCCTGATACGCGTTATTGCCACTGCCGTCTCGAGTAGCTGGCTACTGCTGATCTGAAACAGCTCATCCCGCGGAAAGGTATTTATCACCTGCAGGAGATCTTTCATATTATGGCCATTGGGAATGAAGCCTGACTTCTCCAAGGCCCTGCTTACTTTCTTTCGAAGCAGCGGTATCGCCAGAGCCTCACGGAAGTAAACGCTAGAGGTATAGAGCCCAAGGAAACGGTGCATATGGGTGACCCGGCCAGATCTATCGAACTCCTTAATCAAGACATAGTCATAGTAGGCCGGGCGATGCACTTTCGAGCGCATGGAAGACTTGGCGAAACTCAGCAGTTTCGGCCTGTCGATGAAATCGGCGGCAGCGCCCGGTAGCGAGGCGACTTTGGTTTGCGATTTGAGTCGCGATTTTAGCTGCGACACGCCAAGCAGCGAATCGGAATCAAGCTGCAATATACTTTCACCCTTGCGGGTAGTGATGCGATATTTCTCATAGCCAAGGAAGGTAAAGTGATTATCAACAAGCCAGCCTATGAATTCTATCGACTCCGCCACGTTCTCTTCACTGACCGGCAAAAATTCAGCGTGAGTGAGAAGATCTCGGCGCAGGTTCGATGCAGCGGCTGTCATTTCGCGGTAGTCGCTAACAGCCGTACTCACATGTTGCAAAGTCTCTCGCACTTCTTCTTCCAGTGCCTTGAGCTCATCTTGAGGAATGCGTGCGCAGCTGATCGAACAAAAGGCCTCTGCGCTAAAGTCATCGTCGACCGAGTTCGATAGCGCCGCCAATTGGCCAAACCGGCCATAGCCCTCAGCCTTACTGCCCGCCTTTCTACGACCACAAAAAAGCACTGTGTTGCGCACTTCCATGATCGCTGCCCCGTGTCGCAGCAGCGCTTGGCGCAGGGAATCAACAATGAAGGGTTTATCATCCAACAGAACCCGAAGCGTAGTAATCGGTGTCGCGCGACCTAGTTCACGTCGCTCGCTCTGATCCAGTCTAACGAGTGGACGACTCGTCTTTCTTTCCTGAACAAAGCTCCACGCTTGCGCGACATCGGCTGTTAGCTCCTCGAAATCAAGCTGCGCGAGCTCTTGAGCATCGGAGTTGATCAGATAGCGCGCTGCAAACTGAACATAGGTGTCGAGCATGGCCTTGCCTTTGATACCGCTTGCCAGGCGAAGCTTTTCCAAAAGTGTGTCTATTTGTGACGAATCCACTCCGAAATTTTTACTCATTGACAGCTTTCTCCACGACCTGGTCGCTCTGCGCGGGGCTGGGACGGTCGTGACTCCGCCCGGAATTCCCCTCGCCTAGAC
>JAYOBL010000098.1:4910-5677 GCA_038104835.1 Gammaproteobacteria bacterium | reverse complement strand
CTAGACTTCGAGTCGAAAACGGTTAAAATCGATGACTTCGCTAAAAATGCCCACAATATTGAGACTTTAGACTATGAGCCACCACGCAATAATAACAGAACTCAGGGAATGGTTATCGCAGCAGATCATCGGCCAAGAGCGTCTGATAGACAGGTTGCTTATCGCTCTTCTGGCCGATGGCCATCTCTTGGTTGAAGGCGCACCTGGGCTTGCGAAAACAAAGGCGATTAAAGATCTTTCGAAGGCGGTTGAGGGAGATTTCCACCGCATCCAGTTCACACCCGACCTGCTTCCAAGCGACATTACGGGCACAGAGGTCTACCGCCCCGAGGACGGCTCTTTCCGTTTTCAAAAAGGTCCTATCTTCCACAACCTCGTACTGGCAGATGAAATCAACCGCGCGCCGGCCAAAGTTCAGTCTGCTCTGCTCGAGGCGATGGCTGAGCATCAAGTAAGTGTGGGCCGCGAATCCTTCACACTGCCTCCACTATTTCTCGTCATGGCGACTCAGAATCCAATCGAACAGGAAGGCACCTACCCGCTACCCGAAGCGCAGCTAGATCGCTTCCTGATGCACGTGGCAATAGGCTACCCAGCTGCATCGGCGGAGCGAGATATTCTCAAGCTCGTCCGCGACGAAGCTGCCAACAAGGCTGCCGAGGCACCGAAGGAAATCTCTCAGGATAATCTGTTCGCCGCGCGGCAGGAGATCCTCTCTATGCACATGGCGCCCGAGGTGGAGGAGTACATTATTCAGCTGATAATGG
>JAYOBL010000098.1:0-4900 GCA_038104835.1 Gammaproteobacteria bacterium | reverse complement strand
ACGCGATTTCGTTAGCCGTGTCGACGTGCTAGTAGTCTTGTTCGACGTCCTGCTCGATCTCTTGCTGCTCTGCTTCGAAGCTGAAGCCAGCGGCGTGACCCCTGATCAGGTATTGGAAGCGATTCGCCAGCGCGTGCCGTCTGCATAGAGCTGATTAGAATCTGCGCAGGAGCCACAGCGTCCGCAACCGAGCGACGCAGTCACAGGATTAAGATCAGAGAATCGCAGCATGTCCGTTAAACCCAAGCTCGACCCGCATAGCGAGCGCTTCCGCAGCCGAGGACCGCTAGTCACACTAGCTCAGCTACTGTTGCAACGGCATGCTGCCAAGACCCTAACCTATTTATCGCAGGCACGCTCAATCGCGGGCATTTCTGGCCTACACCTTTCGAAAATACGCGGTCGCGGTATCGACTTCGAAGAGTTTCGTCCCTATCAGGCCGGAGACGATATCCGCTTAATAGACTGGCGCGCGACCGCTCGCACGGGACGCGCAGTTACCAAGGTATTCCGCGAAGAACGCGAACGACCGGTGATAATTGCCGTCGATCAAAGTGCCAGCATGTATTTTGGCAGCCAAGTAACCTTTAAATCTGTTATCGCTGCGCAAGCAGCCGCCCTTTTCTGCTGGCTTGCTATCGACAACGGCGATCGAGTTGGCGGGCTAGTCTTTTCAGACACCGACGCCAGCTTAGTCCGACCCAAGCGCTCGCGCCGATCTGCGCTCCATCTTCTTAGTCAGGTCGTAGGCTTTAATCAGCGCCTGAATGAGAAAAAGGAGCCGCAGGAAGGCAAGGCGAGGCTTGCTCAGGATTTCCAGCCGGGCCTGGCCCATGCTCTGGGCCAGATACGCCGTATTAGCAAACCCGGGAGCACGCTTTACATCGTCTCAGATTTCGCTACGCTGGATGAAAAAGCCCTTCAGTATCTGAATCAGCTGTCCCGTCACAACAATGTCGTCTGCTGTCTGGTTTATGATGTTCTGGAGCAAAGCCTGCCAACCCCTGGCGTCTATAGCATTACCGATGGGGCAATGAAGGGCTCTATCAACACCCACAGCAGCAAAACTCGATCGCGCTACGAGCAGCAGTTCGAGCAGCGCATACGGGACCTCGAAGGCGAACTAGAACGTCTTAACATCCGTCTTATTAAATTAAGAACCAATCAACTAGTCGTGGAACAAATCCGAGAATGGATAGCGAAGAACTCTTAGCGCAGCTTGCTGACATTAAGCTGCCTGAGGCAGTGAGCTGGTGGCCACCCGCCCCCGGATGGTGGGCGCTATTGCTGCTAGCACTGGGCCTGACCTATCTTGCGCTGCAGGCCTACCGCCGCGCGCGGGCGCGGAAGCTACTGCTGCGCAGCGCGCTCGCTGAGTTACAACGTAGCGCGCTCGAGGCAAACGACGCACTGAGCCAACTTAACGCGATCAATTCGGTACTCCGCCGAGTGGCCTTATTTCACTACGATGCACATCAGGTAGCGGGACTAAGCAGTCAGAGCTGGGCCGAGTTCCTTCGTGACACCGATGGGGCGCCGGCGATGAGCGACGAGCTTTTCACTGCCTTCGCACTGGGGCGTTTTCAACGCAGCGTGTCAATCGATGAGAATGAGCTTGCCGAATTCGCGCGGCACTGGGTAAGCCTTCAGTACCGCTCAGCGACAAACCAGGAGAGCACTTAATGCTAGAACTTACCTGGCCCTGGGTGCTCGCCGCACTCCCGCTACCTTACTTCGTCTATCGCCTCGCAACACGAGCACCGCGACAAGACGCAGCGCTCTATGTGCCTTTCTTCAGCATGCTCTCGCGTCTGCAATCCGACGGCGATAGCTCGGCTAGAGGCCAGGGTTTGTCCGTAGCGCTTTGTGTGATTATCTGGATACTGCTCGTTATTGCTGGCGCACGACCTCAGTGGCTTGGCGACCCCGTGCAGCTACCCTCTACCGGTCGGGACTTGATGCTGTCGGTAGATATCTCGGGGTCAATGGAGGCCCAAGATATGGTCATCGGGAATCGCCAAGTTTCACGCATCGCCGTCGTCAAACAGGTGATCAGCGATTTTGTTGAACGCCGGGAAGGTGACAGGCTCGGCCTCATTTTGTTTGCTGCACATGCGTATATTCAGGCCCCACTCACCTTCGACAGAGAGACCGTTGGCACCCTTCTGGAAGAAGCCGATATTGGCATTATCGAAGAGTCGGCAACGGCAATAGGCGAGTCGATTGGCCTTAGCGTAAAACACCTTCGCACCCGCCCCGAAAACAGCCGTGTGCTAATACTCTTAACCGACGGGGTAAATAATTCAGGCGAAATCGATCCGCAGCAGGCGGGCCGATTGGCCGCCATGGAAGGCATAAAGATCTACACGATCGGCATTGGCGCAGACCAGGTCATTCAGCGCTCCTTCTTTGGCGCGCGAGCAATTAACCCATCGGCGGAGCTCGACGAGGCGGTGCTGACCGAAATCGCTGAGGCGACCGGCGGACGCTATTTCCGAGCACGGGATGTGAACGACCTAGTGGAGATTTACGAAGAGCTGGATCGACTGGAGGCGATTGACCAAGATGAGCAAACTTATCGCCCGACCAAAGTCTTGTTCTACTGGCCGCTCGGCTCTGCACTGCTGCTAAGCTTTTTGCTCGCCTTGCTGCTTACACCCTGGCGCTCGCTGCTTGGCTCGAGAGAGCCGGAGTCCGCGCTATCACAGGAGGGCAGCTGACAATGGACGCCCTCCTTCCCGCAGATTTCTTAGCGAATTTCCAGTTTCTAAGACCCCTTTGGCTTCTAGCCTTGGTGCCAGCCGTGCTATTTGTCGCCGCTCTCTGGCGGCTGAATAGCAGCGTCACCGCTTGGGATAGAGCGATCGATAAAGACCTGCTTCCCTACCTCTTAGACCGCAGCAAGAATGCGTCGCAGCGCACGCCCCTACTTCTGCTGCTTGCCGTCTGGGTGCTTAGCAGCCTCGCGTTAGCGGGACCCGTTTGGGAAAAACTCCCCCAACCCGTGCAGAAGCGTGAAGACGCTTTGGTTATTGTGCTCGACCTGTCTTTATCAATGTTCGCACCCGACCACAGCCCTAGCCGAGTTGATCTGGCAAAGCGCAAGCTGCGAGACATATTGGCCCTGCGTGGCGAGGGTCAAACCGCACTGGTGGTATACGCAGGCGATGCGCACACGGTGACCCCGCTCACCGATGATGTCGTCACCATCGAAGCGCTTGTACCAAGCCTCAACCCCAACATTATGCCTCTATTCGGAAGCGACCCCGTGTCGGCGCTAGAGATTGCTATTGATCTACTGAAGAACACCGACGGGGGCAGCGGTAAGATCCTTCTGATGACAGACGGCATCGCTGGATATGACGAAGAGCAAACGATAGCCGATCTATTAGACGGATCTGGCAACGAGCTGCTAGTGATGGGCATAGGCACCGAAGAAGGCGCACCTATCCGCACCAACGATGGCAATTTTTTAACCGATGAGCGCGGCACTATTATCGTGCCCAAGCTGAATAAGAATCTTCTCTCTTCTCTCGCTAATCGAGTTGGCGGGCGCTATCACGACATTCAGCTCGCCGACTCGGATTTAGCCTATCTTCTTAGCGATCTTAACCCCCTAGACGACGAAGCCTTGTCTGACGTCGAAGAAGAGTTCGATGTCTGGTATGAAGCAGGGCCTTGGCTGTTGCTCCTCGTTCTGCCGCTTGCCGCGTTCGCCTTCCGCCGCGGATGGCTCTTGGTGCTGCCGCTGCTTGTCGCCACAAGCGTGCTCACACCAGTCCAGCCGCTGATGGCAGCGGAATTTGGACCGACCGTGGATATTCAGATCAATGAAGAAGGGTTCCCGCTCCCCTCCGAGGCCGAAGCAGGCTTTAGTTGGAGTGAGACTTGGCGGAACCTTTGGCAGACACCCGATCAGCGCGGCGCGGAAGCAATGGGAGAATCTCAGTACGGCGAAGCAGCACGGCTGTTTGAGAGCACAGACTGGCGCGGAGCAGCCAGCTATAGAGGTGGGAATTACGAAGCGGCAATCGCGTCCTTTGCCGCTAACCCAACAGCCGATGGACACTACAATCGCGGCAACGCGCTCGCACTCAGCGGCAACTACGCTGAAGCGATCACTGCCTACAACATTGCCCTTGGCCTCGATGGCACACACGCTGAGGCGCTTCAGAATAAGGAAATCGTAGAGCAGCTCTTGCAAGAGCAAGAAGCCGAGGAAGGCGAGCAAGATGAGGGCGACAGCGAAGACAGCGATTCGCAGCAAAACTCAGAGAGCGAGTCCGATCAGCAAGAAGAAAATAGCGAACAGCAAGACCAGGAAAGTCAGGAAGGCGATCAAGAGCAACAAGAGCAGGACCAACAGCAACAGGACGCGCCCGAGGAGCAAGAGAGCTCTGAATCAAACAGCGAACAAAACACCGCTAGTGAGACAGAGAACCAAGAGTTCGAGGAGCAGCAGGCACTAGAGCAATGGCTGCGCCGCATAGACGACGACCCAGGCGAGCTATTGCGGCGTAAATTCCGCTACCAATATCGCAAGCGGCAACTAGAAGGCACAGCCAATCAGAACGGTGGCCAAATATGGTAAGACTCATTCCCCTACTCCTGCTGCTTCTTTCAAGTTTTGTGCAGGCTCAGGAAGTCACGCTATCCGTTGATCGTACCGAGCTTGCCCGAGGCGAGACGCTGACTCTCACCATTCGCGTGTTCGACCAGCGTCAGGGGATGCAGCTTGACCTTACGCCGCTCACCAAAAACTTTGACGTGCTAGGCACTCGCACTTCAAGCCAGATACGGTCAATTAACGGCGTCACAGAGTCGTGGACCGACTATGTAGTCACCCTTTTCCCCGAGGAAGAAGGCGAGCTAGAGATACCACCGCTCACGGTGCTAGGAC
>JAYOBL010000001.1:85837-115748 GCA_038104835.1 Gammaproteobacteria bacterium | reverse complement strand
ACTCAGAAAATCACTAGCGCGATGGAAATGGTCGCCGCTAGTAAGATGCGCAAGGCACAAGACCGCATGGAGCTGGGCAAGCCCTATTCTCAGCGTATTCGCGCGGTAATTGGCCACATTGCTCACGCTACGCCTGAGTATAAGCACGTGTTTTTCGAGACCCGTGAACTCAAGCGCGTTGGCTACATTGTTGTGTCTACAGATCGCGGTCTGTGTGGCGGCTTGAACACCAATCTGTTTAAAGCCACCGTAAATGCAATGAAGGCAAACAAAGAAGCGAATGTAGAAGTTGATGTCTGCGCCATTGGCGCTAAGTCGATGAACTTCTTTAAGAGCTTCGGCGGCAACGTGCTCGGCTCTGTGCGCGACCTAGGCGAAGCGCCCGAGGTTGCAGACGTCATTGGTGTGGTCAAGGTCATGCTCGATAAGTTCGAAAATGGTGAACTCGATCAGGTAAACATCGTGAGCAACGAGTTCGTTAACACGATGACCCAAAAGCCTACGGTTCAGCAGCTTCTGCCACTTGAGCCTTCGGATGAAGATCTGGGCGAGAACTGGGACTACCTCTATGAGCCAGCGGCTCAAGAGCTTCTCGACGGCCTATTAGATCGCTATATCGAATCACAGGTTTACCAAGCAGTGGTTGAGAACAATGCCTGCGAGCAGGCCGCGCGTATGATCGCGATGAAGAACGCTACCGACAACGCGGGCGACCTCATCGACAATCTACAGCTGGTCTACAACAAGGCGCGCCAAGCGGCGATTACGCAAGAACTGTCAGAGATCGTCGGTGGTGCATCGGCTGTCTAGCAGCGATCGCGAACTGATATTTTTAATTTACTAGAATTTAGTGCTTACAAGCTTAAGAGAGTGAGGAACCGAACATGAGTAGCGGTCGAATCGTACAGATTATTGGAGCGGTTATTGACGTCGAGTTTGCGCGCGAAAGCGTGCCTGCGGTCTATGATGCCCTGACAGTAGACAACACTGAGATTACCCTCGAAGTTCAGCAGCAACTCGGCGACGGTGTCGTCCGCACGATTGCACTGGGCAGCACCGAAGGCCTGCGCCGCGGACTCGACGTTCAGGATACCGGCGCGCCGGTCACTGTACCTGTTGGTCAAGAAACTCTAGGTCGCATTGTCGACGTACTGGGCCGTCCTATCGATGAGCGCGGCGACATCGGCGCCAAGACAAGCATGCCTATTCACCGTAAGGCACCGACTTACGAAGAACTCTCGGCGAACAACGAGATTCTCGAAACGGGCATTAAAGTTATCGACCTAATTTGTCCTTTCGCTAAGGGCGGTAAGGTTGGTCTACTCGGCGGCGCCGGTGTAGGCAAGACAGTTAATATGATGGAGCTCATCAACAACATCGCAACGGCTCGTGGCGGTTTGTCCGTATTCGCCGGCGTAGGTGAGCGTACTCGTGAAGGTAACGACTTCTATCACGAAATGCAGGAATCTGGCGTTATCGACCTCGAAGGCGAGTCGAAGGTATCGATGGTTTACGGTCAGATGAATGAGCCCCCCGGTAACCGTCTGCGTGTTGCGCTTACAGGCCTAACCATGGCTGAGCAGTTCCGCGACGAAGGCCGTGATGTACTCCTCTTTGTTGACAACATTTACCGCTACACGCTCGCGGGCACCGAAGTATCGGCACTGCTTGGCCGTATGCCTTCAGCGGTGGGCTACCAGCCTACTCTGGCTGAAGAAATGGGCGCCCTGCAAGAGCGTATTACTTCAACTAAAGACGGCTCTATCACATCGATCCAAGCGGTTTATGTTCCTGCGGATGACTTGACTGACCCGTCACCGGCAACGACATTCGCGCACCTCGACGCGACCGTTGTACTGTCGCGCGATATTGCCTCGCTGGGTATTTATCCGGCGGTTGATCCTCTGGATTCAAATTCGCGTCAGCTCGACCCGCTGGTTATTGGCACCGAGCACTACGAAGTCGCTCGCGGCGTGCAGACAGTTCTGCAGCGCTATAAGGAGCTGAAAGACATCATCGCGATTCTGGGTATGGACGAGCTCTCAGACGAAGACCGTCAGACAGTTGGCCGCGCTCGCCGCATCAGCCAATTCCTGTCACAGCCGTTCACGGTTGCTGAGATCTTCACCAACGTCCCAGGCAAATACGTGTCTCTGAAGGACACTATTGAAGGCTTTAAAGGTATTTTGGCTGGCGAATACGATCACCTACCTGAGCAAGCGTTCAGCATGGTCGGTACGATCGAAGAAGCCGTCGAGAAGGCTGCGACACTCAATAAGTAGAGCAAACCCTTTGCAATAGCGATTGCCTCTGGCGATTGAGCGAACAAGAGCGAGTAAGACTATGTCTAAAACCCTACACTGCGATATCGTGAGCGCCGAGAAGAGCATCTTCTCCGGCTCGGTCGAGATGATCGTAGCCACAGGCGTATTGGGTGACCTAGGTATCGTGCCTGGCCACGCCCCTCTGCTTACGCAGCTCATGCCTGGGCCTGTGAAGGTTACGCTTGAAGGCGGTGAAGAAGAGTTTTACTACGTTTCAGGCGGCTTCTTGGAAGTTCAGCCGCGTATTACTACTCTGCTAGCAGACACCGCAGAGCGTGCGGAGGACCTCGACGAGGCCGCCGCAGCGAAGGCTATCGAGGATACTAAGCAGGCCATTGCCGATCGTCAGGCGGACTTCGACTACGGTAGCGCCGCGGCACGTATTGCCGAGGCTACCGCGCAGCTTCGAGCTCTACGGCAGTACAAGCGCTAGGAGCAACTATCATCAAGTTTGATTAGCCAAAAGGGTAGCGAAAGCTACCCTTTTGCGTTGTGGCAAATTGAATCATAAGGTGCCCTGCGATGGGGTGGAGAAAGGCCACAGAAAACCATGGAACGGAGCAAGCCTGCCGATACAGAGAGTGGACATGGCAGTTCTGCAACGCTCATAAAAACTGCCTAATGAGATGAGAAACCTTAGTAGCAAGCTGGCGTCTAAATACCCAGCCTTAACCGAGATCATAAGGTCGCCAGAAAGACGTCTAGAGAGACGCTATTGAGGTGCTAGAGAGACACTGGACACATGCTAGATAGGCGCTAGACAGAGACCAGAAAACGCCAAGGCAAGCTAAGCTTATTGTAAGAATAGTTTTTTGCGCGAATAGCTCTTTGCAAGAAAGGCCAAACGCACCCTTTCGAGCGAATCGTACTTAAAGAAATTGGCTTTTCTAAAGACAGTAAGGCGCTCAACTGCCATAGAAGCTCGGTGAAGAGCCAACCGGCTCACTAAGAGCCCAATTATGAGAGACCCCAATGAGACTCGACGTTGTAATACTCGCCGCCGGCAAAGGCACACGCATGCATTCGGACTTGCCCAAGGTCCTGCACTGCCTCGCTGGTAAACCCCTCGTTGAACATGTGGTCGACCGGGCATCATCGCTCGCAGCAGACGCCGTTCACGTTGTGGTGGGTCACGGCGCCGAACAAATCAAAGCGCACCTCACTGACTACCAAAGCGCTGAAGGGCTAAAAGGCGCCGACCTATTATTCGCCGAACAAGAGCAGCAGTTAGGAACCGGCCACGCGGTGAGCCAGGCTATGTCGGCAATCCCCGCTCGCAGTGTCGACGACCGCGTACTCGTCCTCTACGGAGACGTGCCCCTGGTTAGTAAAGATACACTTATAGAACTTATCGAGCGCGCAAAAGACGCGCCCTTGGGCGTGTTAACACTTTTTACCGAGAACCCAGAGGGCCTCGGCCGCATTGTGCGTGACGATAACTATGCGCTAGAGGCGATAGTGGAAGAGCGTGACGCTAGCGAAGAACAGCTCGGTATAAACGAGATTAACAGCGGCATCTTGGTCGCCAGCGCGATTGAGCTGAAAAACTGGCTCGGCCAGTTAAGCGATGACAATGCGCAGGGCGAATATTACCTTACCGATATCGTAGGCATGGCTGTTGCCGATGGTCATACCGTAGAGTCACTGACCACGGGTGACGAATACGAGGTTCAGGGCGTAAACGACAAGCTGCAGCTGTGTGTTCTAGAGCGGCATTTTCAAATGGTTCAGGCGCAGGCTTTGCTAGCAACCGGTGTGACAGTCATCGACCCCACTCGGGTCGATATCCGTGGGGAGCTTAGCTACGGCAAAGACCTTAGCGTGGATATAAACGTGATCTTCGAAGGTACGGTCAAGCTAGGTAAAGGCGTGAAGATTGGCGCCAACTGCCTCATTAAAGACGCGGTGATAGGCGACGGCACTTCCATTTTACCCGGAACACAGATTGACGGCGCCACCATTGGCGCCGGCGCGAGCATAGGGCCCTACGCGCGCCTGCGTCCTGGCACCGAACTGGCCGATGACGTAAAGATAGGCAACTTTGTCGAAACGAAAAAGGCCAAGCTTGGCACAGGGAGTAAGGCCAATCACCTCGCTTACATCGGCGATGCGACGATCGGCAGCGGCAGCAATATTGGCGCCGGTACTATATTTTGTAACTACGATGGCGTGAACAAACACCAAACCGTTTTGGGCGACGACGTATTCGTCGGATCGAACGGTGTGCTCGTTGCGCCTGTTGAGCTGGCCAGCGGCGTTTTCGTGGCAGCGGGCTCGGTAATTAACAGCGATGTCCCCGCAGATAATCTCGCCGTTGGCCGTGCCAAGCAGCGCAATATTGCGGGCTGGAAACGTCCCAAGAAATCCTAAGGAAAAATTATGTGTGGAATTGTTGGCGCTATAGCCGAAAGAGAAGTACGCGAAATTCTGCTCGAGGGGCTAAAGCGCCTTGAGTATCGCGGCTACGACTCAGCCGGTATTGCCCTCATCGCACAGGCGCCAAGCGGTGCAAAGAAGAAGCCTGCCATCGACGCAGTAAAAACAGTCGGCAAGGTTAATAAGCTTGTTTCTGCGGTAACTAAGAGCCAAACCAGCGGCCGACTAGGCATTGCGCACACGCGCTGGGCAACGCACGGCAAGCCCACCGTTGCCAACGCCCACCCGCACCGTTCGGGCGAAAATCTGGCCATAGTGCATAACGGTATTATCGAAAACTATGAAGCACTGCGCATTGAGCTAACGAAGAAGGGCTATGTCTTCGCCACTGAAACCGACACGGAGACCATCGCTCACCTTATTCATTCCTATCAAAGCGCAAGCCAGCACACGTTGCTGGATGCTGTAAAACTAGCGATAAAAGATTTGGAAGGCGCATACGGGCTCTGTGTTATCGACAGCAATGAGCCCGACAAACTGATCGTAGCCCGCAGCGGCAGTCCGCTAGTCATTGGCGTGGGCATGGGCGAAAACTTTGTAGCCTCGGACCCCCTCGCGCTAGGTCAGGTTACCGACCGCTTTATCTATCTTGAAGAAGGCGATATCGCGCAGGTCGAACTCAATGCGATTAATATCTGGCATAAGGGGCGGAAGGTACAGCGCGCGGTAACGACTGTCGCCCAACTGGCTAATGATTCCGACAAAGGGCGCTACGAGCACTTCATGCTCAAAGAAATTTTCGAACAGCCCAAAGTCATACAGGACACGCTAGACGGGAGAGTCAGTAAAAACGCGGTATTAGAACAGGCCTTCGGCTTGGCAGCGCCCGAGCTGTTCGATCAGGTCAAGTCGGTTCAAATCGTCGCCTGCGGAACCAGCTCCCATGCAGGCTTGGTTGCCAAGTATTGGATTGAGTCAATCGCCAAGATTCCTTGTCAGGTCGACATAGCAAGCGACTATAGATACCGCGATATCATCGTCACGCCTGGCACGCTGTTTGTCACTATCTCTCAGTCTGGGGAAACGGCCGACACCTTGGCCGCGCTACGCTATGCAAGAAAACGCGACTATGTGGCTACCCTCGCTATCTGTAATGTCGCGACTAGCTCCCTCGTGCGCGAATCAACACTCAGCATGCTCACCTTGGCTGGGCAGGAAATTGGCGTCGCGTCTACCAAGGCCTTCACCACGCAGCTCGCAATTCTGTTAGTCCTTGCCATTGTGCTTGGTCGCCGCACTGGCCTTACGGCCGCCGCAGAGAAGAAACTAGTCAAAGAACTGCACAAATTGCCCGAGGCAATCGAGAATACCCTCGCTCTAAAGAAGCAGATTAAGACGATCGCTAAGCAGTTCAGTGATAAGAATCACAGCCTATTCCTCGGTCGGGGCATTCAATACCCCGTCGCTAAGGAAGGCGCGTTAAAGCTAAAAGAAATTTCCTATATCCATGCCGAAGCCTATCCCGCTGGAGAGCTAAAGCACGGCCCGCTCGCCCTAGTGGATAACAAAATGCCAGTAGTGGCGGTCGCACCGAATAACGACTTATTAGGAAAACTCAAAGCGAATCTGTCTGAAGTTAGCGCACGCGGTGGCAAGCTCTATGTCTTTGCCGACGAGAGCATTGGCTACGAATCCGAAAAGCGCCTAAAAGTAATCAACGTACCTAGCTGCTCGGAAATACTCGCGCCCATCGTTTTCACCGTGCCACTGCAGCTTCTTTCTTACTATGTGGCTCTTACGAAAGGCACGGATGTCGATCATCCGCGTAATTTGGCGAAGTCGGTTACAGTGGAATAATTAAAAAGGGAAAAGTAGATGAACAACAGAATCCCACCCCCTATTGTTGCTTTGATCTGCGGTCTAAGCCTCTATTTTTCGAGGCTGGCGTTCCCAACTATCCAAGGCGGCTGGTCCGATCCCATAGCTCTCTGCCTTTTGATTCTAGGCCTAAGTGTTTTGGTCTCAGCTGTGTTGTCTTTCAAGAAACAAGACACGACCGTTAACCCGCTTCAGCCTGAAAAAGCTTCTTCTCTGGTAATTACTGGGCTTTTCAAGTTTTCAAGAAATCCGATGTATCTGGGAATGTTACTGCTTTTACTGTCCTTAACTGCGAAATTTAACGTCATAGGCGGCCTACTGATAACGCTCGGCTTCCTACTATTCATGACAAAATTTCAGATTATTCCTGAGGAACGTGCATTAGAAAGCAAGTTTGGGGAAAAATTTACTCAATATAAAAGGCAAACTAGAAGGTGGCTCTAACTGGGGTAATTGCCTTAGCCATCTTTTTAACAAAAATCCTTGTTCAAGTATCTATCTAATCTCGGTAAACGCTTAATCAGAAGAATGAGAGTTCATACCGACAGTTAAGAGATTGAGAAAATTTGTCGCTCAACCAGTATGTACTTAAAAGAAACGGTGTTCCCCTAGGGCATCGCGCGTCTTTGATTCAGAATCTTAATCGCTCGCTGGGCGCGGAGAGCAATGCTCTCTTCTGGAAGCACTGGAACCCCATTTGGGGATACTTTTTAGCACGTTATATTTATGTGCCGCTAACCTCCGTATGCTCAAAACCTTTTGCTGTAGTCATTACTTTTGGAGTGAGTGGTGCACTACACGATATCGCAATAGGGCTTCTCGGATATGGTTGGCAGTATTTTCTAACTGTCTGGTTCGTCATTTTGGGTATCTTCCTAAACCTCTCTTCTTACCTAGGGATCAATTACGGGGGATGCCGATTCTTCATTAGGGTAGGGATAAACGTGGTCTCAGTTCTGGCCTGCTTTTACTTTGCTACTCTCATTATCTAGTGATGTTTCTCTACAGAAAATTTTTGCGATTAAGGATAGAGAGAGGCGATTGGTTCTAGCTAAGTAAATCTGGGCTGTTATAATTCGTGCGTTCCTTAGGGGTGGTCACTGACCTGAGATGCTGCTCACAGCAAACCCTAGAACCTGATCCGGTTAATACCGGCGTAGGAAAAGGATGCACACCACATCTCATCGTTCGCCCTCTATCCGGATCTCTTAATTCATTTTTAGGAGATTCATATGAAAGCCCCCACCAAAAAATTCCTCCGCGCTGCGGGCGCTGGATTCTTCACGCTTGCCCAAGCGAGTTTGGTCAACGCGCAACAAGTAGCGCCCCTGACGATTGAGGAAATA
Organism: Gammaproteobacteria bacterium; assembly: GCA_038104835.1. Lineage (GTDB taxonomy): Bacteria > Pseudomonadota > Gammaproteobacteria > Pseudomonadales > Pseudohongiellaceae > UBA9145. Next base: position 107,824 of record JAYOBL010000001.1, on the reverse strand, counting down.
CTAGTCACCGCCGACTTCCGTTCGAGTGCAGAGCTTGAGATTGCCTCGAGCGTTACGGTAATGACCGACGAGCATATTGCGTCCCGTGGTGCCCAGCACATCGAAGAACTGGTTAATGCTATACCTAACGTTAACTATTCCGCCGGCTCTAACCGCGCGCGTTTCTTTCAGATTCGTGGAATAGGCGAGCGCAGCCAGTTTGTCGCCCCGATTAACCCTTCCGTTGGCGTATTAATTGACAACGTCGATTTCAGCGGCGCGGGAACCATCGCCACGACGATGGATGTCGAACAGGTCGAGGTGCTGCGTGGCCCGCAGGGCACACGCTATGGTGCGAATGCGCTGGCCGGCCTAATTAACATTAGGAGCAAGGCGGCAACTGAAGACTTCGACGCGGGGTTAAAACTTGGCATCGCCGATTACAACAGCACCACGGTGTCCGCTTTTGTAAACGGTGCGCTGTTTTCGTCGGTGAATGGACGCCTTGCGCTCGAGCAGCATCAATCCGATGGTTTTTATAACAACGATTTTTTAGGCCGGAGTGATAACAATGCGCGCGACGAGCTAAGCGCGCGAGGTAAGCTTGCGATTGAGCTTGCGGACAGCTGGCAGCTAGACCTTACGCTATCGCATGTCGACATGGACAACGGCTACGACTCCTTCTCGTTAGACAATACCCGCACTACGCTGTCTGACGAGCCCGGATTCGATCGCCAGAAGTCGACCCTATTCGCCGCCACCAGCAGCTGGGCGCTGGATTCAGCCGACGTCGAGTTTATTGTCGGCTTGGCGGACTCTGATATGGACTATGGCTACGACGAAGACTGGGCCTACGACGGCATTCATCCCTTCGGATATAACTCTACAGACCGCTACGCACGACAGCGCGACACGCAAAGCTTCGAGCTGCGCGTACTGTCTAACGACAACAGCCTGCTCTTCGACGGCAGCACGCAATGGCTTGTCGGGCTTTACACGCTCAGCAGCGACGAGAACCTGCGAAGAGACTATACCTACCTCGAGTCGCCATTTTTCAGCGACTTCGCGTTCGACACCCTCGCAGCCTACGCGCAGCTCGATACCCAGCTGACTGGCAGACTAGTGTTAGAGACTGGGCTACGACTCGAATCACGTAAGACAGACTATGTAGACTCCGATGCCGCGGCATTCGCGCCCGACGAAAACTTCTGGGGCGGGCGAGTTGCACTTAAGTATGCTCTAAGCGACGCGAGCCTCGCCTACGCCAGCGTTGCGCGCGGCTACAAAGCCGGCGGCTTTAACACCGACGGCACTCTCGCTCCCGCTCTGCGCCGCTTCGGCGAAGAGTCTCTGATTGAAACTGAGCTTGGAATAAAGTCTTCACTACTGAATGAAACGCTGAATCTCAAGGCGGCAATCTTCCACGATGCACGCCGCGATCAGCAGGTAAAGAGCTCTGCGGGCAGGCTTCGAGACGATGGCAGCACTGAGTTCATCGACTACATTGGCAATGCGGCCGAGGGAACCAACCGCGGCCTGGAAATCGAGGCCCAATGGCTCGCAACTTCCCAGCTTAGTTTCACCGCGAGTGCAGGTTTGCTCGACGCGTCTTTTGATAAGTTCATTAACTCCGAGCAGCAGAATCTCGCCGGCCGTGATCAGGCCCACGCGCCTAACCATATGGCGCATTTAGGAGCAGACTATGTGCTGGGACGCTGGTCTCTATCGGCTTCGGTGGACGCCAAAGACGCCTTCTATTTTTCTGACAGCCACAGCATAAAGAGCGAGTCCTTCGAGCTGTTGAATATGAGACTGCGATATGACGCAGAACAATTGAGCTCCCAGCTTTGGGCGCGCAACCTCAGCAATCAAGACTACGCCGTGCGCGGGTTTTTCTTCGGCGCCTTCGGCAACGACCCGCGCAAAGACTATGCCCCCGAGCCTTATTTCCAGTTCGGTGAGCCTAGACTTATCGGGCTTAATGTAGAGTTCGCTCTATGAGCTCACCGCTCGAGATAGCGGCCGTTATTCTTGCGGTGCTCTACCTGCTGCTCGCGGTGCGGGAAAATATTCTCTGCTGGGCAGCCGCGTTCTTTTCGACGCTGGGTTTTCTGATTTTGTTCTGGCAGGCCAAGCTGTACATGGAGTCTGCCCTTCAGATTTACTACTTGGCCATGGCGGTTTACGGCTGGCGGCAGTGGCGCAGTACAGCTCATAGTGCCAGCCCCACTCTGGTGATCACTCGTTGGACTCTCTCACAGCACGTGCGCGCCATTGGCTTGGTTTGCCTAATCACGTTCGTATCCGGTTACGCGCTATCTTCTATGACCGATGCCCAGCGCCCCTTTCTCGACTCTCTGACCACCTGGGGCGGTGTGGTCGCGACGTTTATGGTTGCGCAGAAGATCCTTGAGAACTGGCTATACTGGCTAGTCATAGATTCGCTGTCGGTTGTCCTTTACCTCGACCGTGAGCTCTATGTCACCGCTCTATTGTTTGTGGTCTATCTCATCATTATCGGTTTTGGATGGTCGGCATGGTTGAAAACCTATCGCAGCTCGACAGCCAGCGACTAGACGCGGCGCTCGCGACCTGGCCGCAGTGGCAGCCTGGCCCCGCTCGGCGGCCAAGGATAATGTCGCGCCTTGGTGGCGAGAGTAACGACTCCTTCCTAGTGAGCGACGGCAGCGAGCGCTGGGCACTGCGCCTTAACGCGGCTGGCACCGTTTTGGGCGTAGATCGGCAAAATGAGAGCGCCGCGCATTGCGCCGCTGCGCACGCGGGCATCGCGCCCACCGTGGTTTACTTCACACCGGAGTTTCTGGTGACGCCGTTTATTGCGGGCGCGCAGGCCAGTCTGTCTGACCTTTCCGATATTGGTACTCTGTTGAGCCGTGTACACGAGTTGCCGGTAGACCTTCCCGCCCTAAACACTCTGGCCTATCTTCGTGAAAACCTGCAGGTGGATCTAATCGCTCTGGCGAACGATTCAAATCACCAGCGCACTCTGCTGGACGACTGCGCCTGCTGGTTAGAAAACAACTACCCTAGCGAAGGTATCATATTCACGCCCAGTCATAATGATTGTCTGCTCGCGAATATGATTAAGAGCGAAAGCGGGCTCATGCTAATCGACTGGGAATACGCTAGCGCGATGGACCCTGCGTTTGACTTAGCCGCCGTGTGTGCGAGCAGTAAGCTCAGCAAGACACAGCGCTCGCAACTTTTACAGGGCTATGGTGTAGGAAAAATCGACACAGACTTTCTCAAGCGTCTGCGCTACTACCTATACTACTACCAGCTTATTGAGATTCTCTGGTGGCGCCGCCGAGGCGAGAACAATGCGGAGCAGCTAGGCGCACTCGCGCGGGAAATTCTAAAGCGCTGAGCGCCGGGTAAAGGCCGACTCGCTGCGATTAGCCAGTGCCACGAGCGAGAGCATGACCGGAACTTCAACGAGAACGCCGACCACGGTGGCCAAAGCGGCACCCGAATTCAAACCGAATAAGCTAATCGCGACGGCGACTGCTAGCTCGAAAAAATTTGATGTGCCGATTAGCGCCGCAGGCGCCGCCGTACTAAAGGGGACTCGCCACAGATAAGCCCAGCCATAGGCGATTGCGAAGATGCCATAGCTTTGAATGATGAGCGGCAGGGCGATAAGTGCGATGACCTGCGGTTTGTCGATAATCGTTTGCGCCTGAAAGCCAAACAGCAGCACAACGGTGGCGAGCAGGCCAATGACCGAGTACGGCTTGAGCACGCCGGTGAACTCGGTAACGCGCGCAGCGACAGCCGACTCGGATGCCTTGGGACCTAGTGACCGCGTCAGACTCTGCCTAGTGTAATAGCCCGCGACTAAGGGAATAGCGACGTACAAAAAAACCGAAAGCAAAAGCGTATTCCAAGGCACCGTGAGTTCGGTAACTCCCAGCAGCAACGCGGCGATCGGAGCGAAGGCAAAGATCATGATGAGGTCGTTTACGGTGACCTGAACCAGCGTGTAATTAGCGTCGCCGCGTACCAGCTGACTCCAAACGAAAACCATTGCCGTACAGGGCGCAACACCCAAAAGAATCATGCCGGCTATATACTCCCTCGCCGACTCAGCATCGACCCAATCCACGAACAGCACTTCGAAGAATAACAGCCCAAGCAGCGCCATAGAGAAGGGCTTGATCAACCAGTTCACCACGAGCGTTATGCACAGTCCCTTGGGCTTTCGGCCAACGTCTTTGAGAGACGCGAAATCAACGCCGATCATCATGGGGTAAATCATGACCCAAATGAGCACGGCAATAATTAAATTCACGTTGGCGAACTGAAGCGCTGCGGCCCCGGCAAATAGAGCGGGGAAAACCAGACCCAGGACGACACCTGCACCGAGGCTCAATGCCACCCAAACCGAGAGGTACCGCTCGAAGAGGCCGAGGGCTGAGGATTTATCGTTCATAGAAGTTGCTCTTTAATGCAGCGCTGCAGCTGATAGAACACCGCATCGAATACCGCTTTTCTTTCTTCAAGCGTGCCCGTTGCCGACGCAGGGTCGGGAATATCCCAGTGCAGCTGGGTAGGCGCGCCTGCAAAGTAGAGACAGGGCTCCTGCGCTGCGTTATTGCAGACAGTGAGCACTATATCGAACTGCGTGTTCGCGAATTCATCCCAGGATTTGCTGCGAGGTGAGACCGCGGCAATATCGTGGCTAGCGAGCGTGCTCAGCGCAAGCGGATGTACGCTTCCCGTGGGCGTGCTGCCAGCGCTTTGGGCCAACCCGGCACCTAGGTGATTGATTAGCGCCTCTGCCATAATCGAGCGGCAGGAATTGCCCGTGCAGAGGACAAGTATCCGTGGCAGTTCGCTGTTGTTCTCGTGTGTGATTGCGCAGTCCATTACACTAGTGCTTTTGAAACCATAGAATATCATTGCACTGAACTATGACAGCTTTGAGACTAAACGAAGACAGAGAGTGCCGGATCGAAAAGCCCGCTTAGAAAAGGAAAAAAGCCATCAGAAAATTCAAGGTCATTACCCGCGAAGACTCCTTCGAGCGCATTTATTATGTTGAGCATGTCCTTACGGGGCAGATATTCCAACGCTGGGAGACGAACTTTCACGACAGCGACGATCCTCTGGAGATCTCCATAGATCCCAATCTCTACAGCGTTGGTGAGCTACTAGACAGCGACGCCGACATTCTCTTTTGCGAATGCGGCGAGGACGACAACCCCTGCCACTCCGAGCAGCTGCTGCGGGTGGTGGGTCACTTCGAACTGCCACGGGAAACACAAACAGATGACGGTGGCTGGAACATCACCGACGACCTGTGGGAATCCTACGAGGAATTCGAAGACCACGGCGGAGTTGGCGATGAGTGGCGCAAGCTAGACTGCGATCTCGTGTTTGCGCCTATAGGCTTAGACCCCGTGGATGAGGAATAAGCGATGGGCGCAGACACTCATAAGAACGAGCCTTCCAAGCAAACGGGTCCTGGTCAAGGCGCACTTAGTCAGGGCACAGCTAGCCTGGGCACGCCTTTTTCCTCGAGTGCGACCAGGGTCCTAATGCTGGGCGCAGGCGAGCTGGGCAAAGAGGTAGTTATCGAACTGCAGCGTTTAGGCGTGGAAGTGATTGCCTGTGATCGCTATGACCACGCGCCGGCGATGCAAGTTGCTGACCGCAGCTATACCTTCTCTATGTTGGACGGCGACGAGCTGCGGCGGGTCATTGAGCATGAAAAGCCAGACGCCATCGTGCCCGAAATCGAAGCTATCGCCACAGCTACGCTGGTCGAGTTAGAAGCCGAGGGGTTTAACGTGGTGCCAAGCGCGCGAGCCGCGCAGCTGACAATGAACCGCGAGGGAATTCGCCGCCTTGCAGCAGAGGAGCTGAAACTCGCAACATCACCCTATCGCTTCGCGCAGAGTAAAAGCGAGTATCTCAGCGCCGTTGAAGAGATTGGCCTGCCCTGCGTGATTAAGCCGATCATGAGCTCCTCTGGCAAAGGCCAGAGCACGGTAGAAACCGCTGCCGATATTGAAAAGGCGTGGCAGTACGCCCAAGAAGGCGGCCGCGCCGGAGCGGGCAAAGTGATAATCGAAGGCTTTGTCCCTTTCGACTATGAGATCACCCTGCTGACCGTAGTGCACGCCGACGGCACGAGCTTTTGCGAGCCTATTGGGCATCGGCAACAGGACGGCGATTACCGCGAGTCTTGGCAGCCGCAGTCGATGTCGGCTGCCGCCTTGGCCGAGGCTAAATACATTGCGGCCAAGATCACCTCGGCACTGGGCGGACGCGGGCTGTTCGGCGTCGAGCTCTTCGTTCGCGGTGACCAAGTGCTGTTCAGCGAAGTGTCACCTAGGCCCCATGACACCGGCATGGTCACGCTGATCTCCCAAGACCTCTCGGAGTTCGCCCTGCATGCGCGGGCGATTCTTTGCCTGAGCATCCCTAACATCGCCTTCCACGGCCCCTCGGCTTCTGCTGTTCTGCTGGTAGAGGGCGATAGCCGCAGCATTCGCTACAGCAATCTCCATGCGGCCACTGCGCAGGAGAACACCGCGCTGCGATTGTTCGGCAAACCCGAGGTTGCAGGGCAGCGCCGCATGGGCGTCGGTCTTGCCCGTGCGGACACAATAGAGCAGGCACTGCAGAACGCCCTGGGTGTGGTTGGGGCGATTGAGGTTGATACTGATGCCTAGTCTCAGCCCCTAAAATTTAAGGTACACTCGGCACTGTCCGCTCCCAAAGGCAGCGGCTTTTTGTTGCAGCCAATTTAGAAGCATTTTTAAAACCTGAGAAAACGAGGAAACCTATGTTTAGCCATATCATGGTCGGCGCAAGCGATATTGAAGCATCAAAGAAATTCTACGACGCAGTGCTCGGCGCTATAGGCATTGGGCCCGGCGTTGCCAACCCTAGCCCTACCGGCGTGCAGCGTTATTTTTACATGACTCCAACGGGTATCTTTGCAATCACTCAGCCCCTAGACGGCAACCCTGCAACAGGCGCCAACGGCGGTACGATTGGTTTCTCCGTGACCGATGCAGCTCAGGGCGACGCGTGGCATGCAGCGGGCTTGGCTAACGGCGGTACAGACTGTGAAGACGCTCCGGGGATCCGCGAGGGTTCTACCGGCGCTATGTATCTTGCCTACCTGCGCGATCCTTCGGGCAACAAGATCTGCGCACTGCACCGCATCGCCAGCTAATCCTCAGCGCGTGCTTGAGTTCGATCGCCAGCCGCGGCTAAGCGATGATTCGCTTCTGCTGCGGCCATTAGCGGAAGCCGACTTCGAGGGGCTTTACCTCGCGGCGTCGGCGCCCGCCACTTGGGCCGGCCATCCCAAACATGATCGCTGGCAGCGCGAAGTCTTTGAAGATTATTTCGCCTCTCTCCTCGATTCTGGCGGCTGTCTGGTCGCTATCGACAGCGCACCTGTCGATGAACCCGATGCCCGCATTATTGGCTGCTCGCGCTACTACGCAGCTCCCGATCAGCAAGACTCCGTGGCCATAGGTTTTACCTTCCTTGATCACCACTACTGGGGCGGGGTGTGGAATAGAAGAATGAAGGCGCTCATGCTCGAGCATGCCTTTGCGTGCGTGGACGAGGTCTGGCTGCATATTGCGCCCACTAACCTCCGCTCACAGCGCGCCGCCGAAAAAATCGGCGCGCAGCTGCGCTACACAGCCGATCTCGCCATCTCGGGCGGCCCCACTGCGACGCTGTGCTATTCAATAAGCAAAGCTCAGTGGCAAGATGCGCTCTCGCAATAGACTGAGCTCTGAGAAGACCTTCCACTGAGTAGAACACTCGCTGAACAGGCCTCTCTGACCAGGCTTCTCTGAACAGACACTCTTCTAAGCAGACCCACTTCTAAAAAGAGACAATTCAAAACAGAGACAAGAGGCGAAGCGTACGCTCCTCGCTATTTAAGCTCCGGCACTGCGTTGGCAATTTCATTCGAGGCGCTGCGCAGTGAGTCCGAGGAAAGGTGTGCGTAACGCTGTGTCGTTTTTATTTGTGTATGCCCTAGCAGCGTCTGCACTTCGTAAAGGCTTCTGCCTGCATTCACCAAGAACGAGGCAAAGCTGTGGCGTAGATCGTGAACGCGCACGTCGCCGAGCCCGGCATTGAGCCTGGCCGTATGCCAAGAATAATAAAAACTCTTATAGGGCTTTAAAGTATTGGGGTTGGCGAAAATATAGGGACTGCGCTTACGTTTTCTTAGCGTATGAAGCAGCGTAACAGCCGACTCCGAAAGCGGCACCACACGCGCTTTGCCTGCCTTAGTGGTCGGCACGGTCCACAGACTGCGGTCCCAGTCGATATCTTCCCACTTCGCATCCAAGACCTCGCGCTTGCGGGCGCCGGTGAGAATCAACATGGGAATAATATGCTGCAGCATAGGGTTGCGAGAGTGTTTTATTGACCGCAAAAGGGCCTTCGCTTCTAAGGCGCTCAGGAAGCGTTCTACCTGATTATTTTCTTTCAGCAGTGGTATTCCCGCCGTGGGATTTTTTTCTACGCCGGTGATCTCCCACTTAATGGCCAGGTTATACATATAGCGCAAAAGAATAACGACGCGGTTAACACTGCCGGGTTTGTGAGTGAGCAGCAGCGTGTTGATGAGCTCGACCACATCTTTCTTTTGTATTTCATGCATGCGCAAGTTGCCGAAGCTCGGCAAGATGTGATTCTTGATGCGCGACACGTCCATGTCCCAGGACTTCTTGTAGGTCTTTACATAGGGGATGTAGTCGTTGGCCGCGAAGTGTGCCAGCTTAGGCACCGAGTTATCAGCAAGCTCTGAGAACGGATCGCCGCCGCTGTTCAGAGCGGCGAGATAGCGGCGAGATAGCGGCGTGCCAGAGTGCGCGCCTCAGCGAGCTTAAGAATGGCGGCATTGCCTATTTTACGCTGGATAGCTGAAGATTTTTTGTTCTTAAAGCGAATGTAATAAGTCTTACGGCCAGTGCTTAGTATCTTGATTAACAAGCCGGGCACACGCTCATCATAGTAGTCGGCGCTGGCCTGTCCTTCGACCAAGTCAAGGCTGTTAATGAATGACTGGGTAAGAACTAATTTCGCCATATAAGAGACTCGGGAAGCTAAAAGCCAAGAGTCTCTAAAATTCGAAAAACAATAGAAAAGGCTGCCGCTGAGGTAAGCTTTGTACTCTTTGTTCTTATTCTAATTCTAGAGACCACGTTTAAAGCAGCTGACAACGCTGTTCTAGCGGCGTTAAAAATTGCAGTCAGTACAAGTTTCTTCGTTAGCGGGGGGGAAATGTTTAACGGCAATATCACAAATTTAGCGGGAAGAAGTGCGAGCGTCGCCTAGCCGATTAACTTTCGCCATGCCATGGCGAATTATTAGCTGAAGGTATTCAGGCTATTAGGAGAAAACTCGACTCTTTTAACCTTCAAGAAAGCGGAGGTCTTAAAAGCGAGATTTTGATACAAAAACATACAAAAGAATGGCTGATAAATCAGCTTTCGCGCTTCACACGCACGACCCGCCCTTTGCGCAGCACTCGCTGGCTGGTATCCAGCTTCTCTAGATGGTCTTTCAATACCGGCTGACGTTTGATGGCGACGCCGGTGGCCAGCACGTCGATGACAACCAGGTGGGCGATGCGCGACGAGACCGGTGCGAAGGCTTGGTCGGCCTCTTCGAAATTCACCGGTATCGCGATGCTGCATTCTTGGCATAGCGCGGTGTCTTGGGGGGCTAGGCCGATCACCGTAGCACCGGCTTGCATAGCTAGGCGCACACTCTGCAGCAGCGCGAGGGTTTGGCCAGACTGAGAGATGGCGACTACCACGTCGTCGCGGCCTAGAGAGATTGCCGACATGTGTTGGATGTGCGGGTCGGTGTAGGCCGCCGAGGTAAGCTGTAGGCGAAAGAATTTGTGCTGCGCGTCCGCCGCAACCGAGCCCGAGGCACCAAAACCGTAGAATTCAACCCGCTGGGCACGGGTGAGCGCGTTAATCGCGCGCTCGAGCACTATAGGATCGAGCTCATCGCGCACACCAATGAGGGAGCCGACGGTGGTGTCAAAGACCTTGTTGCGCAGGTCTTGCACCGTGTCGCGCGAGTCAACGGCAAACTGCCTGTAAACGCCGCCGCTGCCGAGCTGCTGCGCGAGCTGCAGTTTGAAGCTCTGGAAGCCGTCGAAGCCGATAGCGCGGCAAAAACGAATCACCGTAGGCTCGCTAACGCGGCTCAGGCTCGCCAGCTGCGCAATTCGCATCGACACCACCTCGTGTGCGTTATCCAAGACATAGCGTGCAACCTTGGCTTCAGATTTGCTGAGGGTCGACCCAGGGTCAGACAGGCGACGTATTAGATTAGGTGAGTTCAAGCGCGGCTCCTTAGAGGCCAAGATGCTAGCGAATTAGGCCTCGCTATGCACCTGTTGCGAGCGAGCTCGTGACTTCTTCTACTATGGCGCTAGACTTGCGCTTAGATTCCGGTGCCTTGGCCTCACGAGGCCGCGCATTCCGCCTATTGAGATGTTCCATGCCAGAGCGACACCCCAGCCCTACTACTGCAGATAACGATTCGCCGTTTAGCGTCCATTTTGTGTCATCGATACAGGACATTGGCCAGCAGCAGTGGAACGCCTGCGCGGGTACTGACAATCCTTTCGTTCGCTACGAGTTTCTCGCAGCCTTAGAGGAGACGGGCTGCACGAATGCGCAAACGGGCTGGCGCCCACACCACGCGGTTGTGAGTGCACAATCCACTGAGGACGAACGAACAGGCGCTGCGGACTCGGAGACTGTCGCCGTGGTACCGCTTTACTTAAAGACCCACTCCTATGGTGAGTATGTGTTCGACTGGTCTTGGGCGAACGCTTATCAGTCTCGGGGTCTGAACTACTATCCCAAGCTGCTAACCGCGGTGCCTTTTACTCCTAGCGTAGGTAGGCGTTTACTAACACAGCGCGCGGAGCTGCTCCCCAAGATCGCAGATCAGCTGGTCGATGACCTGCAGAGTGAGGCTGCCGAGCTCGGCGCTTCGTCATTCCACCTGCTTTACCCAAACGAGAATGAGCGCGCAGCCTTCGCGGCAACACCGCTCGTAGAACGCCTCGGCAATCAGTTTCATTGGCACAACAGAAACTATAAAAGCTTCGATGATTTTCTAGCCACCCTAACCTCACGTAAGCGCAAGTCCTTACGCAAGGAGCGACGCGCGGCGCAGGAGGCCGGTTTCGAGTTTCGGCGAACCGAAGGGGCGCTGATCAGCGAGCAGCAGTGGGCCGATTTCAGCTTGTTTTACCATCGTACCTATCTTATCCGAGGTCAGCAGGGCTATTTGAATCAGGGCTTTTTTGAGCAGCTGGGCGCGACGATGCCTGAACAGCTACTATTGGTCGAAGCCTTGCAAGAGGGCGAGGTTGTGGGAGCTGCGCTGTTCTTTAAGAACCACGAACAGCTCTTCGGCAGATACTGGGGAAGCAGTAGCGATCAGCCTCTGCTGCACTTTGAAACCTGCTACTACCAAGGACAGGACTACTGCATTGAACACGGGCTTAAAAGCTTCGACTCCGGCGCCCAGGGCGAGCACAAAATACAGCGCGGCTTCGAACCCACGCCTACCTACTCCCTCCACTGGCTTGCCCACGAAGGGTTCGCCGACGCGGTGGCGCGCTTCGTAGAAGAGGAGCGCCCTCATATAGAAGGCTATATGCGTGATGCCGCTACGCTGCTCCCTTTTCGTCAGCAGGACCAAGACAGCTAGCGCTGGACTCAGCGGTAGGATTGAGCTCATGCGGCAATACGAACCAGCGCAGTGCTTCGGCACTGGCGGGGAGATTGGACGGATTTCGAGCTGCCAACCGGCGCGTTCTCGCAGCGGAGAGCTCGCGCTCGCCCGCGTCGAAATACTCTGCGAGCTGCGACGACGTAACTGACTGGGTAGACGGTAACGCCGCGCCAAAGTCGATTTCTGCCAGGCTGTTGCTCAGGCGCATACCGCGGCCCTCAAAGCGCCATGTTGCCGACGAGGCGTCGAACTCATAGAACGGAAGAAGGCGCCAGCCCTCTCTCGCAACTAGGTCCACGGCCTTAACTAAATAGTCGAATGTCGCCTCGTCAATAAAGTAGTTGAAGTTAAGCCTTACCCAGCCAGGGCGGAGGATCATGTGGCCACTGCGAATTTCACGCTCAATGGCCCGGCTATTCTCCATGCTCATATTAAGCAGCTCGTGCCCGTAGGGCCCCGCACACGAGCAGCCGCCACGAGCTTGGATGCCAAATAGATCGTTGAGTAGCGCCACCACGAATCCATAGTGTAGATCGCGCTGTGCATCAGCCGTGGGACACTTGATGCGCAGAGAAAAAATAGACAGCGAATCTTTGTCTTGATTGCCAAATATTTCAATATTGGGATTAGCGTTCCACTTAGCTAGTGCGCGCTTGCGAAACTGGGCTTCTTTTTGCTCAATAAGATCGACACCCACATCCTGCTGCAGCTTAAATACTAACCCCGCCCGGATCGCCTCGACGATAGCCGGCGTGCCGCCTTCTTCGCGGCGCTGCGGGTCTTCAATAAACGTGTGATCCTGCGGCGTGACATACAGCACGGTCCCGCCGCCGGGCATCGCGGGCACGCGGTTGGTCATCAGCCTCTTCTTTACTATCAGAACGCCCGGTGTGCCGGGTCCGCCGATGAGCTTGTGGGGCGAAAGAAAGACTGCGTCCTTAGACGTGTCTGCTGCGCCGCCTTCATCGTGCGAAACAGGATTCATGTCCACGGCCACATAGGGTGCTGCTGCCGCATAGTCCCAGAAAGACAGCGCGCCGTGGGCATGGAGTAATTGGGCAACGGCTTCGGTATCGGTCTTTATTCCAGTGACGTTAGACGCTGCCGAGAAACTACCGATCTTAAGCGGGCGCTGCGCGTAGCGCTGCAACGCGGCCTCAAGAGCCTTAAGGTCTAGGCCGCCGTCTTCAGCTAACGGGATCGTGACGACATCGGCGCAGGACTCGCGCCACGGCAATTCATTGCTGTGGTGCTCATAGGGGCCCACAAACACAACCGGCGCATCGGCTCCTTTAGCGGGCGATCTTAGGCCCAGAATATCAACGAGCTTGTTAATGGCCGAGGTGGCGCCAGAGCCGCAGAAAATGATCTGATCGTCTTCGCTGCCATTCACTGCCGCGCGGATAATGGCACGCGCCTGCTCGCGGTAGGCTGTGCTCTGGGCGCCGGTAAACGAGGTCTCGGTGTGGGTGTTGGCGTAAAACGGCAGCACCTGTTTGCGCAGGGTGTCTTCAATGAAGCCCAGTGACCTGCCCGAAGCCGTGTAGTCTGCGTATACAAGGGGCTTGTCGCCAAAGCTTGTGGGGATAAGTGTGCGCTCACCAATCACGGACTCGCGTATCTGCGAGAGTAATGCCTCACGGTCTGATTGTTTGGGGGACTCGGCATTGGCGGCGCTGCGCATGGGTCTATTTCCGTCGATTCGATTTGCGAACGACGAGTATAGTGCGCGCAAGACCAAACATTGTGCCTAATATGCTTTCTAGCATCAAAATATTGAAACAATTACTCGACAAAACTCCTCAAATTAGAACAAAATCCTAAAGTCTGTTCAGATGCAGCACAAATGATCCTAAAACGCTCAGGAGATCAACGTGGCAACAGCATTTCCCCAGCTAGACCGACAAGACCGTGTCATTCTTGCCAAGATACAGGCGGACGCTTCGCAGTCGGTGGGCGAGCTCGCTGAGCAGGTAGGCATGTCGAAATCTGCCTGCTGGCGCAGGCTGCAGAAGCTCGAGGAGATGGGAGTCATACGAGGCAGGGTGGCGCTGCTAGATGCCAACGCACTCAACCTGTCGCTTACCGTCTATATTTCGGTTCGCACTAATCAGCACAACGATGACTGGGCTGCGCGCTTTCAACAGGCAACGGAGCAGATACCTGGGGTGTTAGAGGTCTACCGCATGAGCGGCGACCTCGACTATCTCATCAAGGCGGTGGTGGCAGATATGCCGGACTATGACCGGCTCTATAAGCGGCTCATTAAGGCCGACATCTACGACGTAAGCTCAAGCTTTGTGATGGAAACCATCAAGCATACGACGCGCTTGCCGCTTTAATTTGAGTCTTAGTCCGCGCCTTGGTTCTGATTGATGACCTTGTAGTCCGCAGCCCCGAAAAACATTTCATCCATGCTTTGCAGGCCCCAAGGAACCGAGCGCGCGGGATCTGGGTTCATCTTATTCTGCGCCGAATTATCGAAGGCTCCTACGGCCGTGATCTTCGTCCCTGCCGGTAAGAACTTCGGCTCTTTCAGCGTGTAGGCTAGCTGCCAGTTGTAGTTGTAATTGGCGATTTTGATCAGCTCTTCCTCTGTGCCGTCGGGGTAGTAGGCCGTGAAGCGCATGCGCTTGCCGCGGAAATGCATGTGCGGCGTCATCGAGAACAGGCGCGAGTCTTCGGGAATCGTAATCGTCTGCTGCATCTCGTAGTCGGGGTCGAACGGCGGGATGTTCACCCAGGTAGGCGTAAAGTGGCAGGCGCACTGGCCGCTCATGCGCTCAGCGGGAACGAAGTCCTTTGGATAGAACCATACGCCAATGCGGCTTTCGTCCACCGTCGCTTTGCCGGTGGTGGTGAAGTGCATTTGCATGGCGATCTTCGAGCCTGCCTGTAGCAGGCCGCCGGTGTTGGGTGGCTCTTGCCGCGGCGACTGACCGGGGATGTAGGGCGCAATACCGGGGCGATCGGGGTCACCGCCAAGCAGCGAGCCACCGCTTGTTGCCCCGGGCGGAATAATGCTGTGCAGCGTATGGTGCAGCACGGTCCTGTCACCGGGAATGTACTGGCTTGCGCGCACCCAGCGGTCCTCGGGAATATCGATGTCCACCATCGCATTGTAGTAGTCGAGTATGCCGGTGGCAGGCACTTCCTGTGGCGGTATTTCAATCACGTAGTCTGGCTCGCCAAACGCCCATTCGCTAGCCGGCCAGCTAAGCTGAGCTAGGGGGTCTTCGGCAGGGCTTGCCGCGTCGTTGGGCGCGCCTGCCTCAATCCAATGAATGAGCTTCTGCGCGTCACTGTCGGCGAGCACCATGTCGTTAATGAATTCGCCAATGTGTGCGTCAATCTGACCCGGCGGCATACGTTTAGTCATTAGCACTTCGCGAATCATCGGCGACCAGCCGAGTACCATGGTGTGGCTGTCCATGGCGAAAGGCGCGATGCCGCCTTCGCGGTGACAGCTTGCACAGTTTTCGCTGATGATCGGCGCGATGTCCCCGCGATACGAAGGCGTATTAGCCGCATGCAGGCGCTGTGCCGGATAGTCAATGACGACAGCGGTCTCCCCAGCGCCCGCGAGTTTAGATGACGCGGCTAGAGCCTCAGCGGCAGCGGCGTAATCGCCGCCGTTGGCCATTGCACCGAGCAGTGCCTGTACCTGCGCATATTGCGATTCTAGGTTGTGTCCACGGCCAACTACGCTGAAACTGCGAGGATCGAACACGAGGAACTCCCCGCTTTGACTTAGCGCCAACGCTTCGCCAATCAACTGCGCGTCGTCCATAAGCACCGGCAGCTCACTGCCGCGTTCCGCCATTGCCGCAGCAATGACCTCGCGATTGCGCTTGCCCTCGGAGTCGATCAAAAAGAATTCGAACTCATCAGCGGCGCTGTCTGCGAGCGACTCGAGTTTCGCGATGGCACGGCTCATCGAGGCGTCCGTAGACGAATGACTGAGCAGGACTAGGGCGCGATGATCGTCGTACCAGCTCATCGAATGAAAGTAGCCGTGAGCATCGAGTAGCGAGAAGTCACCTACCCGCGCTGGCTCTGCGCCGGACGCGAGCATAGGGGGCGCTAGAAGGATAAGAAATGTAAGCAGGCCACGACGGACCGCGTGAAGCATTAGTGTGAGGATGCGCATCAGTTAGTGCCTTCTTCTTGTAATTAACTGGCTTAATTGTTTTTTGTCGGGACTAGCCTACACTGTTGTAGCAGCGCTTGGCGGCTATGGCAAGCCGCCGGCTTTCGCTGAAGTTGACCGGGTCTTCGCAATTCGGATGCTCTTAACTATTTCAATTAAAATTGAATAGAAGTGCTTCGCGAGCGGGTCAACTACTAAGTCCAATTGGCAAAGGACAAAGCTTTACAGCAAGCAAGATAGACGCTGTCGGGACGTGGCTGCCCGAGCCGAATGGGTTAAAACCAAAAATTATAAAACAGACAAAAGCGCACAGGAGCACGCCATGGGCGACTCAACAGAAGAACAGGCTAGCGACTCGGCGGAAAACTACTCGGGTAATCAAAGCCCTCCGCCCACTCCGCCCGACGGCGCTAACGGCTCCGGCGCGGAATCAAGCCTCAGCACAAAGACCTATGACTTCTCTTTTACCGGCAATGGCTACGAATTCTTCAAAATATGGATTGTGAATCTCGCGCTAACGATACTCACGCTAGGAGTCTACTCAGCTTGGGCCAAAGTGCGAACCAACCGCTACTTCTACTCACACTTTCAGCTCGACGGTGAAGGGTTTGAGTACCATGCCAAGCCTTTGGAAATACTTAAAGGCAGGCTAATTGCGGTGGGTCTACTCTTGGGCTATTACTTCCTAGGCAGCCTGTCTTTAGCAGCAGGAGCTTTAGCGGGTATCGCGTTGCTACTACTCTATCCTGTCATCGCTGTGCTCTCGCTGCGCTTTCACCGTCGAGTCTCGTCGTACCGAAATCTTCATTTCCGGTTTCACGGCCGCTATCGCGATGCCTATAAGACTTTTGTCCTATGGCCTCTGCTCGGGGTACTTAGCTTCGGTATTCTGTACCCTTTAGTATTGATCAAACTCGATCGCTTTATTATCGGCAATACCGCCTACGGCACAGAGCGCTTCGAATTCAGTGGCAAATACGGGCACTACGCGAAACTATTCCTTATAGGGATCGTTGCCTACCTCGTCTATTTAGTAGCCACTCTCGTGCTTGTTCCTACCGGAGCTGATGTGGCTTACTTAAGGGCGCGGTTCAGCGCACTGTTAGTCTTTCCGTTCTATGCCGTGATGCTGTATCTCTATGCACGTTTCATGAACTTAAGATTCTCTTTGATCACGCTGCGTGAGCACGGCTTCGATTCACGATTCACAGCGCGGGGTATAGCCTGGGTAGTTCTGACTAACCTTGCGTTAATCGTAGTCACGCTCGGATTATTCCTACCCTTCGCGAAAGTTCGCTGGACACGCTATCGGGCCAACTGCCTGAGCCTGGTCACTCAGGGCACACTGGATGACTTCATGGCGGCCGAGCAAGATAAAGCATCGGCATTGAGTCAGGAAGTTGGCGAGGCCTTTGACTTCGATCTAGGCATTGGCGTCTAGGCTCGTCGACAAGGGGCTAGCTCAGCAATGGAGTACCTATGAACACAGCGTTTCTGATTAGGCAGACAGTCTATTCACACTATCTATTCACACTATGCAGACTTTGACTAATGGTGAGCTCTGAGCGCGAAATCTATGGCAAGTTTTACTCTGCCCGGCAGTCCAAGGCTCACCCTGCCCGCTTGAGCGTCTCTCACGACGGTCAACACTATCGCCTGCACGTCGAGCGAACGGATGCCGCGGCCGAGCAGACTGAGACGCACGATCAAGAGGGCTCACTCGAAAGCTCACGAGAGCACCCACGAGAACAGCCAAAAGAGCATACTGAAGAGGACAAAACAGAGGACAAAACAGAGCACAAAGAAGAATACAGAGAAGCGCACAAAACCGAGTACACGGGAGAGGTAACAAGTCTCGATGTGCCCTCGAGGCTCGCACATACCCAGCGCCGCATTGGTTTCGCCGATGGCTCGGCGTTTATCACCCAAGACAACGACGCTGTCGACGCGCTTCTGGCGCATTCCCATACGCAGCTGACCTCGTCTATTCATTCGTTAGAGGGTAGCTTTCGCGCCGTCGCCCTTGGCCTTCTGATTCTTATCGCGGGGGTGTATTTGGGTGTTACGCAAGGTATTCCCTGGGCCGCTGAGCGGGTTGCCACTCAAATTCCTCAAGACGTGCAGAACCGGCTGGGCCGTGACGCGCTAGTTTTTCTGGATCGTATTATTCTCGAGCCTAGCGAGCTGGAAGCTGCTGAAAAGCAGCGGCTACGCCGCCTTGCGATGCCCGCCTTGGTAGCGGCAGGGTTTGCCGACACCGATCTGCAATTTCGCAAAAGCATTGGCCCCAACGCACTAACACTGCCCGATGGCACTATTGTGATTACCGACGAGCTAGTGGCCCTCGCCAACGACGATCAACTGCTAGCGGTGGTCTATCATGAGCTTGGCCACTTAGAGGGTCGGCATATACTCAGGCGCACCCTGCAGAACTCGTTTTTGGTGCTAGGGGTGTTTTTCCTGACAGGAGACGTGAACAGTGTCGAGCTATTGCTGGCTATTCCTACCGTGGTTATGAACAGCGCCTACTCTCGGGACTTCGAGCGCGAAGCCGACCGCTATGCTCTCGAAAAACTTATCACCAACGAGATCCCGATAGACAGCTTCGCGCAGATCATGACGGCTTTCGAGGAGGTGGCACAGCGGCAACGAATTACTGAGATTGATGAAGAGTTCCTTCGCGAGTCGAGTGAGGTTGGGGCTAAAACCAGCGCGGATGAGGAAGATCTAGAGGATACGCTGTTGAGTTATTTTATGACGCATCCGCAAACGTCCGAGCGCATTGCGCTTGTGGAGGAATATCGCGAGTTGGAGCAAGCGCGGCAATCTGAGCGATAGGAACGCGCTTTGTTTTCTTTTGCGTGGGCTAGCACGTGGGCTATTACGCGGCCTAGTGCGCGGCAGGGGTGAGTACGCGTGAGGCTTCGCGGAGGCATGGCGTTAACGGCGCAAAGATTTTCCTGATTTTCTGGGTTCGCCCCAGCTTCTTTTTATAAAGGCTAAACCCCAAAAACCTCCAAGACTTTCCTGGAATTTCTCTAGCCACTCAGCGCGTGCTGAATACCAGTAGTCGATTGTTCGCCGGCATCTCGAAATCTTCTTGCAGCGCGAAACCCGCGCCCCGCGCCAAATCGCAGATCAGTTCAAAATCGCGAATACCGCTCCCTTCATAGCGCTCCTTAAGCCGTGCATCGAACGCGGCGTTGCTGGCCGAGGTAAATTCGCCCTGATATTTAAAGGGCCCGTAAAGAAGAACTAGGCCTGCGCCGCTAAACAGCTTGCCAGCACCGAGGAAAAAATTGGCCACCGAATCGGCGCTCATGATGTGCAGGCAGTTGGCGCTAAAAAGCGCATCGTATTGGCTTTGGGAATCCTCAGCGTTGTTTGGGGGCGCAGGCACCGCCGTGCTCTCTGCCCAGCTGCCATCACGCCAAGACTCTTGGTTCACATCTAGCGGTAAGGCTGCGGGTGATAAATTCTTAAGCTGCGCGGCGGCGAGCCGCTGATTGAGGCTTGCAACATTGCCAGGCACATCGCTAGCCTGCCAATAGAGATGAGGCAGGTTTGCTGCGAAGAATTCAGCGTGCTGACCCGTGCCGCCGGCTATCTCAAGCACGCGGGACGTGCTTGCTAGCAGAGGCCGAATTCTATCGAGAATGGGCTGCTTATTGTTCTCGCAGCTCTGGCTGAAGGGCAGTTCATTCACAATCCAAGCCTATCTAACTATTGCTTTCGCATTGTTACTGCTTACGCAGGAAAACAGGCGAGTCTGGTGTCGAATCCGCAGCACTAAAAGCGTAGCCGTTCACGTCGAAATTAAGCAGCGCCTCGGGGTCTTTCAGGCGATTCTGAATGATATAGGCCGCCATTTCTCCGCGAGCTTTCTTCGCATAAAAGCTAACGATCTTGTACTTACCGCCGGAGAAATCTTTAAACACTGGCGTAATGATCGAGGCATCTAACGCCTTGGGTTTTATTGAATTGAAGTATTCGTTAGACGCTAAATTAACAAGCACGCGGCTCTTGCCCTTGTGCTGCGCGAGCTCGTCGTTGAGAAACTGCGTGAGGCGCTCGCCCCAGAATTCATACAGGCTGTTAGCTTTGCCGCTGGCAAACTTCCGACCCATTTCGAGGCGATAAGGCTGCATCAAATCGAGAGGACGCAGCACGCCGTAAAGCCCGGACAAGATGCGCAGATGTTTTTGAGCGAACGTGATGTCGGCGGCAGAGAAGCGGTCTGCGTCTAGACCCAAATAGACATCGCCTTTAAAGGCAAAAAGTGCCTGCTTGGCGTTCTCGGGTGTGAAGGGAGTGTGCCAGTTGGCGAAACGCTCGTGGTTGAGCTCTCCTAGTTTGCTGCTCACGCTCATCAGCTCGGAAATGTCGTCCGGGCTCAGTTTACGCAGGTCTTTCACTAGCTTCTTGGAATCGTCCAGAAAACTCGGCGTGGTGAATTTTTGTGTCTTGGCAGGCGTCTCGAAGTCGAGAGACTTGGCGGGTGAAACAACTAGTAGCATCGAGTCCTTCTCACTGATTGGGGCGTTAATTTTAGGCGGCAGTTGTCTACTACAAATTTATCTCTCGTCGAGCTCTAGCCACCACTCCATCGGTGTCTCACCGTGTTCGGGGTCGTAGACATTGCCGTAGTTCCACATTGAGTCGTCGAACCGCGCGCAGGCTTCGTTCAAAAGGTCTTCGATCGGCTTAAAGCCGATGCTGACATGAATACTGTAGACCAGCGCACGGGGGTTGGCGTGGTCTAATGATCCGCCTAGTTTTTCGATCTTTGGCGTGAGGTATTGGCCTAGCGCGTCTATGTCGTCTCTACGCAGCACTCTCACGCTCAGATTGCCGCTGCGCTCGAGCAGCTCGTATTGAGCGCTGCCCGGATTGATTACCTTGAGCTTGTCTCCTGAGGCCACGTTGCGCGTCAGCAGCGGTGAGCGCAGTAGGCGCACCTCGTCCTGAGCGGGGTCGACGATCTCGACTTCCAAGGACTCGAACACCGGCTGGTCATCGGCGCTAAAGCCGGCGATGAAGGGCAGCTCTACTTTTTCGACACGCTCGCTCATTGTGCTTAATACTCTCTAATTTATTGCGCTGGCGTCAGGGCTTCTAGTTCATTTCGCCCGCGGGCGTTGATGCGTTAGAGTGGCGCTTCAACGCCCAATTTCCACGAGATCCCTATGATAGAGCGACTCGCGCGAATTGCTACCCATTTGCGCCGATTCACCCCGTTAACTCTACTCGTTGCTGTCGCTGCGCTAACGGTATTCGTGCAGCGAGTCTTGCAGCTTGAGAGTTTGGAGCAGGACGCAGCAGCGATGCTCAGCCTTGTCCTGCTGCTATGGTCGCTTGTGGCACTCGCGCTGGCGGGACTGCTGAGCGACTACCCGCCACCGGCGGCAGCGAACGAAGGCTGGCTGCGGCGCGCTGGCCGCTGGCTCAAACGGCTCGCTTACCGCGTGCTAGGGGCGATGGTGGTCGCGCTAGCGCTTGGCTCTCTGCTGCTGAGCTATCAGCTGCTGCGCGTCCTGCTTGGCTGACTGTGGCATAATCGTCGTCTTTATCTGTTCCGGTACACTTGGCTTCAAGACCCCAGACCTTAAATCATGCCGAATACATCCCGCTCACCACAAAGCCGTCGTCTAGATGCGCCACTAGCCCTAGGCGGGCGAATCGCAGCGGGTATCGACGCGCTTAGCGAGGCCATTGGACGCGCTGCGGCCTGGCTGAGCCTGCTGTTGGTTGTGGTCATGATAACAATCGTCGTGTTGCGCTACGGGCTGCAAATGGGCTCGGTAGCGCTGCAAGAGAGCGTGATGTATATCAACGGCGCGCTGTTTGTTTTCGGCGCGGGCTATACTTTAAAGGCGCAGCGCCACGTACGGGTCGATATCTTCTATTCGCGCCTGAGTGTTCGCGGCAAGGCCATGGTTGACTGCGCAGGCGCCCTGCTGTTTCTGCTGCCGGCTGTGGGCTTTATCTTTTTTATCAGTTGGGACTACGTCGCGTTGGCGTGGCGCATTCGCGAGGGCTCGCCGGAAACCAGCGGCTTGCCACTAGTCTACCTGCTGAAG
>JAYOBL010000001.1:74836-85827 GCA_038104835.1 Gammaproteobacteria bacterium | reverse complement strand
ACTGGTACTCGCGGCGCTGTTAGCGCTGCAGGGGATTGCTGAGCTCATCAAAAGCCTACGCACGCTAATCAGCGGCGCTACCGGTCCGACCACGCCCGATATCGGCGGTGGACTCTAGACGATGACCGAGCTGTTGCCACTACTGTTTTTCCTCGTCATTTGCGCCGCGCTGATGCTCGGCTATCCGGTGGCACTCACCCTAACCGGCGTCTCGCTGGGTTTCGCCGGCCTTGGCCTGCTGTTCGGCGCGTTCGATGTTATCTATCTCGAGCTGATCCCCAACAGGCTCTACGGGATTCTAACGAATCAAAACCTGCTCGCTGTTCCGCTGTTTGTCTTTATGGGCACGATGTTGGAAAAAAGCCGAGTCGCCGAAGATCTGCTGAACAATATGGCGGTGGTGTTCGCTCGCGTACCCGGCGGGCTCGGTTTGTCGGTGGTGCTTGTTGGCATGCTGCTGGCGGCGAGTACCGGCATTGTCGGCGCCACTGTTGTCACCATGGGTATTCTGTCGCTGCCTACCATGCTCAAAGCTGGCTACAAGCCCAGTCTCGCCGCGGGGACGCTGTGCGCGACCGGCACCTTGGGACAAATAATCCCACCGTCGATCTGCCTCGTGCTCCTAGGCGAGGTGATCTCGAATGCGTATCAGCAGTCGCAGCTGAACAGCGGCGTGTTTGCCCCCGACACGGTGTCGATCGGCGACCTGTTTGCCGGTGCCATCGTCCCTGGCCTGCTGCTCGTGCTCTGCTACGGCGCCTATGTGCTTCTCACCGCGCTCTTTAAGCCCGCCGATGCGCCGTCTCTCAAAGCGGCTGAAGTTAACGCCCTGCGCGCCCAGCATAAGAGCCTGACCCTGGCGCTGTTCAAGGGGCTTCTTCCGCCGGTGTTCTTGGTAGTCACGGTACTCGGCTCAATACTGCTTGGCGTTGCAACGCCAACCGAGGCGGCAAGCGTCGGCGCCGTTGGCGCGCTGTTTTTGGCAGCGGCAAAGCGCGCGCTCGGCTTATCGGTTCTGCATGAAGTGAGTCTCGAAACACTGCGCGTGACCTCCATGGTTTATCTTATTCTTGTGGGCGCGGCGGTGTTCTCTTCGGTATTCCGCGGCTTTGGCGGCGATACGCTTATCGAAGAACTGCTGTTAAATCTACCTGGCGGCGTGGTGTCAGCGGTGCTGCTTGTGATGCTTCTGATCTTCCTGCTGGGTTTCATACTCGATTTCATCGAGATCACGTTCATGGTCGTGCCCTTGGTGGGGCCAATTCTTCTGGCTATGGGAGTAGACCCGGTATGGCTGGGCGTGATGATCGCTATTAACCTACAAACCTCTTTCCTTACACCGCCCTTTGGCTTCTCGCTTTTCTATCTGCGCAGTGTCGCGCCGCCGGAAGTGCGGACTCAGGATATTTACCGCGGCGTTATCCCGTTTGTCGCCTTGCAAATCGCGCTCATGCTGCTGCTCGCTGCGTGGCCACAGCTTGCGACTTGGCTGCCGGCGCAGCTGAATTAGCACCTACTTCACAAAGGAAAACACGATGTCCGACGTTCAGCCTACGCCCCAAGGCACACTGGCTTTGCAAACCTTCTCCATGCCCAAAGATACGAATGCCAACGGCGATATTTTCGGCGGCTGGCTTGTCTCGCAGATGGATATAGCGGCTGGCATAAGTAGCAAACGTGAATGTCAGGGCAGGTCGGTGACCGTGTCGATCAAAAACGTGAACTTTATTAAGCCGGTTGGTGTGGGGGACGTGGTGAGCTGCTACACCCAAGTGGTGCGCCGAGGCCGCACGTCGCTAGAGATCTCGGTTGATGTTTGGACCACGCCCTTCGATCAAGAGAAAGCGACGACTAAAGTGGGCGACGGCCTGTTTGTCTTCGTGGCGATAGACGAACAGGGCAAGCCGCGCCAGCTGCCGCCGGCCCGGGACTAGTCTTTTAGGATAAAGGGCTAAAGACTCGCAAAGCGCGCTAGTCTAGCGTGCGCGCCTTGCATCTATGTAGGCTTCTTCAGAGATGGCGTGGTAGTTCTCTACGCCCTTTTGGAACGTCGAGTAAGATTCGTAAATACGGCGGGTCGTGGCGTCGGTGTCTGCGAGCTCCGCTACTACGTCTGCTGACAAACGCCTAAACTCCGCCAGCACATCGTCCGGAAGTTTACGCAGCTGCACCCCGTGTTCGTCGATTAGCGTCTGCAGCGCGGCGTTATTCAGCGCCGTGTATTCATCTAGCAGTTTCTGATTCATCACCTCGGCGGCGTTGAGCACAATAGCGCGAAGGTCCGCGGGCAGGGCGTCGAGCTTCTCTTTGTTAAAGACTAGCTCAATAGTCGAACCGGGCTCGTGCCAGCCGGGGTAATAGTAGTAGTCGGCCACCGTGTGGTAGCCGGCTGCGAGATCGTTGTAGGGGCCAACAAATTCGGTGGCGTCGAGTGCCCCGGTTTGCATCGACGTAAACACGTCGCTGACCTGCATCGTCACAGGCGTGCCGCCAGCGCGGCTGAAGACTTCGCCCCCTAGGCCTGGGATGCGCATCTTCAGTCCTTTAATGTCTTCCAAAGAATTTATCTCTTTGTTGAACCAGCCAAACATCTGCGTGCCGGAGTTGCCTCCGCGGGTAGGGTAAAGATTGAAGGGCTCGTAAATCTCGCGCCACAGCTCTTTGCCGCCGCCGTAGTCCAGCCAGGCGTTCATCTCGACACCGGTGAGACCAAAGGGAATGGTGGAGAAAAAAGGCGTGCCGGCGATCTTGCCTTGCCAATAGTAAGCGCCAGAATGACCAATCTCCGCCACGCCAGAAGACACGGCGTCGAATACCTCAAGCCCGCCTACCAGTTCGTTAGCGCCGAACACGCGAATCTTCATTCGCCCGGCGCTCATCTCTTCGACGATGTCGGCGAAGTACTCTGGCGTTGTGCCCAGCGCGGGCAGGTTCTTTGGCCAAGACGTGATGAGCTTCCACTCATAGCTTTGTTGCGGCGTAGTTGCCGCTGCGCTGTCAGTGCTCGGCGCTTCCCCGCAGGCACTCAAGAGGCCGAGGCTTGCGAATATCAAAAAGGATTGGCGCGTACGCGCATTGAGCCAATTGAACATAGTCGTTTCCGCACAGAAGGAGAAATAAAACAGTCGCAGAAGTGTAAGCGTCGGCGCGCGAGCTGTCGACTAGCCGACGACTTCGAGCTTGGCGTAGGACAGCACGAGCCACTTGCTGCCGGCGTCGTCGAAATTCACCTGTACCCGCGCGTTGTTGCCTTGGCCTTCATAATTCAGCACGACGCCCTCGCCGAACTTGCCATGAATTACTCGCTGGCCAAGCGCAAGATTAGTTTGCGGCACGTCCACACTGCCGTCGAGATTACCGCTAGGATTTTTGCTACCGAGCCTGGCGCCGCCTATGGCGGGACGACTAATCGCGGTCTTTAGGCGCACTTCCTCTATAAGCGACTTGGGTATTTCCCGCACGAAGCGTGAGGGTCGGGCGAGGTTTATCTCGCCGTGCATGCGCCGTGATTCGGCGTGGCACAGATAGAGTTTGTGCTTGGCGCGGGTAATGCCCACGTAGGCGAGGCGTCGTTCTTCCTCTAAGCCCGCCAGATCGTCCATCGACATCTTGTGGGGAAAAAGCCCCTCTTCCATGCCGACCAAAAAGACTAAATCAAACTCCAAACCCTTGGCACTGTGCAAGGTCATTAGCTGCACCGCGTCCTCGTCTGCAGCGGCTTGGCCTTCCCCGGCATCTAGTGCGGCCTGATCTAAGAACGCGGCCAAGAAAGCCGAGGACGTCGTGTCGAGTTCTTCCTCGGCGTCGGTCACATCGAAACTGCTTGCCGCGGTGACGAGTTCTTCAAGGTTTTCTATGCGCGCCCGCGCCTTCTCACCGCCTTCTTTCTCATGGTGGGGAATTAGCCCTGTGCTTTTAATAATCAGGTCGGTTTTTGCATACAGTTCGAGATCGCGGCAGGACTCGTCTAGCCCGTCGATAAGCTGGAGAAAAGCGAGCACCGAATTTGCCGCGCGTGCTGAAAGAAGCGATTCGTTAACCGCCAGCACCGCCGCTTCCCAGAGTGAGCAGTCGCGCTCGCGCGCGGTTTGCCGCAACAGTTCCAGCGTGCGCCCGCCTATGCCGCGGGTTGGCACGTTAATGATTCGCTCAATAGCGGTGTCGTCGAAACGATTAATGACGAGCCGCAGATAAGCGAGTGCGTTCTTGATCTCTAGGCGTTCGTAGAAACGCTGGCCGCCGTAAATACGGTAGGGCATGCCAACGCGCAGCAGCGCCTCTTCAAGCTCGCGCGACTGGGCATTCGAGCGGTAGAGCACGGCGGAGTCGACACGGCGGTTGCCGCCGTTAAACCAGTCCTGCAGGCGGTCGACAACGAAGCGCGCCTCGTCCTGCTCGTTAAAGGCTTCGTAGACGCTGAGTGGTTCACCTGCAACGCCTTCGGTCCACAGCTGCTTGCCGAGGCGCGAGGCGTTGTTAGTAATAAGGCTATTGGCGGCGTCGAGTATGTTCTTGGTCGAGCGGTAGTTTTGTTCAAGCTTGACCAGTTGGGCGCCGGGGAAGTCGTTACTGAACTGCTGGATATTTTCGATCTTCGCCCCGCGCCAGCCGTAGATCGATTGGTCGTCGTCGCCCACGACCATTAGGTTGCTGCCGCGCCCGGCGAGTACCTGCAGCCAAGCGTATTGGATCGAGTTGGTGTCTTGAAACTCGTCCACAAGAATGTGTTGGAAGCGGCGCTGATAGTGGTCGAGTATTTGCGGATTCTTGAGCCAGAGCTCGTGTGAGCGCAGCAGGATTTCGCCAAAGTCGATCATGCCGCCGCGGTCGCAAGCGATCTCGTAGGCGCGGTAAATGCGCAGCATGGTTTTGGTATATTCGTCGCCGAAATCGTCGATGTTTGCCGCGCGCAGACCTTCGTCTTTCTGACCGTTGATATACCATTGGCATTGTTTTGCCGGCCACCGCTCTTCGTCGATCTGCAGTTCGCGATTAATGCGTTTGATAAGGCGCAGCTGATCGTCGCTGTCTAGGATTTGGAAATCCTGAATCAGCCCGGCCTCTTCCCAATGCGTACGCAGCAGGCGGTGGGCAAGGCCGTGAAAGGTGCCTACCCACATCGCGCCAAATGCTTGGCCCATGAGAGACTCTATGCGGTGGCGCATCTCTCTTGCCGCCTTGTTCGTAAAGGTCACTGCAAGAATTGAAAAAGGCGAAGCTTGCTCTGCTTCTAAAAGCCAAGCGATGCGGTGCACCAGCACGCGCGTCTTGCCGCTGCCGGCGCCGGCGAGCACGAGAAGGTGTTGGCTGGGATTAGCAACGGCGTTGCGCTGCTCATCGTTGAGCGAGTCGAGTATATGCGAGACATCCATCGCGCCATTCTAGCAGGAAGCCGGGTACACAGACCCCTTTTTCCGACAACCCATTGCCAATCCAACAGAGGTCTGTTGGCCTTTTTTTTGCTAAACTTACGCCCTCGCAAGAATCCCGTATTAGGAGAAGATTATGTCTGTTCGTTCGGACGCCGCACAGTTTGATTGGAAAGACCCGTTCCTCATGGAATCACAGCTCAGCGAAGAGGAGCGCCTAGTGCGCGATACCGCGCGTCAATACGCGCAGGAAAAACTGCTGCCGCGTGTGAAGGACGCCTACCGTAACGAGCAGACTGACCCGGAGATTTTCCGTGAAATGGGCGCGCTCGGCCTGCTGGGCTCAACCATTCAGGGTTACGGCTGCGCAGGCGTGAACTACGTCTGCTACGGACTCGCCGCGAAAGAAGTCGAAGCTGTGGACTCCGGCTATCGATCAATGATGAGCGTGCAGTCTAGCCTCGTCATGCACCCCATCAACGAGTTCGGCAGCGAAGAGCAGAAGCAGAAGTACCTGCCCAAGCTTGCAACCGGCGAATACATCGGCTGCTTCGGCCTCACCGAGCCCGACCACGGCTCCGACCCCAGCAGCATGATCACCCGTGCGCGCAGTGTGGACGGCGGTTTCCGTCTCACCGGCGCTAAGAACTGGATCAGCAACTCGCCTTTTGCCGACGTGTTTATCGTCTGGGCGAAGGACGACGACGGCGTGATTGGCGGTTTCATTCTTGAAAAGGGGATGGAAGGCCTGAGCGCTCCTAAGATCGAAGGCAAGCTTGCCCTGCGCGCGTCGGTCACCGGCGAGATCGTTATGGACGAAGTGTTCGTGCCGGCGGAAAACAAACTGCCCAAGGCTCGCGGCTTGAACGGGCCGTTCTCCTGCCTCAACTCGGCGCGGCTAGGCATTGCCTGGGGCGCGATCGGCGCCGGCGAAACTTGCTGGCACGCGGCGCTGCAGTACACGCTGGACCGCAAGCAGTTCGGTCGCCCGCTCGCTGCCAATCAGCTCATTCAAAAGAAACTTGCCGTCATGCAGACCGAGCTATCGCTCGCCCTGCAGGGCTGTCTGCAGGCGTGCCGCCTGAAAGACGAGGGCAAGCTCGCAGTGCCACTGATCTCCCTGCTTAAGCGCAACTCCTGCGAAAAAGCCTTGGCCGCGGCCCGCGATGCCCGCGACATGCTCGGCGGCAACGGCATCTCCGACGAATACCCGGTAATGCGCCACATGCAGAACCTCGAGGTCGTCAACACCTACGAAGGCACGTCGGACATCCACGCGCTGATTCTGGGCCGCGCACAAACCGGCATTCAGTCGTTCACAGGAACTTAAGAAGAGGCTAAAAGGGGTCAGCCCCCTTTATAGGCGACCAAGGCGGCTTAATCTCGTGAAGACTAAGCAGCCTTGGCCCGGTCTCGCCAATCCTTCCCGTCGCAACATCATTCGAAGATAAAGACGCGATCAGCCCGGGCTCTTCACCCAGCTTGCGAGTGTGGCGATTGGCTTTACGGGGTCTCAAATTGGCTTTAAGGAGCCGAGTAAGAAGCCTTTGAGGGGAGACTTTCAAGGGGTCAGGTCAGACCCCTTAACAGATCCCATAAAAAAACTACTTAGGCTGCTTCGTTTTTCGAAGGTATGGCAGCACTACATCAATCTCACCAAACTTCTCTTTCGCCGCCGCGTCGTCCAAGGACAAAGCGACAATAACATCCTGTCCCTGCTCCCAGTTGGCTGGAGTGGCAATGGGCGTTTGGTAAGTCGCTTGCAGTGCATCCAGCGCACGCAGCACCTCGGCGAAGTTGCGACCCACAGACATGGGGTAGGTCATGGACAGCTGCAGCTTCTTGTCCGGGCTAATGATAAACACCACCCGTACACTGGCAGAGTCGGCAGCGGTGCGGCCGTCGGGTAGATAGGCGTCTGCCGGCAGCATGTCTAGCGCCTTGGCTACCTCTAGCGATTCGTCCGCGATAATTGGAAAGCCTGCGGGCGCGCCAGAATACTTCTCGATGTCGCGCTTCCACTCAACGTGCTCCTCTGCGCCGTCAACAGACAGGCCAATGACCTTAGTTCCGCGCGCAGCCCACTCATCAGCGAGTTGGGCAACTGCGCCAAACTCCGTTGTGCAAACGGGCGTGAAGTCTTTGGGATGGCTAAAGAGAATGGCCCAGCTGTCACCTATCCAGTCGTGCAGATCGAACGAACCTAGATCGGTCTCGAGATGGAGGTTAGGTATTGTGTCGTTTATACGAAGTCCCATAGTTTCTTCCTTGATTTAAGGGGTGAGTTAAGTGCTCAGTCCCCTTTTTGATGGTGCCGCGTTATTGCGACACTGGAGTTACTGTAAGCCGCGTGAGTCTATTGGTAAAACGAGAAGAAATTATAACGACGATCGTTAAATCCGATGGGTTATAGGAGCGGGGCTCCGCTACATTTCGGCGTCGAAATCAGTAAATCTGCCGGTAAAAGGGGCCTGACCCCATAAATAGACCCTTAACCTAGCCAATTACCACGCCAAGGAACATCACAAGACCCACCCAGCGGTTATGCAGAAACGCCTTGAAGCACGGCTCCGGTAGGCGATCCCGAATGAGCGTTTGATGGTAAATAAACAGGACTGCGGCCGCGATAACCCCAGCGAAGTAGGGCCAGTCGAGCTCGAATCGATACCCCGCGAGCCACCAGGCGAGGATTACGAGCCCCTGTAAGAGGCCAATGATAAGCGTGTCGGCGCTGCCAAACAGAACCGCCGTCGACTTCACGCCGATCTTCAGGTCGTACTCTCTGTCTACCATCGCGTACTGGGTGTCGTAGGCGGTGGTCCAAAGGCAGTTAGCGATAAAGAGCAGATAAGCGGCAGGAGGGATCTCGTTGGTCGCGGCACTGAAGGCCATCAGTATTCCAAAGGAGTAGGCGATGCCCAGCACCAGCTGCGGTAGATTCGTCAGCCGCTTCATAAAAGGATAGAGCGCGGCAACGGCTATCGCCCCAAAGGACAATAGGATCGTAAAGCGATTGGTGAGCAGCACAAGTCCAAAACCGAGCAGTGACAGAGCAACAAACGCCAGTAGCGCCTCTCGGCGCGAGAGCTCCCCGGTCGCAAGAGGGCGCTGGGTTGTACGCGCCACATGGCCATCGATCTTGGCGTCAGCGAAGTCGTTGATGCAGCAGCCAGCCGAGCGCATGACCACAGTGCCAAGCGCAAAAATCAACAACAGATCTAATTGTGGAAAGCCCTCGCTTGCGAGCCAGAGAGCACCGAGCGTCGGCCACAGCAGCAGCAAGATGCCGATGGGCCTGTCGAGGCGCATGAGTTGTTTAAACGCGGGGAGTTTGGCTTTGAAGCTAGCTGAAATCATACCCCGCAGTATACCGCGGGATCGAAAGGAGAGGTTGGAAAATGGGGTCAAACCCACTTTCTTCCAACGGAGGTGCGACGAATAACAATTCCGTTCGATAAAGGGGACCGAGCCCTTCTTCTGAGCCTCATCGACCCCCGACTAATATTTGCTTAACATTTCCTTTTTCTCGAATGCAAAGAACGGAAAGATAAACCGACAGGAACAGCGCGCCGCCAAAAAATGCTAGCACCGCGAGCAGCAGACCCTGGGCTGTCCAGCCTGCGCGCCAGCCAACCCAGAGCGCACTCAACGAGAGCATCATCATGAAGTCTAGGTTGAACTGACCCGACCAGGTCATATTAGTAATGGCCCCAAAGAACGGCAGAAAGAGATTGATCCCAAAATCGCTAATCACCACGAAAGTGTAGTAGCTAAGGAAGAGACACAGTGCAACAAGGTAAAATCTAAAGGCTGTCATTATTTTTCTCCTTTCATTAATACGATCTTAGGGTTCGTAGCCCCCCTAAAAAAAAAACCCCCAAAACATTTAAACATTCGCATAGTGAATATTCTCACCAAGCCAACGCCTCACTAGCGCGTCAACGATATCCGGATGCCGGCTGAGCACGAAGTCGGCGGCGTCCTTTACTTCGTCGAGCATAGCAGCATCGCGCGCGATGTCCGCGATTCGAAATTCCATAAGTCCGGTTTGCGCGGTGCCCAGCACTTGACCCGGACCACGCAGCTCGAGGTCTTTTTCGGCAATGAAAAAGCCGTCATTGCTCTCTCGCATCACCCCAAGCCGCTCTTTGCCGTTTCTCGACAGCGGCGTTTGGTAAAGCAAAATGCAGTGGCTCTTTTTCGAGCCGCGACCCACGCGTCCCCTTAGCTGATGCAGCTGCGCCAAGCCAAGCCGCTCTGGGTTCTCGATGACCATCAGGCTCGCGTTGGGCACATCCACACCCACTTCGATTACCGTCGTTGCTACAAGCAGGTCGATTTCAGCGGCCTTGAAGCGCGCCATCACCTCTGCCTTTTCCGCAGGTTTCATACGCCCGTGTACGAGCCCAACCCGCACCTGCGGCAGCTGCTCCGCGAGCTGCTCGGCAGTAACTTCGGCCGCCTGACACTGAAGCACTTCGCTTTCATCGATGAGGGTGCACACCCAGTAGGCCTGACTTTGGTTTTCGCAGGCTGCGGCAATACGCACCACAACCTCGTCGCGGCGCTCGTTTGAGACAATGAGCGTGTTCACCGGCGTGCGGCCGGGCGGCAGTTCGTCAATCACAGAGTTGTCTAGATCGGCATAGGCGCTCATCGCAAGCGTGCGCGGAATAGGCGTCGCCGTCATCACTAGCTGATGCGGATTAATCTGCAGTGCAGCCGCTTTCTCGCGCAGCGCTAAACGCTGTTGCACACCGAAGCGGTGCTGTTCGTCGATAATAATCAAGCCGAGTTTTGCGTAGGCGACTTCGCCTTGAAACAGCGCGTGGGTGCCGACAAGAATTTGGCACTCACCACTTGCGACTCTTTCTAACTGCTGCGCACGGGGCTTACCTTTCTGTTTACCGCTGTGCCACCCCACTTCGATGCCAAGCGGCTCGAACCATTGGCGAAAATTTATCGCATGCTGCTCGGCTAAGATTTCGGTCGGCGCCATAAGCGCGACTTGGTAACCCGCGCCGATAGCGCTAAGCGCCGCAAGCGCAGCCACAACGGTTTTGCCCGACCCCACGTCACCCTGCAACAACCGAAGCATCGGCGTTGGCCGCTGCAGATCTTCACCGATTTCTGCAAACGCCCGCTGCTGTCCGCCGGTCAGCTCGAACGGCAGCTGAGCAGTAAAACCGCGCAGCAGGTCGTTATTATTTGAAAACTGCGGCGCTGCCTGATTGTCCGAGTCTTCCCGCAGCCGGCGTAAACTTAGTCTGTGTGTCAGGAGTTCTTCGAAAGCCAGGCGATCGCGTCCGGGATTTGGCGCTTCACGATCCCAGCCGCCAAAGGCGTCTGCAGGGGGGCGATGGATGTGAAGAATCGCATCGGCAAGGCTTACAAGTCCAAGACGCTTAACCAGATCCTCGGGCAGGTAGTCCTCTATTGAATCTTTACCCACTACAAGATCCACTGCTTGCGCAATAATACTGCGCAGCCGCGGCTGCAGAAGCCCTTCGGTGGTCGGATAGATCGGTGTGAGTGTGTCGGGCACCTCCGCACTGACTTGCGAAAGCGGTTTGTACTCGGGATGGAAAATCTCAAAGCTGCTGCGTCCGCGCTTCACTTCGC
>JAYOBL010000001.1:58089-74826 GCA_038104835.1 Gammaproteobacteria bacterium | reverse complement strand
TCACTTCGCCGTACACGCGCAGAGCAGTGCCAACCGCCAAAGAGTCTTTCTGCGCGGCGCTAAAATGAAAGAATCTTAGAGTAATGCTGCCGCTGGAATCCCTCAGACTACAGCGCAGGCTTCGGCGCTTACCGAACTGAATCTCGCAGCTCGTCACCTCTCCTTCAAACTGCTGATATTCTCCCAGCTGCGCGCGCGCAGTGAGCGTCACCCGCGTGCGATCTTCATAGCGCAGCGGTAGGTGAAACAGTAAGTCTTGGAGGGTAAGGATGCCGATAGCCGCCAGCTTTTTCTCAAGCGCCGGCCCAACACCTTTGAGCCGCGCCGGCGACATAGAGTCTAAGCGTCGAGTGACTGTCGGTGGGAATGAACGCGGCGTCGCTGGCATCGCAGAGGCGTCCTTACAAAAGTTGGGCGGCGCGCTACAGGCTGAGGACGGCGTCTATCTCAACGGCAACGCCCTTCGGCAGAGCCGAGACCTGTATGGTTGCCCGTGCTGGATACGGCTCGGAAAAATACTCTGCCATAATTGCGTTTACCTTGGCAAAGTCACCGAGATCGGTTAAGTAAATGGTTAGCTTTGCCGCGCTCGCAAGAGTGCCGCCTGCGGCCTCGCAAACAGCGATGAGATTCTTAAAAACCTGATGCGTTTGTGCAGCGATCCCGCCTTCGACTACTTCCATGGTTTGGGGGTCTAAGGGTATTTGCCCCGATAGAAAAACTAGCCCGCCGGTTTTTATAGCCTGCGAGTAAGGACCGATCGCAGCCGGGGCCGCCGCGGTGTTTATGGCATTGAGTGTAGACATTTTGGGTCCTTAATGGAGTGATTGTTTAGAGTAGCTAACCAACAGCGTGCTAATAAACACGGGCTTATAAGCAAGAATAGTTGGCTTAGTCGTTTGCGCCCAGAATACTCTTAATTGTTTTACGCACCTTGCGGCTCTTAACCCGCGTAACCTTAAGCACAGACCGAATCAGGCGTACTTTCTTGAGCACCCGTGCCAAATGCACGCGATTTTTCACGTTAAGCGACAGGTTAACGATACTGAAGCGCGCGTCGCGCTCGACCGTAGAAATTCGTTCGATGTTAGCCTCGCAGCCGGTGATCGTCGTTGCGAGTGTCGCAATAATGCCGCGCGAGTTTTCCAACTCCACGCGCAGTTCCACCGAGAACTCGCCCTTCACTTCAGGATCCCAGCGCACGGAAATACACTTTTCGGGGTCGTCGATTATTTCAGCGATGTTGTTACAGTCTTCGGTGTGAATCACCATGCCGCGGCCGGTGCTAACGTGTCCGACAATAGGATCTCCAGGAATCGGGTGGCAGCACTTGGCATAGCTCATTACCATGCCCTCGGAGCCGCGAATGTCTATTGACCCCTGGCGGTCAGACTCTTGCTGCGCCGCATCGGTACTCACGTTGTCGTTTGCGCTCAGTCGCTGCGCGACCATGAATGACATGCGGTTACCGAGCCCAATCTCTGCTAGCAGCGCATCGAAATTATCCAGCTGCATTTGACCCAGCACAGCGGAGACATTGTTCTGTGAAAGCTCGTCGATAGTTAGCCCGAAACCCGCAAGCGCCTTGGTGAGTAGTCGGCGACCCAGCGCAACCGACTCGGACACTTTTTGATGCTTTAAGTAGTGGCGGATATTCGCGCGCGCTTTACCGGTTACTACAAAGCTGAGCCATGCAGGATTAGGCTGCGTGCCGGGTGCGGTGATGATCTCTACCGTTTGTCCGCTCTGCAGCGGCTCGCTTAGCGGCGCTAGTCGGCGGCTTATGCGGCAGGCCACGCAGGAATTGCCCACATCGGTGTGAATCGCGTAGGCGAAATCCACCGCGGTAGAACCGGTGGGCAATTCGAAAATCGTACCCTTGGGTGTGAATACGTAAATCTCATCGGGGAACAGATCGATCTTAACGTTCTCGATAAACTCGAGCGAGTTACCCGCGTGCTTCTGCAGCTCAAGCAGTCCGTTCACCCATTCGCGGGCACGGCCATGGGCGTTGCCCGGTAAGTCTTCGTTAGACTTATAAAGCCAGTGCGCGGCGATGCCGTTGTTAGCCATCGCCTCCATTTCCTCGGTGCGGATCTGAATCTCGATAGGCACGCCGTGCATGCCGAACAGCGAAGTGTGCAGCGACTGATAGCCGTTCGCTTTAGGAATGGCAATATAGTCTTTGAAGCGACCGGGCACTGGCTTGTAGAGGCTGTGAACCGCGCCGAGTACGCGGTAGCAGGTGTCGGCCTTGTCGACCACAATGCGAAAGGCATACACGTCCATAATATCGGAGAACGACTTGCGTTGGCTGCGCATTTTTTCGTAAATGCTGTACAGGTGTTTCTCGCGTCCGCTGCAGCGTCCAACCAAGCCTTCGCGTTCTAGACATGCTTCGATAGACGTTTGAATCTTGCTGATGATTTCTTTGCGATTACCGCGTACCGCGCGCACCGCGGCGTCGATGCGCCGCGCGCGCATAGGATAAAGCGCATTGAATCCTAGCTCTTCGAATTCAACGCGTACATTGTTCATGCCTAAGCGGTTGGCAATGGGGGCGTATATATCTAAGGTTTCGCGCGCAATACGCCGACGCTTCTCGGGCATAAGCACTTCGAGCGTGCGCATATTGTGCAGCCGGTCGGCGATCTTCACGAGAATAACCCGCAGGTCCTTCGCCATCGCCATGGCCATCTTTTGGAAGTTCTCCGCCTGCGCTTCTGCGCGGCTAGAGAAGGTCATCTTGTTGAGCTTGCTCACGCCATCGACGAGCTCGGCGACGCTGCTGCCGAACTGCGATTTGATTGCGGTTTTGGTAATGCCGGTGTCTTCGATGACATCGTGAAGCATCGCCGCCATGAGACTTTGCGGATCCATATGCATTTCGCATAGGATGCCAGCGACTGCTAGGGGGTGCGTGACATAGGGCTCGCCGCTGCGGCGGTACTGCCCCTCGTGCGCCTGCTCTGCGTAAAAGTACGCGCGGCGCACACCGTTGATCTGATCACGGTTTAGGTAGGACGAAAGCCCCGACGCAAGTGTGTCGATATCATCAACGCGTTTGGCAAGGGCTGTCGCGGGCATAGAATGCGCCTAGTCTTCGATCTCTTCTGCTGCCGCTTGGTCAGCGCCGACTTCTTCGGCGTCGTCGGCAATAATCACTTCCGAAGCCGCTTCGTTAAGCGCCGCTTCAGCGGCGGCTAGTGCGCTCACCTCGGCTTCCATATCGATCTCTTCCATTTCATTGCGCGGCTTAACGACCAAGATATCGGCGTTAACGTGGCCCTCTGCGATTTCGCGCAGCGCAATAACCGTGGGCTTATCGTTGTCTGGAGCGACCATGGGGTCCTTGCCGCCAGTTTGAATCTGCCTTGCGCGCTTGCTCGATACCATCACGAGCTCAAAGCGGTTGTCGACGTTGTCTAAGCAGTCTTCTACAGTAATACGTGCCATTTCAGTACCTTAATGTCTTACTCATGGGCTCCCAGCCGCGTTCTAGAAACGCATCTGCGAGGCAAAAATCTGTCCGGCCGGCGATTTTACGCAAACTCGCCCTAAATTGCAGTCTTTTCAGTCAGATCCTGCGAGCAATTCCGCAAGCATGGGGGTTAAGCGATCGAGCTGTACATCCGCCAGTAAGCGCTGAGCGAGCACGAGGCCGCGCAGTTCTGACAAGGCTTTGTCAAAGTCGTCGTTAACGACAATGTAATCGGCCTCCTCCACGTGGGAGATCTCAGCCACCGCCTGCTGCATGCGCCGCGCGATGGTGTCTGCGTCGTCTTGGCCGCGACCGGTTAGCCTTTCTGTGAGTGCCTTCAGCGACGGCGGCAATATAAAGATCGAGCAGGCTTCGGGGTGCTGCTCGCGCACCTGCCGCGCGCCCTGCCAATCGATCTCCAAAATGACATCGGTGCCAGCGTCTAGCTGCTCATTAACCCAGGTTTTCGATGTGCCGTAAAAGTTGCCGTAAACCTCGGCGCTTTCGAAGAATTCCTGCGCTTCGCGCATGGCAAAGAACTGCTCTTGGCTCACGAAATTGTAGTTCACGCCGTCGACCTCTGCCTCGCGCGGGGCGCGGGTCGTGTGAGAAACCGACACGCATAGCGCATCTGTGCTCTCAACTAGTGCCTTAACGAGGCTGGTCTTGCCCGCGCCCGAGGGCGCGGTGACGATAAATAAGGTGGCTTGTGGCATCAAACTCTCCATTACGGGCAGAGCATTATCCGCTACTTAGCGCGCAGACGATAGCGGTCGGCTACTGCGCCGCCTCCATTTCTGCGCGGCGCGCACCGGCGAGTATGCCTGGCATCGCGTAGTTACCTTCGTGGCAGGCGTACTCGTACATGCGGCCGTCTGTTTCGTGAAAGCTGAGCTCTGCTGTCCAGGGCTGGCTGTAGAGCTGCGAGTCGTCGACGATGAACTGATAGACAATCTCGGTATCGCTGAAGCGCGTGAAGCGTTCGGTGATCTTGCCGCTAGGCGAAATAGGGACCGAACTCTGCTGCATCTGCAGCGGCTTAATGTTAACCGTTTCCACCACCAGCGTGTCGCCTTCATACCAGCCTACCGAGTCGCCGAACCACTGCTCCAGCACATCGGGACGACGATTAGCGCGGGCTTCTTCTGCGCTGGCATAAGTAGGAATGATGCGCGCGTCGTGCGCCATCTCAACGATGATCGCTACGTGGTCAGGCGTCTGAATGAACTGATAGGTGCTGTTATATAGTGTGCCCATCATGCCGGGGCCTGCCGTGTTACCAAATCCTATAAGGCAGCGCTCGGCAAGCGGCAGAGCCTCGGGACCTGAGTTGTCGCCGATGCCAGTGAGGTAGCGGTAGCCAAAGTTTTTGCGCTCTAGGTCGTAAAGCGGCTCGGCGAGGCGCGGGATCTGACCGTTTGGCGGATCTATTACATAGGACGTGCGGAACTCGCCCATCACAAGCGCGAGCTGCGAGCCGGGGTCTGTCCAAAACGAGTTGTAGCCGCGCAGACCAAAGTCGACACTGCCCGCAGGCGGCGCCCCGTTCTCTGTGCCCGTCTCATCGCTGTCGTCTAGCGCGCCGGGGGGCAGACCCGCAATAGAGGTGCCCGCTGCGATCTCCTGCGCGAGCTGCGCGTCTACCACCAAGGGCTCCACGCCTTCAGGACGTGTGAGGCCGGTGAGTGACATATTAGTGAAAGTGCCATTGAGGTCGGTGCGTGTCTCCTGCGCAATAAGAGAGCCTGCCGCGCAAAAAGCGAGGGCAATGGCGAGCGCAGAGCGAACCGCGGAATGACGAATGTGCATGTTTATCTCCTTGGGCCTAATGAGTTCTTAAGCAGAGCTTGAGCTTGGGTCTTTATACACTCTACTTATAGCACAGGCGGGGCCGATCACTGCAAGGGGTGGGCCGCTGATGGCCTACTCGATATTCTGAATCTGCTCACGCATCTGCTCAATAAGCACTTTAAGATCCACCGCGCTGCGTGTTGTCTCAACCACGATCGACTTAGATGACAGCGTGTTGGCCTCGCGGTTTAGCTCCTGCATGAGAAAGTCTAGACGGCGGCCTTTCTGCTCGTCGGTTGCTAGTACTCGCTCGACTTCATTCACATGGGCGCCTAGGCGATCGAGTTCCTCGTCTACATCTGCCTTTTGAGCCAGCAGAGCGACCTCTTGTTCCAAGCGGGTAGGATCAAGCTCTACGGCCAGCGCTTGCACACGCTCGACTAAAGTCGCGCGCTGCTTCTCCAATATCTCCGGCATCATCACCCGCAGCTCGGCGACCAAGGCGCGAACAGTCTCGCAGCGTTGACCAATAAAAGTCGCCAGCTCACTACCCTCGCGTTCACGGGTCTCGACTAGGTCGATAAGGGCAGTATCGAATAGCGCGAGCGCGTCTTTTTGGATGATATCGGTGTCCAGCGCACGGCTGCCGACAACGCCGGGCCAACGCAGGAGCTCAGTAATCGAAATCTCGGCGACATTCGCGTGGCTGTTTTTGGCGAGCTTGGCTAGCTGCTGCGCAGCGCTAAGTAGCTCGCTCGCCAGGGCCTCATCGACCTCCATCTCGCTGCCGCTTCCATTGGCCGCCTCGGTTTGCAGGCGTAGCTGGCACTCCACCTTGCCGCGGCTGAGCTGTTGACGCAGCGCATCGCGCACGGTGTTCTCTAAGGCGCGCAGAGACTCGGGCAGTCGCACGGAGACCTCGAGATAGCGGTGATTAACCGAGCGAATCTCCCAGGCGAGTGAGCCGTAGTCTTTGTCGAGCTGCTGCCGAGTGAAGGCGGTCATGCTTTGCACCATGTTTGTCTCTGCCCCTGTGGTGAAATCAATAGACCCGCAATATAGCATGCAGAAAACTTCTAAGCGCTCGCACCGGCGAGCCGCTTGGGGGATAATCGCTAGTTGCATCTCTGCGCGGCATTCGAGTCCTCAAGTCATTCGGCCATTGCCACGCGCCACTCTTTATATCCGCTTAACAGGAAACCCCGAGTCCTATGTCTGAACAAACCAGCTCAGTAAAACGCCCAAGCAATCGCCAAGCCGATCAACTCCGCGCAGTCACCATTACGCGCGACTACACGATGCACGCCGAAGGCTCGGTACTCGTGGAGTTCGGCAATACCAAAGTGCTGTGTACGGCGAGTGTAGAGCAGGGCGTGCCGCGCTTTCTCAAGGGCAGCGGCAAAGGCTGGGTTACCGCGGAATACGGTATGCTGCCGCGCTCCACTGGCAGCCGCATGGACCGCGAAGCCGCACGCGGTAAACAGAGCGGCCGTACGCAAGAAATTCAGCGTTTAATCGGTCGTGCATTAAGAGCGGCAGTTGATATGCGCCGCCTGGGTGAGAATACAATTAAAATCGACTGCGACGTCATTCAGGCGGATGGCGGCACACGCACCGCGGCCATCACCGGCGGCTGTGTCGCGCTAGTCGATGCAGTAAATAGTTTACTGCGCAGCAAGAAAATTGCCGACGACCCCATTAAACACAAAGTGGCGGCGGTCTCGGTGGGCATTTACAAAGGCATGGGCGTGCTCGATCTCGACTATGCAGAAGACTCCAACGCCGAGACCGATCTAAACATTGTGATGATCGAGAACGGCGGTTTTATCGAACTGCAGGGCACTGGTGAAGACGGCGACTTTAGCCACGCGCAGCTGCTTGAGATGATCGGGCTAGGCGAGAAAGGCATCGGTGAATTGTTCGAGCTGCAAAACGCTGCGCTACGGGGTTAGTTCTCGCGCAGCATTGGGCTAGTAGTTCGCACTATGAATTAAAAATTAGGGGATACGCGATGAAAGATTTCCAAAGCCGCTTTCTACACTTTGTGATCGATCACGAGATTCTGCAGTTCGGCAAATTCGAACTAAAGTCTGGGCGTAAGAGCCCCTACTTTTTCAACGCCGGCCTGTTCAACACCGGCGGCAAGATGGCGTTCCTCGCGCGCTGCTATGCCGATGCCATCCTCGACTCTAAGCTCGACTACGACGTGCTGTTTGGCCCGGCCTACAAGGGCATTCCCCTGGCCGCTACTACAACCGTGGCGCTGTCATCGGGCCACGGCATCGACAAGCCCTACTGCTTTAATCGTAAAGAGGCGAAAGA
The DNA here is from genome assembly GCA_038104835.1 of Gammaproteobacteria bacterium. Classification (GTDB taxonomy): domain Bacteria; phylum Pseudomonadota; class Gammaproteobacteria; order Pseudomonadales; family Pseudohongiellaceae; genus UBA9145. The sequence continues at coordinate 67,232 of JAYOBL010000001.1, read as the reverse complement.
CCACGGCGAGGGTGGCAGCATTGTTGGCGCCACCCTGTCCGGACGCGCGTTGGTAATAGACGACGTAATCACCGCGGGCACAGCAATCCGCGAGGCGGCGCAGATCATCACCGACAACGGCGCGAGCCTTGCGGGTATTGCCGTGGCAATGGACCGACAAGAGCGCGGCACCGGTGAGTTATCAGCTATCCAAGAAGTCGAGCGAGATTACGGAGTGCCGGTGGTGAGCATCATTCAGCTCGACCACATTATCGACTACCTGCAGGCGAGCCATAACGGCGCGCTGCAGCAGCACTTGCCGGCGGTAGTAAGCTACCGCGAAGAGTATGGTGTTTAAGCCGACGCGTTACTGCCAAAGCCGTCGTCTATACCAAACTCCATCATCAGGTGGGCGCTAAGGTACTGCCACTGTAGTTCCCAGTCTTCCAACGGCGAGTGCTTAAACTCGCTGCGCACAAACTGCGCGAGCCTGCCTTCCACGGCGGCGAGTAGCAAGCCGGTCAGCGCCGCTGGCGCAATACTGGGCTTAAGATTTTCCCGCAGCTGCGCCTCGCGCAGAATCTGCTTAACCTGTGACTCAAGGCGTGCATAGAACTGCCCGATGCGCTCGCGCAGCCGGTCGTTCTCGCCATTCAATGCGTCGCCCGTAAGCAGGCGCGTCATGCCCGGATTCCTGTCGCAAAACGTCAGCACCAACAGCAGAATATTTTGTATGCGCACCTGTGTCGTGCCGTCTTCGCTGGCGATGCGCGCGATGCGTGCGAACAGCGTGTCCTCAATAAATTGAATCAGCCCTTCAAACATGCGCGCTTTACTCGGGAAGTGTCGGTACAGCGCGGCTTCGGAAACACCGACCTCGCGCGCCAAGGCCGCCGTAGTGATGCGAGCGCCGGGCTGTGTTTCTAGCATCTTGGCCAAACACTGAAGAATGTAATCTTTGCGTGAAATCTTTTCCATGGGGAAGTCCTGTAGGCTGTCCTAGTGTTCGTCGGCCGCGAGCGACGCGCCGGTGATGAGTGTGCCAACGCCTTCGTCGGTGAAAATCTCTAACAGCACCGCGTGCTCTACGCGGCCGTCAACAATCGTTGCGCTGCGCACGCCGCCCTTCACCGCGTTAAGCGCGCACTCGACCTTCGGCAGCATCCCGCCGTGTATAGTTTCGTCGGCAATAAGCCCATCCACCTGCGCGGTGCTTAGGCCGGTGAGCACGTTGCCCTGCTTGTCTTGCACGCCAGCGATGTTGGTGAGCAAAATAAGTTTCTCGGCGCCGAGTACTCGCGCGAGTTCCCCCGCAACAGAGTCGGCGTTAATGTTGTAGCTCGCTCCGTTTTCGTCTGTGCCAATGGGCGCGATCACCGGAATGAAATTACTGTCTTTCATCACGTCCATGATCTCGGTGTTAATACTTACCACCTCGCCGACCTGACCAATATCAACGCCGCCAGGGTTCGCATCGCCGCCCTTTAGTTTAAGCTGACGCGCGCGAATCAGATTGCCATCTTTGCCGGTAATGCCAATCGCTTTGCCCTGATTTTTATTCAGCAGCGACACGATCTCTTTGTTCACCAATCCGCCCAACACCATCTCCACAACGTCCATGGTTTGACTGTCGGTCACGCGCATGCCGTCAACGAAGTTCGACTCGATATCGAGTTTGCTAAGCAGTTCACCTATTTGCGGACCGCCGCCGTGAACCACAATGGGATTAATGCCTACCAGCTTCATCAGCACGATGTCCCGCGCGAAGCTTTGTTTCAGCGCCTCGTCCACCATGGCGTTGCCGCCGTACTTCACCACAATCGTGCGGCCGGTAAATTTCTGAATATAGGGCAGGGCCTCGGTGAGTACCGTGGCGATGTTCTTCGCATTGTTCAGTGTCAGTGACATGGTGTTCTCGTTGTCTTTGCTAGGTAGCAAGTTTTGGCCGGTGGCTTAATCTTGCTGTGTAAGTTTGTCAGCGATCTTGGTAAGCAGCTGCCGCGCCACAAGGTGCTTATTGCCCTCGGCTAGTGTCTGCGTGCCCTGCGCGTCGACTACGGTTGCTGCCACGCTGTCGCTGTTAAAGGTATCGGTCGCTTGGTTGGCAAACAGCAGGTCGAGTTTTTTATTGGCCAGCTTGCCTTGGCCGTTGGCGACCACGTTCTCTGTTTCGGCCGCAAAGCCCACTACCAGCTTTGGCCTGCGACCGTGCGCGGCGACCTCGGCGATGATGTCGGGGTTTTTAACAAGCGCAAGGCTCATCTCGTCGCCGGACTTTTTAATCTTCTCGTCCGCGTACTGCGCCGGCCGGTAATCCGCCACCGCGGCAACGCCAATAAAGGCGTCTAGCTGATCTTCCGCAGTGAGTGCCGCCAAGGCGGCGGCGTGCATGTCTAGCGCGCTCACTACGTCGACTCGGCTCACGCGGTCGGGCGTGGGTAGGGCAACGGGTCCGCTTATGAGCGTGACCTTCGCCCCCATCGCCGCTGCTTCCGCCGCCAGCGCAAAGGCCATTTTGCCGGAGCTGTGATTGCTGATGTAGCGCACGGGATCTAAGGCTTCACGCGTGGGCCCGCCGGTAATGACAAGCTGGCGCCCTGCGAGCGCGCCTACCTCAAACTGCGCCGCACATTCCGCAACTATCTCCTGCGGCTCGGCAAGCCTGCCAAGCCCTACGTCGCCGCAGGCCTGTTCGCCACTGCCCGGACCAATCTGCAAGAAACCTCGCTCGCAGAGCGTCGCGAGATTGGCCTGCGTGGCAGCGTCGCTCCACATGCCCTGATTCATCGCCGGGGCAAAGGCAATCGGTGCCGGCGTGGCGAGTATCAAGGTGGTGAGAATATCGTCGGCCTCGCCGTGCACGATGCGCGCAATGGAGTTCGCAGTAGCCGGTGCAATCAGCACTAGGTCGGCCCAGCGCGCGAGCTCAATATGCCCCATCGCCGCCTCGGCTTCGGTGTCCAGCAGGTCCAGATGCACGCGATTGCCCGACAACGCCTGCAGCGTGAGCGGTGTAACGAACTCGGTAGCCGACGCCGTCATCGCAACCCTAACCTCCGCGCCTGCTTTTATTAGCAGCCGGGTTAGCTCGGCGCATTTATACGCTGCAATGCCGCCAGTGATGCCCAGCAGCACGCGCTTATTCGCAAGGCCCAGAGTTTGGCCCGGGGCGCCATGCGAGGGGGAAGGGGAATCCTGTGAAGGATTTTTAGCGGAGTCGTTAAACGCCATAGGGTGGTGCTCTTTATGTGGTGCTCTTTTTAAAGGGGTCTGATGCCGGGCGTGCAGCGCCGATTATCAGGTAAATGTTTTGCTTGGCCTGCAGTATTTCGCGCTCAGGCGCTGGGCTTTATGCGCTGCGTCCTGTTTGCTGCGCCGTGCGCTCTGGGTGCAGCGGTCTTAGGAGTCACGGGTCGAGCCTTAATAGTAATCGCCAAGCCATGCGCCTTCTCAAAGCGAAGCCAATACTTACTAACTTATAGCGGCCAGAGTAGCAGTAAGCCTGAATGTAGGCAATTTAGTCTGCGATTCGCCGCGTCATTGCCGCTGATCTATCCTTTGAGAGGAGCCGCAGCAAGCGCATCTGAAGAGGAGCTCACAATGAGGCTAACCGCTTGGCCTGAAAGCGAGCGCCCGCGCGAAAGACTTCTCGCCGGTGGCGCGGCGGGGCTGAGCGATGCTGAGCTCATCAGCCTCGTGCTGCACACCGGCAGTCGTCGGCAATCTACGGTAGACCTCGCACGCGCGCTACTCACCGACTTCGGCGGCTTGGCCAACCTGCTTGCTGCCGACTGCCAGCAGTTGCAGCGCTGCCCCGGCATAGGCGCCGCCAAGGCTGCGCGGTTAGGCGTAATACGCGAGCTGTCCCATCGCCATCTGGCTGCGCCGCTGGCGACGCTGGACGTGCTGGAAAGCTCGGCTGCAACTCGCGACTACCTGCGGGCGCGCTATCGCAACTGCTCGCGGGAAGTGTTCAGCTGCCTGTTTCTCAATAGCCAGCACTACGTAGTGAAGCTCGAGGAATTGTTTATCGGCACGCTCGATGGCGCTGCGGTTTACCCGCGGGAGGTCGTGAAACGCGCGCTGCATCACAACGCAGCAGCGGTCATTCTCGCCCACAACCACCCCTCTGGCATTGCCGAGCCAAGTCAGGCCGATATCAACATCACCAAAAAGCTTAAACAGGCGCTGGGCACGGTAGAGGTCAGGGTGCTCGATCACTTAGTCATAGGCCATGCGCAGGTCGTGTCGTTGGCCGAGCGCGGTCAGCTTTAGGCAGCAAGCCCGCAGCAGACTCTTGGCTCCTTTGGCCAGCTTGGCATTTGCTTCGGTTTGCCGCCTGCCTCAGAGGCTTCCATAGCCGCGCGAAAACGCTGCGCACGCCTTTCGTGCAGGCCGCCTTCTCTATACAAGGGGTAGTGGTGTTTGCGGCCCCAAACAACTAGGCGCTGCCATAGGTTCGGCAGAGCGCCGGATTTCTGATGCCTAAAGCCGAAAAACCGAGTAAAAACACCGCTTTCGTTTGCACTGCTAGGGTGATTTTGGTATAAATCGCCCCTCATTTTTACCGCCGCCCAGCGAAAGTTTACGCCGAGCGCCGAGCTAGACACTAAGCGCGCCCGCAGGGGCCTGACCAATGTCACGCAAAACAGGTCGAGCCACACGGCTCTGCGGTAAGAACCAAGGCTTCTCAGCTCTACCCCGAGCCCAGGATAGCCATAAATTCATTGACTACCACTGCTCACGGCAGCCCCGCTAAAGCGGGAGTCTGTGTCAGCAGCTTAAACGAGGCAGCAACATGTCTAGGGTTTGCATGGTAACTGGCAAGAAGCCAATTACAGGGAACAACGTATCCCACGCTAACAACAAAACCAGACGTCGATTCTCGCCGAATCTTCAAACTCACCGTTTTTGGGTCGAGTCTGAGAAGCGATTCGTCAAACTGCGTGTATCCACAAAGGGAATGCGCATCATCGACAAACTAGGAATCGATTCAGTGCTCGCTGACATCCGTAAAGAAGGGGCGAAGGTATGAGAGACAAGATCCGTTTAGTTTCCAGCGCCAAGACTGGTCACTTCTACACAACCGACAAGAACAAGCGCACGATGCCCGACAAAATGGAGATCAAGAAATTTGATCCCGTAGTGCGCAAGCACGTGATCTACAAAGAAGCTAAGATCAAGTAGGTCCAACTGACCCCTTGAACTAGCTGGGCGACGCCATAGGCGACACGCCCACCAAAAAGCCGGCAACCCCGCGCCTGAAAAGGCCGCCACGGGATGCCGGTTTTTTTGTGCCTCGTATCGGAGTCTGCCCCGCCCCCCTCTCCTTTTCTGCTCCCTTTATTAAACCAGTTAGGCTGCGCCATTTGCGGCATGCCTGCACAAGCCGGCCCTCCCTAGTTTGGGACGGTAGCAAAGGCATCTCGGTTTTTCGTGGCCGTAATTACGTATCTCAGGCGATTGTCGGCGGTTTTCTTTCTGAGTGGTCAATATTTGGCAGAAAATTGAAATTCGTTAGCTATTGTTTTCGCTGATTAAAATGACTCTAACAAGGGTGATTTAAAAATCAAACAGTCAATATATGTGCAAAAACTAAAAATAAGTTGTTTTTGAAATGACTGAAAATACCGCTAAAACAATAGGATAGCGATTTATAGCACTAGTTCGCTCACTACTGGTCTGGATAATGTCACGGGTGGAGCGGGTGATGACCTAATCAACCTCACTCTCGGTACTGGCGCCACTTGGGCAGCCACTGACATGATCAACGGTGGCGAAGGTACTGATACGCTTGTCATCGTAGACCTCGATACCTCAGGCTCAACTATTCCTGCAACGTTGAATGTTAGCAACGTCGAAGCTTTAACGGCTCGAGGCGCCGGTGCGCTTACCGTTGATGTCGCTACAACAGCCCTTGATGATGTCGTTACAACGCAGTCTACGGCTGCAACTGTCACAGCGAATGCCGCTTCAGATGTAAGTATCTCAGCAGCGACTGGTAATGTAATAGTCGACGGCGGCAAAGACGTCACGGTCATTGGTTCCACGGCTGCAAAAAATACAACGGTCGGCGGGACAACTGCTCCAAAAGGCGCGGTGAGCATCAATGACAGTAACCTCAGCACAGGGCTGGTCAGTGTTGATGGCGGTACCAGCGCATCAGTCACTGTTGCCGGTACAACGATTGCCGCAGCCGACAACTACGATGTCAGTGGTGGCACTACGAATGACGCGAAAGCTGCTATTCTTGTTGGTGAAAGCACAGCTGTAGGCGGCGCTATAACTTTAAGCTCAACCGGTGCGAAAGTGACAGCGGGCACTAACGCAACTCTGGGTAATATCGTTGGTACGGCTAAAGGCGACATTACTGTCACTCAAAAGGCTTACAGCGCGAATACAGCAACAGCAACAGACACTACTGGCGCGACAATCACACAGGGTAAGGTTGAGCTAGTTGGCGGAACGAGCACTACGTCTGTAACAATTAACCAAGACCCAACCACCGCTGAAAAAGTGTACGTCAAAGGTGTTGCCGCAAAAGCAAATACTACTAAGGTAACGTTTGCAGCTCTGGCCGCCGGCGAAAATGTAACACTCGTAGGCGGCACTAATGACTCTATGACGTTCACAGCCGCTAAAGCCCTGACTGCTCTGGAAGTGGCTCAGGCTTTTGCCAACCTTGCAAAGAACGCTACTGAAGGTGATGCCTCAGCAGCTCAGGGTGCTTACACTAACGGATCGGCAGGCTCGATCGGCAACGGCTTTACATCTGGTGAGGCCACTGCCGGTGCTACAGCAGCGTCTGCGACTGTGACGTTCAGCGTTGCCGAGTCATCAAGCACGCCCACGCTGGCAACTACTGGCTCCACAACGGGCAAGGCGTCTGCAGCAACTGCAGTTGCTGGCACGGCAGCTGTAACCGCAGTGACAGGCGTGACTGGAATTGCAGCCGGTGTTGTCGAAGTTGACGCGGGTTCTGCGACTACTGTTGAGGTCAACGGCTTCGAAACTGGCTCAACACTCACAGCTAACAAGCTTGAGACTCTAACGCTCAAGAACTCCGACGAAGATATGACTGTGACTACAACATCAGTTGGGGCTGTTACAGTTAATCTTGACGCTGTAGCTGGCGCAACTGCTCTACTTTCACTCGATGGCACTGCTGCGACAGTAACTGGCCTAACCATCAATGCGCTTTCGAAGTCAGATGTCGCCGTCACAGCTGACGCAGCAACGTCGGTTACGATTGATGCTGCAGGTTCGCTGGACCTTTCTTCATCATCTTTCAACGCAGCGAAGACCGTAACTATCACTGGCGCTGGCGCTGTGACGTTCGACGAAGACGGCGGCAATAATGCTGTCACCTCTGTTGACGCCTCAGGTAACACAGGCGGCGTTACAATGGCCCAGGAGCTTGGTACTGCAGCAACATTCACAGGTGGTGAAGGAAAAGACTCGGTCAAGTTAGCTGCGTCAACTAAAGCTTCAACACTCGGCGCAGGTGACGATACTGCGACACTGTCAGTAGCTGCATTAGGCACTGGTGGCACGGTAGATGCTGGCGACGGTACGGATACACTGGTGCTTACAGTAGCTAACGCCGTCACGGCAACCGCAAGCACTACGGCAGGCGACGCGCTAAAGGCAGATGCTCTGAATTTCGAGAGACTAGAACTCGGAGTTGCTCCTGCGAATAGCACTGCAGGTACTCAGGACACCCGTACTATCGATCTAGATAAGATAGGCTATAGCTATGTGACGTCAAGCGGAACTACGGCCGACGGAACTACAGCAGCTAACGCATCTGTCTTGGCATTCACGGGTGCAGCAGCTAACAGTACCTTCGTACTCCAAGCTGCGGCTGCCGGAGAAAATACGTATCACACGGTTGCCCTTAAGACTGCTACCGGAACTTCTGATGTTGTGACTGTAGCGCCTGTTGTTGCTGCTGCAGACGTTAACTACGGTCAGTTTACTGCCACTGCGATTGAAACTGTGAATGTAAGTGTCTCAGACATTTCGACAACCGCAGCAGTGAATACGGCCACGCTTAAGGTAACTGCCACTGCAGCTACTACAATCAACGTCAGTGGTAACGGCCATCTAACACTTGATGGAGATTCGACATCAGCTCTCACCGCAGTCAACGCATCAGATGCTACAGGCAACCTTAAGTACACGGCTGATGGTGCAGCTGCAGGCACAACCGTAACAGGCGGTGCTGGTAAAGATACCCTAACCGGTAGTGGTAGCAACGACGTGCTGATTGGTGGAGCAGGTGACGACTCGCTTACAGCGTCTTCGCTGACTACACTAACGGGCGGAGAAGGTTCTGATACCTTCGTAATGCCTGCAGCAGTTTCATCGACTGTTTACTCAACTATTACTGATCTAAGTTCTGGTGATGTTGTTGATACTGGCGCTGCAGCTACCTTTAGCAGTGCTAAGATCACTCTGTCGAGCAACTCAACGTTTACTCAGTACTTAGATGCAGCCGTAGCAGCCAATGATGCAACTTCGGCCGGGTTCGTTGAATGGTTCCAGTTTGGCGGAAACACCTACTTGGTTCGAGATAACGATGACGGTGCTTCAACACCTGGTGACACAACGGGCTACACGGCAGCTGAAGATTCAGTGATCGAAATCACCGGATTAGTTGATCTGTCTACTGCAACATTCAATGCAACAACAGGTGATCTGACCATCTAATGTTCTTGGTCAACACCAAGGGCTAGATAGCCAACCTAAAACCAAGAAAAGCCAGCTCTTAACGGGGCTGGCTTTTTTTGTGCGTGGGTATTTTGCAGCACGCGGCTAGTTTACGCTTTGTCTAGCGAAACGATTTGCGAGTTAGTTGATCGACAACAAGACAGAACTCGTTGTTATTTATGCAAACAGACAAGGAGTCGCAAAAATGGAGAAGTTGTTATTCGCAGCACTGATCACTGTTCTACCTCATCTATCTAACGCCCAGGTCGAAGACGGTATCTATGTCATACCAGAGCTCGATGCTTACAGCGTTATTCTGACCAACAATAATGTAGTCAGAGGCTATGTATTTAGTTTGACAGGCTTCTGGAGTGAAATACGTGGCAGCCGGATAGACGATGTCATTGAGCTAGTAGAGGTAACAGACAAGGATATTTCATCAATCAAGGATA
>JAYOBL010000001.1:45593-58079 GCA_038104835.1 Gammaproteobacteria bacterium | reverse complement strand
TGGCGGCGTTTTAGGCGCGATTATAGAAGATATTTACTGTAATCCTTTCCCATTAGATGGTAACGGATGTCAGGATGTAAGCGGGCCACTCCGCGCTTTGCCCGTATTGAAGGCGACAGGATCACTGAAAGCGATCTACCAGACTCAGTACGGGGCTAATCTTGTTGTCTTTGAAAGCGATGGTATTGCAGTGATACTGAGTTTTGAATACGGAGACTCAACCTCGAGAGATGATCAAGAGTGGATAGGCGCGTATACAGCAAGTATTAGTGACGACTTAGCCATCTTCAACATAGAGGCTGTTGTGGAATCCGAAGAGTCAGACAGTGAAGTAGAGATTACCTTTGAAGCGCAGATTAGTGATCGAGTTAATCCGCAGGCAGAATTTAGAAACTTCCAGTGCGCCGTAATTGATAAAGAAACACAGAACGATGACTGCGACAAAATCGAGAAAAACTACTTCAGCAAATTGATTCGCACTTTTTAAAGGCGAATTAGAGGCAAAGCCAGCTCTTAACGGAGCTGGCTTTTTTGTACGTAGGTGTTTTGGTAAGCGGATGGTTGGCAGTAACATGCGTTCAAATAAGAACAAACGCGATTAGAAAAAAGCACAGCTCCAAATTGTGTTTAGTAAAGTAAGTGTAAGCAATTTATGCGAGACCACTCAAAACCCGAACAAAATAGAAACTTCTTTAAAATGTGTTGTTGTAGAAAAATGGCAAATTCAGGACAGACATTAAGTTGAGCTAGCGAAAGGCTTTGACCCTAATTACGACCCCCGCGTCTGCCCGCCATCCTGTTGAAATAAAAACAAGCACCTCACAAAAAACCTTGTAGATAAGTAAAAACTGCTACCTTAGTAGTGATTGCCAGCAACCTTAAGAAAGTTTTCTTCTGCCCGATACGCATTGCACTTGCAGGACAATGAGTATTCGGGGGGATACGATTTATGCCGGTAATCGCTTTGACACAACGCCGTGTAGAGACGCTTGAATGCGGCCCTCAGCAAAAAATAGACTACTTTGATAGCGTCATTAGCGGCTTAGTCCTGCAAGTGCGCAAAAGCGGTGCACGCAGCTTTTACTATCGCGAGCGCAATGACCAAGGGAAAACCACTCAGCTTAAGTTGGGGGATGCCAAGCTAATCCGCCTGTCAGCAATTAAACGATTGATTACTGAGCGCAAGCAGCAGCAGGCAGAAGAGGCGCTAACGTCATTACGCTGTCAGTGGGGTATGAAGCCCGCTGGGTCAGCGAGAAGCGCAGTCTCTGCGCAGACTCAAACAACGCGCCCCGAACAGAACGATGCCTCGCCGAGCGTATCGGATTTTCTAGACGACGCTTACTTGCCCTTCATTCGCACCTACAAGCGCTCGTACTCGTCGGACCTCAGCCTAATCAACAACCACGTGAAGCCGTTTTTTGGCAGCAAGACCCTCGCGCAGCTGAACAAGACTGACCTCTTGCAATTCATCGATGCCCGCCGTGAGTCGCACATGCCGGGTACAATCAATCGCGTGCTGATTCTCATGCGCTATGTGTACAACCTCGCCATTAAGTGGGAAACGCCGGGGGTGGTGAAGAACCCGGTTTCTGGCACTCCGCTTTTGGAAGAGAACAATCAGCGCGAACGCTTTCTCACCTCCGAGGAGGTGGATAGGCTAGTGAACTGCGTGCGCCACTCGCGCAACGAGATGCTGCAATACATCGTGCCGGGCCTCATTCTTACCGGTGCGCGCAAGCAGGAGCTGCTGCGCGCGCGGTGGCAAGACTTCTGCCAAGACACAAAAATCTGGCGCATCCCCATGAGCAAGTCGGGCAAAGCGCGGCATGTGCCAATTTCCGATGCGCTGCAGCTGCTGCTGGACTCAATTCCCAAGCGCTGTGAGTGGGTGTTCGCTAACCCAAAGACGCTCAAACCGTTAACTAGTTTCTACTATTCATGGGACACGGCGCGTAATCAGGCGGGGCTTGCGGACGTGCGGGTTCACGATCTGCGCCACAGCTTTGCGAGCTTCCTAGTTAACAACGGCCGCAGCCTTTACGAGGTGCAGCGCATTCTTGGCCACACCCAAATCAAAACCACGCAGCGCTATGCGCATCTAGACCAAGAGTCTCTGCTGAGCGCAGTGAACACGGTGTCGGCGGCGGCGCCGAACGTTCTGGGCGAGGGCACGCGGCCGGTTCCCATAATGAGAGGCGCAACGACGGAGAGTTCAGACCTGGCGGGTGAGGGGGGCAGCTCGGCGTTATTCGACCTTAAGCTGCGAACCCGACGGGCGCTGCGTAAGAAGCCAAGCAAGCGCCGGGAGGACCCCGTCGAGCGCGCGCTCATTGAGCGGGCGGAGGCGCTGCGCAAGGGCGCGGCCCCGGTGGAGTAACAACGAGTCTAGTATTTAGCCGTTTGCACTCTTGCCCGCGGCGAAGCGCTCAGCCAGAAGCCGCCAAACCCGCATCGCTTCGCCGCTTTCAGCGGGGCGCCGTTCGGACATCCGCAGGGGTGGCGCTGCGTCGCATTTTTAACCTGCGTCCGCTACAATCTCGCCAACCGCGCAGCGCTTGGCCGCTGGCGCGTAACTTTCATTATCTGGCACGCTGTCTAGGTGGCGCGTCACCTAGAACTTCAAGGAAACTAGAACAATGGCAACGATCACAATCGACGGCAAAGAATACGATACTGACACACTCTCCGACGAGACCAAGGCGCAGCTAGGCAGCCTGCAGTACGTAGACTCAGAGCTTGCCCGTCTGCAGGCTCAGGCAGCGGCGCTGCAAACGGCGCGCATCGCCTACGGCCGTGCCCTTAAGGAAACTCTCGAAAACGGCTCAGCGCCGAAGGAAGAGGAAGTGGCTGTAGAGGGTTTGGGCGACACGATTCAATTCGACAAGTAAGCTCCTAAGTCCCAGCAACAAGAAAACGGCAGGCCGGCTTAGAAGCTGACCTGCCGTTTTTGCTTTGGGGCGATTAATTGTCGGGTCCTCAGTTGGATACATGATCTGAACGAGGCTCGGCGCACCAGCTCGCGGATAAGTCTCTACGCGACCGCACCTATCGTTGAGCAGGCCGGAAGGGCGAGGCTCAATAGCGAGACCTGACCTTAACTGCACCGCGCATCGCAGCGAATAGCGACTTTCTGCGCTACACTCAAAGCAGTAACCCTCACTGAACAAAAAGCAGAGGCATGCGGCAGGAGAACTATTTACAGGCTATGCCCGTCCTACTGGGTATTAAGCTTTTGTCAGCATCCCTACGCAGGGGCTCTTTAGGGCAGCATTTTTTGCGTTTGAGGACTCAGTATCACAGCTGTCTTACTCAAGGAGACGCTTCTACAAAATCTTGCGCCGAAGCTGATAATAGAATCTCCGAGCACGGCCACTCCCTGAAGCTCTGCCTTTACCCGGGTCGCGACCGGCGTTGCACTTAGGGATTAACGGCAACACCGGCCCGGCGAGGAAGTCTTAAGCAAAACAAGGAAAGTCGAACCAGACTTTTACTGCCGAGCGAATAAATGAGCCCAGGCGGCTCGACTTTCGCTAGAAAATTCGCCGAGCAAAGCTCAGCTTTGTACGCTAGTTTTTTGGGGCAACTACGCCAAAGCTCGGAGTGTTTATTGTAAACAAAGTGAAAACAACACCTTATAGACTTCAGAATGTGGCGCAGCCCGCCAATACAAAGAGAAAATAAGCCATGGCGCTTCTCCAGAAAAACCACTGCAAATCTCCCGTTTTTCTATCGTTCTTCTTCGCAATGGCCACAGTGGCAGCTGGTGCGACTCTGGCGCAGGAGCCGAGCGAGCCGCTGACTTTGTTCGAAGCCATAGACTCAGACGAGCAAAACTCCCGCCGCGACGCCCCAGTGCCGCGCCGCGCCGATGGTATGGGAGCAGAGTTCAGTCTCGTTGGTGTGACGCGCATAGGCCGGCAGCGCACGGTGCTGCTTCAACACAGCTCGGGTGAAACGCTGTCGGTTGCTTTAAAAGGCGATTCGACCCCCATTCCTAAGCACGATGGCTTTTCGGTGGCACTGGCCGACAGTGGCGAGATTGCCGTTCAGTTCCCGGCGTCGCGTGTCTGTACACCGTCCGAAGATCAAGGGGTGCGCTGCGACGCTGGGAACAGGGCGCTGTTGTCTATTGCCGCAGCAGAGCCGCTGCCTGTGCCCGAGCCAGCGATAGAGCCGGAGGACCCACCGGGTGGCGAGACTTGGCTCGCTACCGAGGAAGAGTCTGGCCAGTCGCCACGGAACCCCTTCGAGGCGCTTAGACGCCGCGCAGCGCGGGGCGAGCGCGGCGACGTGGTGATGGACCCTGATGAGCAAGCGCGGCGCTTTCGGCCCCGGCGCATCGACCCCAGCCAGGTTCCCGAGGGCAAGCGTGTGGTCTCTACGCCCTTCGGCGATCGACTCGTCGATATTTAAGGCCTAAACTGCAGGTTTATCGATACTACCTGCAGGGTCTTCTCGCTTGACCATCACCCGCCTCTCGGCCTCTATTTGCACCTACCAAAGCCCTCCTGAGGAGCTGCTGCGGCTGCTTAACTCGCTGTGCGCGGCGGCGGAGCGGTTGCGTGAGCGGGTCTACAGCGAGTTTCGCATTGATGTCAGCCTAATAGACAACGCCGAGCTTCCGCACCTCGATATCCGTGAATTGGGGCTAGACCTCCCACGCCTCAAGGCGGCCGGGGTGTCTGTGACGCTGCGCCAAGGCTGGGGTAACGTGGGCTATGGGGCGGCACATAACAGCGTGTTGTCCAAGCTGACATCGGACTACCACTTGATCCTAAATACCGATGTCGAGCTTGCACCAGACAGCCTAGAGTACGCGGTCAACTATCTAAGCACCGCGCCGGACACGGTGCTGGTAAGCCCCGCCGCCACAGACTTTATGGGTAACAAACAGCACCTTTGCAAAGCCTACCCCAGTCTGCTGCAGTTCTGGCTGCGCGGCTATGCGCCGCCTTTTATGCGTCGACAGTTTGCCAAATACATGGCCGCCTATGAGCGCCGCGACCTCGATTCGATGCCAAGCCTGCCGCCGCTCGTAAAGCCACGCGGTCAGCTTGGCCGCACAAGTTCAGCGCCGGTGCAGAACTTGGCGAATGAGGCGCTGCAAACAGCCGCAGACGTGGCAATCGTAAGCGGCTGCTGCATGTTGTGCAAAACCACTGCGCTGCAAAAGGAGGGAGGCTTCGATCCGCGTTTCTTCCTGTATTTCGAAGACTTCGATCTGTCCTTGCGCCTCGGCAAGCATGGCTCCGTGGTGTATCTGCCCACCATGCGCGTGCGCCACGGCGGCGGCAACGCTGCCAAAAAAGGCCCCGAGCATCGCCGCTATTTCATCCGCTCGGCCGCGAGTTTCTTCAATAAGCACGGCTGGAAGCTGTTTTGAAAACCTGGCTGGTCACTGGCAGCACCGGCTTTGTTGGCCAAGCGCTGCGCCGGCGCTTAGATGCGCTGGGTGCCACAGAGTCCTCTGAGAAAGCCGATCACAATTCGGCTAACCCCCAGCCAGTGCAAAGTGCGAACCCCCCGCAAACCCCCGAACAGAATTCCCACCTCAGCTCCGAGTTCAATTCCGCCCACACCACTCTGCGCGGAACTGAGCCCCTCGAAAACCTCGGCGCGAAACCGTCGGTGTTAAATGAAGCGATCAATGTGCTGTACGCCAAGCGCGACCAAGCAGCGACTTATTTGTCTGGGGCGTCTTTCGAAACCGAAACGAACAAAGCCGAAATCAACAAAGCCGAAGCTAAGAAACCCCAACCAATCGACACGGTAATCCATTTAGCCGGTGTCGCCCACGTGGGGCGGGCGCAGGCGCAGCAGGCGCGTGCGGTCAATCTCGATGCCACGCTAGAGCTTCTGAAAGCCGCGATAAACGCCGGCGTGCGTCGTTTCGTTTATCTCAGCAGCACATTGGCCGCGGCGGCGGAGCAGGGCAGCGGTGACGTAACCCACTACGGCCGCGACAAACTGGCAGTAGAGCAGGCGCTGCTGGCAGCCGCAGCCGAGAACGAAATAGAAGTAGTGATACTGAGGTCGGTGAACATTTACGGTGCGGGCATGCGTGGCAACATCGCCTCGATGATTCGTTTGATGCGGGCAGGGCGCCTGCCCCGACTGCCACTGCTGAACAACAAAATCTCGCTTGTGAGCGTCACCGATGTCGCTGAGGCTCTAATCGCCGCGGCGGTGCGCGAACTTGATAGCGAAACGAACGCTGGCCCGAACAACCCGGTGGCAACAGATAACGAAGCCAATGCTATGCTAAAGCAGCAGGGAAGGGCCGCGATTCGCGTGACTCTAACCGACGGCGTCGACTATTCGCTTAACGCGATACAAGACGCAATTTATGCGACTATCGAGCGGCACCCGTCACGTCTCAGACTTCCCGGTGTGCTATTATTCGCGGCCGCGAGTGCAGCCGAACTCCTAGGCTATTTGGGGCTAAGCCGCAGCGGAATAAGCCGAAGAACTTATCGCCAACTAACCCGCGATAACCTGTTCGACAATACCGAGGCGCAAAGAGCTTTAGGCTTTGCGCCCACGACTACTTTTTTCGAAGCGCTGCCGTCTATAGTCGCGGCGAGCGAAGAAAAATAGTGTATTCACGCACTGCCAAGGTCGCGAAAAAAGCCAAGCAAAAAACAACGAAAAGAGACAACGAAAAAAGACACTAAGAAGTCAGAACAGTAATAAAAAGCTGCGCCAGTCTCTCTCCACAGTCCGCGTAGCCGCCCCTATACCCAGTCAAAGTCAAAACGCGCTTTGACGTAAAACAGAGTTGTGTATGACCAAAGGAATAATACTGGCCGGCGGCAGCGGAAGCCGCCTCCACCCGATGACCCTCGCGGCGTCCAAGCAGCTGATGCCGGTGTACGACAAGCCAATGATCTACTACCCGCTGTCGACCCTGATGCAGGCGGGTATTCGCGACATACTCATCATTACTACTCCCGAAGACGCCCCAGCGTTTAAGCAGCTGCTTGGCGACGGTGAGCGCTGGGGTATTTCACTGAGCTATGCACAGCAGCCCAAGCCCGAAGGGCTCGCGCAGGCATTTATTATCGGCGAAGACTTTATCGGCGACAGCCGTGTCTGCCTGATTCTGGGCGACAATATTTTCTACGGTCATCAGATAAAACAAACTCTGCGCCGCGCGGTGCAGCAGGAAAGCGGCGCCAGCGTGTTCGCCTACTACGTGACCGACCCCGAACGCTACGGCGTGGTGGAGCTGGACGCCGACAACAATGCGATAAATCTCGAAGAAAAGCCTGCGAATCCTAAGTCGCATTTCGCGGTAACCGGCCTGTATATGTACGACAACGATGTCATCGACATCGCTAAAAACATCACGCCTTCGGCGCGCGGCGAGCTAGAAATCACCGACGTGAACAAAGTCTATTTGGAACGAAAGTCCTTAAAGGTGGAATTGTTCGACCGCGGCACCGCGTGGCTAGACACCGGCACCGTGCAGTCGCTGCTAGACGCCGCCGTGTTCATTCGCGTGCTTGAAGAACGCCAAGGACTGAAGATCGGCTGCCCCGAAGAGATCGCCTATCGCCAAGGCTTTATTAATGCCGAACAGCTCGCGGTCTTGGCCAACGAGCTTGCGAAAAGCGGCTACGGCAGCTACTTGCAGCAGATGCTTCACGAAGAGAGCGTCACTCGCTAGGCGGCTGACCTATTCCGCCGTGCTTTAACCGCGTGCGTAAAAGCGCATCAAATAATTAAGCAATAAGGACCTACATGAAAATCACCGCGACACGCCTGCCAGAGGTGCTAGTTTTCGAGCCCACGGTTCATGGCGATCACCGCGGCTACTTCATGGAAACCTTTCGCGCCTCGCATTTTAGCGAGCGCGGTATCGACGCCACTTTCGTGCAGGACAATCAGAGCCTGTCTAGCCAAGGCACGCTGCGCGGCCTGCACTATCAGCTCAAAAACCCCCAGGGCAAACTGATTCGCGTGGCCTCGGGCCGCGTGTTCGATGTAGCGGTAGACATGCGCCGCAGCTCGCCGACTTTTGGCGAGTGGGTTGGGGTTGAGCTTTCGGGCGAAAACAAAAAGCAGCTGTGGGTGCCGCCAGGCTTCGCTCACGGCTTTTACGTGATGAGCGCAAGCGCCGAACTAATCTACAAGTGCACAGACTATTACGACGCTAGCGACGACCGCTGCCTGCGCTGGAACGACGAAAGCGTTGGCGTAGACTGGCCATTAGTCGGCGCAGAGCCGCTTCTGTCAGACAAAGACAAAGCCGGTGCCCTGCTCGCCGATGCAGCGACCTATGCCTAAGCCAGCCTACCGTTCTGGGCCAATCAAGTGACTGCGCCTTCTCAAAAATCCGCAGAACCTGTGCGCGTTGTGCTCACCGGTGCCAATGGCCAGCTGGGTCAGTGCTTACTCACAGCCTGGCAGACGAGCGGGCTAGCAGAGCGCGCGCAGCTTATTGCGCTTACGCGCGCTGATCTAGATATCGCCGAGGAGACGCAGGTAAAGCGCGTGCTGACTACTCACTCACCGCGCCTGATCATCAACGCGGCGGCGTACACCGCGGTGGACAAGGCAGAATCGCAGCAGCAGCTTGCGGTAGACATCAACGCGGCGGGCCCCGAGAATCTCGCGCGCTGGGCGGCGGCAAATGGGGGAACCTCACTCGTTCACGTGTCTACCGACTTCGTTTTCGATGGCGCGGCGACCTCTCCCTACACCGAGACTTCGGCCACTTCGCCGCTGGGCGTGTACGGCGCGAGCAAACGCGACGGCGAGCAGCGAGTGCTCGCCGAACTTCCACACGACAGCGTTATCGTGCGCACCTCTTGGCTCTACAGCGAGCACGGTGCGAACTTTGTTAAAACCATGCTGCGGCTGATGGCGGAGCGCGACTCGCTGTCTGTAGTGAATGATCAGATCGGCTCGCCTACCTCGGCGCATTCGCTGGCGGCAGTGATACTGGCTCTTGCGGAGCAGCGCCTAAGCGGCGCCACTTCCGTCAGCGGGCTGACGCATTGGAGCGACGGCGGCGCGATCAGCTGGTTCGACTTCGCGGTGGAAATCCAGCGTCAGGCATTAGAGCTAGGTCTGCTGAATAAGCCCTGCGAGCTGCGTGCGATTCCGAGTAGCGACTATCCCACGCCCGCACAGCGTCCGGCCTACAGCGTGCTCGACCGCAGTCGGCTCTTGAGAGCAGGAATAAGCGTCGGATCGGGCGTTGGAGTGAGTGCTGGAATGAGCTTTGGAGAGCGCGCAGGTTTAAGTACAGGGGCAGGTGAGGGCGAGGGCGAAAGCACCGAGACAAACACAGCGAACAATCCCCAAAGCACCTGGCAGGCGCAGCTGACACTGGTGCTCACCGCGTTGGCAGCTGATAATACGCGCAAGGCAAATGGCTAAACGCAGTCAGGCCCCAACCCAAAAACGTAAAGATTGAGCGGTAGGCTTACACCGCGTAATCGTCAGAGTTAGAGAGTTAGGCGATTCAGGGTTCTTAAACATTACTTCTCAAGGTTATTTCAATGAGCAAGCTACTCGTCACCGGCGCAGCAGGATTTATCGGTGCCAATTTTGTGCACTACTGGCACGGGGCTAATCCCGACGACACGATCGTCGCGCTCGACTGCCTTAGCTATGCCGGCAACAAGCACAATCTTGCCGCTGCACTGAGCCAGCCTTGGTTTACCTTCGTGCAGGGTTCGATTAACGATCAGGCGCTGGTTGAAAAACTGCTGGTTGAACACGACGTCGACACGCTCGTGCATTTTGCGGCGGAGAGCCATGTCGACCGCTCCATCACCGGCCCCGATGCGTTTATCGATACCAATATAGTAGGCACTCACACTCTGCTGAAAGCCGCGAAAAACTGCTGGCTAGAAGGCGACAAAAAGCCCCAGCATTTGTTTCACCACGTCTCCACCGACGAAGTGTACGGCACGCTGGGCGCAGACGATCCCGCGTTTAGTGAGACAACGCCCTATGCGCCTAACTCACCCTATGCGGCGAGCAAGGCGGCGTCGGATCACTTGGTGCGCTCGTATCACCACACCTTTGGGCTACAAGTGACCACGAGCAACTGCTCGAACAACTACGGCCCCTACCAGTTCCCAGAAAAACTGTTGCCGCTGTGCATGCTCAATATTCTGAGCGGCAAGAGCCTGCCCATTTACGGCGACGGCTCACAGATCCGCGACTGGCTGTTTGTCGACGACCACAATCGCGGCATCGAGCGGGTGATTAAAAGTGGCCGCGCCGGCGAGACTTACAACATTGGTGGCCACAATGAGTGGCGCAACATCGACGTGGTGCGGCGCCTGTGCGATCTGTTCGACGACCGCTTCGCCAATGATCCCACCCTGGCCGAACGGTTTCCCGACTCGCCCTGCGCGGCGGGTCAGAGCGCAAGCTCGCTCATCACCTTCGTCACCGACCGCCCCGGCCACGACACACGCTACGCCATAGATGCGCGCAAGATCAGCGGCGAGCTGGGTTTCGAGCCAGTGGAGACGTTCGAGACGGGCCTTGCGAAAACCGTCGACTGGTATCTGGCCAACGAGCCTTGGTGGCGTGCCATTCTCGATGGCAGCTACGCAGAGTAAAGCGGCATAGGCAGCCTAGATGGCTCAGCTCCCAAGACCACGGGCTCGCTGCTAGCGCGCTGTGGTAGCCGGCTCTCGCGCTGAAATATCCGTGCTGAGACGGCCGCGGTGGACTGCCCGTTTATGCCCCCGAAGTGGTCAGGCTAGCTAAGGCTGCGGTTTTAGAGTCGGCGCGCTCTGGCCTCCGGCGCTCGCGCTGAAATACCTTCGCTGAAACATCCGCATTGGGCTAACCTTTGAGCCAGCTGAAACTGGTAATCCAGCTAAGATCGCGGGTTTGCAATTTGCGCGATTTGGAAGCCCGCGCCCGCACTAAAACACCCACAGTGGGCAAGCGCCGGTGACCGGGGAACAGCGTTCCGCGAACGAGAACCTCCGCAAGCCGAAGCACAGCGTATCAATAGTGCACGACCACGGCCGCAGGCGTGGGGCTTAAGTCACAGTTTATCGCTCAATTGTTCGCCCGTGCCTAGCGCGTTAGGGTACTCTTCGGGTTTCGAGTTAGGGGCGTCGACGTTGCCAATGTTGCTACAGTTATTTCAAGCCAGTGAGTGGCCACGTCAGTTAGCAGCTCGCCAGGCCACAGGCCGGGTCGTCGCTGCGGGCCTTTGTGCGCTGTTTATCGCCTCGATCTCCCTATTGCCCTTGCGCGCTTCCGGCTATGAGCTGTCGGGTTCTAAATGGCGCGGCGCGAAAACCGATTTCTACGTGAGCCTGATAGGCACAGCGCCCTCCGGCGAGACCTGGCAAGACTCCTTTCTTGCGGCGCTGGCCGATTGGGAAAACGACACGGTCTTCGATTTCACGATCATCGAAGAGGAGATCGACCCCTGCTTAGAGGACGGCCTCAACAGTGTCGAATTCACCGACGACGTGTGTGGTTCGGCTTACGGCGGCAGTACGCTGGCGGTAACTCTGCGTCGCTACATTCCAACGCTGCTAGGCGAGGCTGATCTGTTTGAAGCAGACATCGTGATCAATAATTCTATTAGCTACGATATTTACGACGGCCCTCTGTATCCTTTAGGCTCAAGCGCAATTGATTTTCGCCGCGTGGCAATACACGAGTTGGGTCACGTGCTCGGTCTAGAACATGAGACCCGCGAAACTGCGATCATGGCGCCATCTATCGGAGACCTAGACAGGCCCACCGAAGACGACCTGGCCGGAGTAGACGCGCTTTATACTGCGCTGCAGACCTGCGCCCAGAGCCCGCTCACCTTCGGCACGCTCGAGGGCAGCTTGAGATCCGGCGATTGCACGGTAGACCAGATTACCGCCGGCGGCAGCGACGATAGCTTCATCGATATCTACCGGCTCGACCTTGCTAATCCGGCGAGCATCGCGCTTTCCATGGAGTCTGCGGCGCTAGATTCGGTGCTGCTCATTGCCGATCTCGATCTCAGCATCATCTCCTTCGACGACAAGAGCGAAGGCGGCTGCAGCTCAACCTTGGAGCGCACCTTAACTGCCGGCAGCTATTTGGTGCTGGCTAATACCTACGACGAGCAAATTAACCCCGACTGCGAGACCGCGGGCGACTATGCGCTTACCGCCCACTACAGCGGGAGCCGGCCGCTGAACCTTGGGGCGCCGCTGAGCATCAACGACACCGAAGCGCGGGGGACTTTCTCCGGCGCGGCCTCTAGCAACATGGGCCTGACCTACAACACGCTGTTTAGCGCCGACGAGGCAATCACCGTCACGGGTAGCATAGAGGTCGCCGAGCAGGATGTAGGCGAGACAGGGTTTGTGCTGGTCGCTGCGCTTACCGGCTCGCAGACTTTTGCCCTGAATGCCGAAGGAGTTTTTGTCGAGCGCCTGCCCACTTCCGGACCTTTCCCGCGCTACAAGCAGGGCGCGCTGTCGGCAATCGAGGACATCACGCTACTAGACG
>JAYOBL010000001.1:19914-45583 GCA_038104835.1 Gammaproteobacteria bacterium | reverse complement strand
ACTAGACGCCGTGGTTCATAGCGAGCTGGGGGTGAGCGATCTCGAAATAGACTTCATAATCGGCTACGCGGTAGACAGCGACCCCGAGAGCATCTTCTACAACGCCAACCCTATCGAAATCACGATAGCGCCCAATGAGGCAAGCGAGTAGGCGCCAGCGCCTGACAGCGTATTGTCGCTATCTCAACAATAATTCTAGGGGTATTCGCGTCAACTAGGCGAAAGCGCTATAATTCAGCCCCGAAAATCACCGGCTTAACAGCAATCACTCTTTGATCACTGAGCGTACTTAATGACGGCGGGCAGTAGCCGTTCGAGCCTATCGCGGTGTTCAGAGCGATGGGCGACAGGCGATTAGTAATCAGTGACAAACAGAAGCCGCTGGCCAGAGTGATAAACCGCCAGAAATTCTTCGCATTGAATCTCTCGGCACCGAAATTCTATTAGGAGCGATAACGTGACAAATTTTTCTATTCGATGGGTTTCAGTTAACGCATTTGCCGCCGTTGCGGCTCTAGGCCTCAGCCTTGCTGCCTCGGTAGCGAGCGCGCAGAGCGCTGCAGACAATATCCGCCCAGCGCGTTCGGTATGCCTCGCGGGTCAGCCCTGTGTGGGCAGCAAGGTCGGCATGGCTGCCGCGCCAGTAGCGAGCGCGGAAGTTGCAGCAGAGCCTGTTGAAGCGGAAGCAGTACAGGAAAGCGCAGCACCCATGGCGATGGCCGCAGCAGAGCCAGCCGCCGCAGCGGACGCCTTCGACGTTGAAGGCACCTACATGGCCAACTGCAACGCCTGCCACGCAGCAGGTGTGGCTAACGCTCCGAAGCTCGGCGATAAAGCCGCTTGGGATGCGCGCCTAGAGAAAGGCATGGACGCGCTCATGGTAAACGTCATGAACGGAATTAATGCGATGCCAGCCAAAGGGCTGTGCATGAGCTGCACACAAGAGAACCTGCAAGAGATCGTGAACTACATGGTTGCGCGCTAAGCAGGCCATTTTTAAACCACTGTTTCAAAAACGACTATTCGACATAGTGTAAGGAGTTTGACGTGCTAAATCTGAAAACTGGACTTTTCCTTTCTGCGGCGCTTTTCGCGTCTTCTAGCTTTGCCGACACACAAGCGGTTGAGCTTTCACAGCTAAGCAACGGCACTGAAGTTGAAGCGACCTACATGGCTTCTTGCTTCGCTTGCCACAGCACTGGTGCTGCGGGCGCGCCTAAAGTAGGCCCAGGCAACGCCGACGCGTGGACTGCTCGCCTCGAGAAGGGCATGGACCAGATCGTGACAAACGCGATTGCCGGCATCAACAACATGCCACCTAAGGGCCTATGCTTCACTTGTAACGACGACGACATCAAGCTTCTCGTCGAGTACATGATCGACAGCAGCAAGTAAGCCGCATTACCAAGCGAGCATCACCTCTGCAGTGTTTCGCTTGAGGTGACCGCCTTATAAAAGAATGAGCTCTTAGGAGCTCATTTTTTTTGCCTTAAAATTGAATGAAATTCGCTGGCAAGTAGCTGCCGGGCTATAACTAGATTAGGTGGTGCTGTATCGCCCTTCAGAGCACGCGGAGGATTAGCTTGCTAGGTGTGTTCGTTCTCCGAGAGCCGTTTAGAAACAAGCGCTGTCTTTAACGTTGTCTCAAATGGAATTATCCGAAGCGCGCGGGAGGTAACTATTAAAAGGCGGAGGTCTCGGCTGTCGCATCCTCTCTTGGACTTAGTGAAAAACTCGCCGAACAGTGAATCCTGAACTATAAAAAGAATAGAAAGAAGCTAACGGGCAGTCGAATAGGAGAGACGCATCGTGCAAGTGGCTAGCATCCCCTCGCGGGCGCTATTCGGTATCGAAGCAGTAGAGGTCAACGTCGAAGCTCATTTGTCTTCCGGCCTGCCCAGCTTTGCCATCGTGGGTCTTCCGGAGACTGCGGTAAAGGAAAGTAAAGAGCGGGTGCGCAGCGCGCTTATCAATTCGGGCCTTAGCTTTCCGATGGAGCGCATTACCGTCAACTTAGCACCTGCGGATTTACCCAAGGCGGGCGGGCGCTACGACCTCGCGATTGCCGTTGCCATACTCATCGCCTCGGACCAGCTCAGTAGCTCTGAGTCCGGTCAGCTTGTAGAGCTATTCAAGGGCTGCGAGATGGTAGGCGAGCTTGCACTAGGCGGTGAGCTGCGTCCCGTCCCCGGCGTTGTGCAGGCTGTGCTCGCCGCGCAGAACGCAGCCAGGCCAATCATAGTGCCTGCGGCCAATCACGCCGAGCTGCGTATTGTAGGCTACCCACTAGCGCGCGGAGTCGCCTCGCTCACGGCGCTGCTCAGTTTCGTAACGCAGCTGGCTCACGCTCACAGGACGCTGCGCGAGCCGGACAGCAGTGCGGGGCAGGGTTCGTCTATTCCTATCGGCGAGCGGACTGCTGACCAGCCAAACGAGCGCTCACGCGGGACTTTAAAGGGCACTTCAAAAGGCACTTTGAAAAAAGGGGAAGAACTAAGCTCCAATGGAGACACAATTTTTGCCACGCAGGAACCCAAGTTTCCACCCATTCGCGGTCAGGCGCGGGCACTGCGCGCATTAGAGATCGCCGCCGCAGGTGGGCACAACCTGTTAATGCTCGGCCCACCCGGGTCAGGGAAAACCCTGCTCGCAACTACGCTGAATAAACTGCTGCCGAATATGAGCAGGAAAGAAACCTTAGAGGTCGCGAGCATTCGCTCGGCCGCCGTAGGGTCACTGGCGCAAGGCCTCGCCTTTGATCTGAATTCTACCTACATAGAAAGGCCGCTGCGCGCCCCGCACCATTCCGCAACCACCCCGTCGTTAGTTGGCGGCGGTAGCGATGCCACGCCGGGGGAGATAACCCTTGCGCACCGGGGCGTGCTGTTCTTAGACGAGCTAGCCGAGTTCAAAGCCACGGTGCTAGACGCGCTGCGCGAACCTTTAGAGGCACGAGTGATCACTATCAGCAGGGCGCGCTACCGAGTGCAGTTTCCCGCGAACTTTCAGCTGGTCGCCGCCATGAATCCTTGTCCCTGCGGCTATGCAAGCGATCCTCAGCGCGAGTGTCGCTGCACGCCGGACAGAATCCGCAATTATCTGGGGAAGGTGTCTGGACCGCTGCTCGACCGCTTCGATCAAGTCATCGAGGTCCCGGCGCTCTCCCATGCGGAGCTCTTGGCGGTGGGCAGGGTGCAAAGTGCCGAGCAGGAAGAAGCAGAGGCGCGCGTATGGCAGCTGCGCCGAACGCGAATCGCGCGTTGCCGAAGGCGGCAGATCGAAAGACAGGGCGCTCTTAACTGTGAACTGTCCGCCGCCGACCTAGAGGAAGCCTGCGGACTTAGCGATGCGAGAAAAAGAAAACTCGCGGCGCTGTTCGAGCAACTGAAGGTCTCGGCGCGCGGGGCTCATCGTGTGCTTCGCCTAGCTAGAACGATCGCCGACTATGATGCTGAGTCTGTCGCCGACATTGACTCCGTACCTGCTACCAAATTGGATTCCGATTTCGAAGGGGGTCGTACTCGCGGCCTAGATGGCGTTCGAGGAGGCGTCTTGAATAGCGCCCTAAATACCCTGAATAGCAGGCTAGAAAACGAAATCGGCAGCGAAATAAAAAGCCGAATCACAGGCAGGGGGTTTATTGCGAAAGAGGGAGACAGAGAGAGCGACAGAGAGGTCAACGTCGGCGTTGAAGACGCTCATTTTCTCGAAGCCGCGTCCTATCGGCGCAGGAGGCAGTAAGTCTCTGAAGAGCACAACTGTACTAAGTGCGAGGCAATCCATACGCCTCTCTAACCGCCATGTGCTTTCTAAAGCTTACTGCTGCTTCCTAGTACCGCTTAGTTTCTTCTCGCTCTGACTAGTTCGGCTCAGCTACGACCTCACTCTTGCACACCGGTAAACGCCGTCAGCCTAAGCTCAAACTCCGCTAACTTCGCCGAGGCACGAGCAAGCGCTGCCAAAAAACAATTCTATTGTCCTCAAGCCCTTAAGCTTTAATCTTGCTCGCCTGCAAGCGCCGTCAGCCGCTGCTCAAGCTCCGCTATCTTCGCCTCGGCCCGCGCAAGCGCCGCCACCTGCGCATCAAACTCTTCGCGGCTCACCACGTCCAGTGACGCGAGGCTGCTCTTGAGCTGACCGTGAATCTTGCTCTGTAGTTCGTCCTTTACCTCGCTGCCCAGTGCCTCAGCTTTGGGCAAGAGGCTCGCCAGCTTGTCGCTGAGATCATTCAGTAGGTTCTTATCCTGCATGCTGCGCTCCTTTTGATAACCATAAGCATTATGCCACCAAAGCCGCGCTCTAAAACGGTGCATTTGTGTGTGAGCAACTCAAAAGAATGCACCTCATTGATCCAGTAAGCACACCTTCTCTTAGCGTTTTCTCTCGAATGTGCTCTGCATCGCATTCTATAGGGCGTTAACAGGCTGTTTTCCCGCCATTTTTGGAAACTGGCACGGGCCGTGCAAAGTCAGGAGGCAAAGGACAGGAGCGCTGCCGCTTCTAAAGTCCTCAAAAAGAGAAGGAGCGACACAATGAAGCTAGTGACGGCGATTATTAAGCCATTCAAGTTAGACGACGTGCGCGAAGCCCTGTCGGAAATCGGGGTGCAAGGCATCACGGTAACCGAGGTTAAGGGCTTTGGCCGGCAAAAAGGGCACACGGAACTGTACCGCGGCGCGGAGTATGTCGTCGATTTCCTCCCTAAGGTAAAGCTGGAAATTGCCATCGGCGAAGAGCTGTATGAACAGACCATAGAAACCATCACCAAGG
Source organism: Gammaproteobacteria bacterium (assembly GCA_038104835.1). Classification (GTDB taxonomy): domain Bacteria; phylum Pseudomonadota; class Gammaproteobacteria; order Pseudomonadales; family Pseudohongiellaceae; genus UBA9145. The sequence continues at coordinate 40,813 of JAYOBL010000001.1, read as the reverse complement.
CGGCCAACACCGGGAAGATCGGCGACGGCAAAATCTTTGTGACCAATGTTGAGCAGATCATCCGCATTCGCACAGGCGAAACAGGGGACGAAGCGGTTTAGCGCCGCACTCGAATTAAAAGCAAGAAACCGAATTAATCAGGGCGAACTCATTCGGGATCGCTGGGAGGAAGCAAGGTGGAAAACCAAATTTTTGAATTACAGTACGCGATGGACACGTTCTATTTTCTCGTGTGCGGTGCGCTGGTCATGTGGATGGCTGCGGGCTTTGCAATGCTCGAGGCTGGACTCGTTCGATCTAAGAACACAACCGAGATTCTCACTAAGAATGTCGCACTGTTCGCCATCGCCTCAACGATGTATTTGATCTGCGGCTATCAGTTTATGTACGACGGTGGCTATTTCTTGTCCGGCGTGACAACAGTGGCGCAAATGGACGACGCGGCCATTGCGCAGGTGCTGGTCGACTCGGCCGAAGAAGGCTTCGACGGTGGCTCTGTGTATTCGGGCGCTTCGGACTTCTTTTTCCAAGTAGTGTTCGTCGCTACCGCGATGTCGATCGTCTCGGGCGCGGTTGCCGAGCGCATGAAGCTGTGGGCGTTCCTGGCCTTTGCGGTAGTCATGACCGGCTTTATTTATCCGATCGAAGGCGGCTGGACTTGGGGCGGTAAAGACGTACCCTTCATCGGCGCGCTAAGTTATAGCGATTACGCAGGCTCAGGCATCGTTCACCTCGCCGGCGCCTCGGCGGCCCTAGCAGGCGTTCTTCTGCTTGGCGCACGTAAGGGTAAGTACAACGCCAAGACCGGCGCGCCGCAGGCGATTCCCGGTGCCAACCTACCTATGGCGACGCTTGGTACTTTCATCCTGTGGATGGGCTGGTTCGGCTTCAACGGCGGATCGACACTCAAGCTTGGCGGTATCGGTGTTGCTAACGAAGTAGCAAACGTATTTCTTAACACGAACGCGGCTGCGGCCGGCGGCCTTATCGCCGCACTGTTTGTCGCCCGCATACTGTTCGGCAAGGCGGATCTCACCATGGCACTGAACGGCGCGCTCGCCGGCCTAGTTGCCATCACTGCGGAGCCTGCTGATCCTAGCCCACTGCTAGCCACCATCATCGGTGCCATCGGCGGTGCGCTCGTTGTATTCAGCATTGTAGGCCTAGATAAGCTCAAGATCGATGACCCCGTTGGAGCGATCTCGGTGCACGGCACCGTCGGAATCTTCGGTATCTTTGCGGTACTGCTGTCGGATCCCGATGCGACGTTCATGGGTCAGCTAGTCGGTACCCTCGTGATCTTCGGCTGGGTATTCGCCACAAGCCTCGTAGTGTGGCTCGCCATCAAAGCGGTGATGGGAATTCGAGTCAGCGAAGAGGAAGAGGAGCAGGGTGTGGATCAGTCTGAGTGCGGTATGGACGCCTATCCTGAATTCACTAACTAATAAACTTGCGAGTTAGGCGCTTTTCTAAAGTGCGAGTTAGAAAGCCAATTACTTAGTTAGAAAAGAAAAGCGAACAAAAAGAAAAGCCCTGAGCATGCCGCACAGGGCTTTTTTATGGCAGTGAAAAGGCTGATGAAATGCTAGCTAAGGTCACCGTACAGAAACTGCAAGACGGCTAACGCCGCGACCGGCGCCGTTTCTGTTCGCAGAACCCGCGGGCCCAAGCCCACCACAAGACACTCACTGTTCTGGGCGAGTTCAAGCTCGCGCTTGCTAAAGCCCCCCTCGGGGCCGATCAAAATCTCTATCGAATTTATCGCTTCATCTCTGCTAAGTCTTCCGTCTCCTCCGGGCTCAAGCAACACCCGAACCGCTTGCGAATCCTGCGCGAGGAATTCCTCCACGCTAACCGGCGTATCGAGCTCGGGGACGTCTAAGCGGCCGCACTGCTCCGCCGCGTTGACGCAGATTTTCTGGAAATGCCGCAGCTTGTTCTCGAGCCGGTCTTGTTTAAGTTTCACCTCGCCGTGTTCGGTGAACAGCGGCGTAATCTTGCTAACCCCTAGCTCCGTTGCCTTCTGGATTGCGTAGTCCATGCGATCGCCGCGGGAAAGCCCCAGGACAAGGTGCAGGAAAAGCGCTTTTCCCTCGCGCTCGGAGTGCGGTACTCGCGTTTGCACACCGAGCTCAACTTCAACCCTGCCTTTCTTGCTTGTCATAACCGTCGCTTCAAACTCGCCGTCGCGGGCGTTAAACAGCAAAGCCTTATCGCCTTCACGCGCGCGCAACACCGTGCCCAGATAGTGGGCACTGTCGGCGGGAAGTTGAATATGAGCGCCGCTGCTAAGTGCGGCCTCAAGATGAAGGCGCGAAATTCTCATGGCGTGTCCGCAACTAGTCTTCGCTAAGATTCTTCCAGAGCCTGGTAACGCTGTCGGCCTGATTCATCGAATAGAAATGTAGCCCAGGCGCGCCGCCGGCAAGCAGCTGCTCGCAGAGATCGGTGACAACCTCGATACCAAATTCCCGCAGCGCGGCGTCATCGTGCTCTAAAAATTCCAAACGCTTGGTGAGCCAGCGCGGAATCTCGGCGCCACAGGCTGCGCTGAAACGAGCGAGATTGCCGTAGTTGGTAATGGGCATAATGCCGGGCACGATGGGGACGTCAACGCCCGCACGTGTACAGTCGTCGACAAAGCCGAAATAGGCGTCGGCATTATAGAAATACTGCGTGATGGCCGCGTCCGCTCCGGCGTCTACTTTAGCTTTGAAGTATTCGATATCGCTCTCTACCGAGCGCGACTGCGGATGCACCTCAGGATAGCAGGCGACGTCGATCGTGAAGTGATCCCCGGTGTGTTCACGTACAAATTCCACAAGCTCGTTGGCGTAGCGATAAAGCGAGGCCGAACCCATGCCCGAGGGCGCATCGCCGCGCAGGCAAACGAGCCTATCAATTCCTGCGGCCTGATAATCTTTGAGCAGCGCCAGTATTTCCTCTTCGTCGCTGCCACCGAAAGACAAATGCGGTGCCACGCGCGAGCCCGCGGCAGCGAAACGAGTCACTGCGCGCTTGGTGCCGTCGCGGGTCGAGCCGCCCGCGCCGTAGGTCACTGAAAAAAATTCAGGCCCTAAAGCGGCGAGCTTCCCGTGCACCGCATCGAGCTTCTCCTCGCCCGCGGGTGTGCGGGGGGGAAAGAACTCAATACTAAAATGAGAGGTATCGACGCTCATTAGTACTTGTAGCTCTCAGGCTTGAAAGGGCCGTCAACGCTCACGTTGATGTACTTCGCCTGTGTGTCGGTGAGTTTTGTCATCACGCCGCCAAAGCCTTTAACCATGAGAGCCGCAACTTCTTCGTCTAGCTCTTTCGGTAGAACCGTGACGGTGATGTTGTCTTTCTTGAACTCATCGGACTGATCAGCGAACTTCGCAGCGAACATGTGCATCTGAGCGAGCACTTGATTGGCAAAAGAGCCGTCCATGATGCGCGAAGGGTGGCCCGTTGCGTTACCCAGGTTGATGAGGCGGCCTTCGGATAGGAGGATCAGGTAGTCGTCTTGGTTATCGCGGCCGCTGCGGAAGATCTTGTGCACCTGCGGCTTCACTTCTTCCCATTCCCAGTTGTCGCGCATGTACTGCGTGTCGATCTCGTTGTCGAAGTGGCCGATGTTGCAGATTACCGAGCCGGCCTTCGCCGCCTGCAGCATAAACTTGTCACACACATCGACGTTGCCGGTAGTCGTGACAATTAGATCCATCTTGCCAAGCAGTGCGGTGTCGATGCCGTCTAGGCTTCGGGTGTTAATACCATCTATATAAGGCGAGACGACCTCGTAACCATCCATGCACGCCTGCATCGCACAGATAGGATCTACCTCAGCGACTTTCACGATCATGCCTTCCTGGCTAAGGCTCTGTACCGAACCCTTACCAACATCGCCATAGCCAATAACGAGGGCTTTCTTACCCGACAGCAGCATGTCGGTGCCACGCTTAATGCCATCGTTAAGGCTGTGACGACAGCCGTATTTGTTGTCGTTCTTCGCCTTGGTGACGGAATCATTCACGTTAATGGCAGGCACTTTAAGCTCACCGGCCTCAAGCATTTCCATGAGACGGTGAACGCCAGTTGTTGTTTCCTCAGTAATGCCGTGAATCTTATCCAGCATCTGTGGATACTTGTCGTGAATCATGCCGGTCAGATCGCCGCCGTCGTCCAGAATCATATTGCAGTCCCACGGCGTGCCGTCTTTAAGAATAGTCTGCTCGATACACCATTCGCCTTCTTCGTTGGTTTGGCCTTTCCATGCGTACACGGCAATCCCTGCTGCGGCGATACACGCGGCGGCGTGGTCCTGAGTCGAAAAGATGTTGCACGAAGACCAGCGCACTTCAGCGCCCAGCTCAACCAGCGTCTCGATGAGCACGGCGGTTTGCACGGTCATGTGAATGCAGCCGATGATCTTCGCGCCGGCAAGAGGCTTCTCCGCCGCATACTTTTTGCGCAGAGTCATAAGCGCTGGCATTTCCGCTTCGGCAAGTGTGATCTCGCGACGACCAAAATCGGCTAGCGAGATGTCGGCGACTTTATAGTCGTTGGCTGCAACGTCGTTGATGGGGGTAGCTGCTGTAGTCATAGTAGGCTCCAAATTCTTGCTCAATAGTTACTGTATAAATTTCTGTGTAAGTTTCAGTGCGAATTAAAAATAAAAAAGGGCGTTTAGCTTAAAGCTTCGCGTCGGCGCGCAGCGCCTCGGCCTTGTCTGTTTTCTCCCAACTCAGCTCGATATCGTCGCGGCCGAAATGCCCGTAGGCTGCGGTCTGCTTATACATCGGCTTAATCAGGTCGAGCATTTTGATCAGACCCTTCGGGCGCAGTTCAAAGTGTGCTCGAATTAGTTTCACGATCTCGGCGTCGGCGATCTTGCCGGTGCCAAAGGTCTCCACGCTGATCGACGTGGGCTCGGCGACACCGATTGCATAGGAAAGTTGAATCTCGCAGCGCTCGGCGATGCCAGCGGCTACTAAGTTCTTGGCAACGTAGCGCGCAACATAGGCCGCTGAGCGATCCACCTTCGACGGATCTTTGCCAGAGAACGCACCGCCGCCGTGGCGCGCCATACCGCCGTAGGTGTCAACGATAATCTTACGCCCCGTTAGACCGCAGTCGCCTACCGGTCCGCCAATCACAAAGCGCCCGGTTGGGTTGATGAAAAACTTCGTGTCTTTGTCTATCCACTCGGCGGGCAGCACGGGCTTGATGATCTCTTCCATCACGCCTTCCACAATCTCAGCGTTGTTCACCGTGTCTTTATGCTGGGTAGACAGCACGACGGCGTCGATGGCTACGGGCTTGTTGTCGACATAGCGGAAAGTGAGTTGGCTCTTCGCATCCGGCTGCAGCCAGGCCAGGGTGCCGTTCTTGCGCACTTCTGCCTGACGCTTCACGAGGCGGTGCGAATAGGTAATAGGCGCTGGCATGAGCACGTCAGTCTCGTTACTCGCGTAGCCAAACATAAGCCCTTGGTCGCCTGCGCCTTGCTCGTGATCTTCGCTGTCATCCACGCCCATAGAGATGTCGCCGGACTGTCGGCCAATGGCATTAACCACCGCGCAGGTGTGGCCGTCAAAGCCGCTCTCGGAATTGTCGTAGCCGATCTCGTTAACGACACCGCGCACGGTCTCCTCGATATCGACATAGGCATTTGTCGTGATTTCGCCTGCGACTAATACCATGCCGGTCTTGATTAAGGTTTCGCAGGCGACGCGCGATCGCGGATCTTGTTCTAATAGCGCATCGAGAATGGCGTCGGAAATTTGGTCCGCCATTTTGTCCGGGTGCCCTTCGGAAACGGATTCGGACGTAAACAATGTTGTGTCAGCCATACAAGCTAGCTCCAAAAATAAATCGTTGTAATGAAAGAATTAGTGTGTCGTTATCGGGGTCCAGAACCGCGGTCCAGTGCTCCGAGGTTTTTACTTCCTAAACAGTCGCATCTGTACCTGAAAGCCATTGCGTAGCGCCAAGTTCGAGCTTTGTTCAAATCTCAGTCCGCTCGCCGCCGCCCATTGATCTAACTCGTCTTCGTCAAAGCCCAGCCAGAGATCGCCACAGGAGCTGCGCACCCAGTCTTGGTCGTGGCTGCAGAGTTCGATAATTAGCAGCAGGCCACCGCTGGCCAATAGTTCGGCGGCATCCTTGAACGTTGCTGCGGGCGTTGCGATGTGGTGCAGCACCATATCGAAGACCACGAGGTCCGCTTGGCCGTTTGCCACAGCGGCGGCGTCTGCTGCTTCGCCATGGATAAAGTTCACATGGGAAAAACCGGCTTCCGCCACCGCGCTGCGTGAGCGCTCCAACATGTCTTTGGAATTGTCGACCGCGGTGAGCGAATCAAAGCGGCTGGCTAGCTCAACCAGGAACTGTCCCTCGCCCGGTCCAATTTCAATAGCCGTAGCACTGCGGCCGAGACCCAAACCTTCGAGCACATCTCTTAGGCTGCTGTCGTATTTTTCCCGCTCGACAATCAAGCCCTGATTCTCGCGAAAGCGCTCGGCGTTTTTTTCGAAGAAACTCAGAGACAGCTCTGAGCGCTCGTTTTGCAGCGCGCTGAGCTGCTGCGCCTGAGCCTCGGGTATGGCGAGTTCGTCTACGGTGTCGAAAGCGGCGCGCTTGAGCGCAGCTAAGCTGTCGTCGTCGCTGATAAACGCGCGGCGGTAGAAGATCGAATTGCCCTCGCGGCGGGTTGCCACAAGTTCGGCCTTAGCGAGCACCTTGAGATGGTGACTCAGAGCCGATTGGCGCATGTCTAGCAGGCGGCAAAGCTCCAAGACGCCAAAGGACTCATTGCGCAGAAGCCGCAGGGTTTGCAGGCGCAGGGTGTCGGCGAGCGCTTTGTAGAGTTGGGCAAGCCGAGCGGAATCAAGCGCAGCAGGCTGACCCGCAGATCCCGTGTGGGGAGCTGCAGCCGGGGTGGCGAGAGGCGTGTTCGAATGCTGGGCGAGTCCTGACATGGCGCGCACTTTAGCAATATCAGGCAAGCATTACAAATCTATATCAAAATAATTTGATATAGATCTCATCGTAGTGAGCGGCGGGCGGATTTGTGAGTCTGGCGAGTAGCTTATTCAGTGCTAGTGGGCGAAAATAGCAACTCAGAAACGGGGCGTTCTTCTGGCATTGAGCTGCGAAGTGCGGTGGTCCTCGCTCATTCATCGGTCAATGCCCGCGCCTGCATGGCACGCTAATCGCAAGCTGTCCGAAATTGCATGCATTAACCGTAATTTAAGACTATTTAGCCGATTTTTGCGTCATTTGCGCGAATTAAAGGCCTCGAGAGTAGCACTATAAGGAGCTTCACCCATGGCGGAATCCGCTGTCACACGCAAACAGTGCGCCAATGCAATCCGCGCGCTGAGTATGGACGCCGTACAAAAGGCCAACTCCGGCCACCCCGGCGCGCCCATGGGCATGGCGGATATCGCCGAAGTACTGTGGAAAGACCACCTGAACCACAGCCCAAGTAACCCCAAGTGGTTTAACCGCGACCGTTTCGTGCTGTCTAACGGCCACGGCTCAATGCTGATCTACTCGCTGCTGCACCTCACGGGCTATGAGCTGTCTATCGAAGACCTCAAGCAGTTCCGTCAGATGGACTCCAAGACTCCCGGCCACCCTGAGTACGGCTACACGCCCGGCGTAGAGACCACCACGGGGCCGCTGGGTCAGGGGCTGGCAAACGCAGTGGGCATGGCCATTGCCGAGAAGACCTTAGGCGCGCAGTTCAACCGCCCGGGCTTCGACGTAGTGGATCACCACACTTACGTTTTCGCGGGCGACGGCTGTCTCATGGAAGGCATCTCCCATGAGGTTTGTTCCCTAGCGGGCACGCTCAAGCTCGGCAAGCTCATCGTGTTTTACGACGACAACGGCATCTCGATAGACGGTGAGGTGGAAGACTGGTTCAGCGACGACACGGCCAAGCGCTTCGACGCTTACGACTGGCAGGTGCTCGCAGTTGACGGCCACGACTCCGACGCGATCAACGAGGCTGTCATCGCAGCCAAGGCCGACCCGCGCCCAACGCTAATCAAATGCAAGACGATCATCGGCTTTGGTTCGCCAAATAAGCAGGGCACGTCGGCCACCCACGGCGCACCTCTGGGTCCCGATGAGATTAAAGCGACACGTGAGGCGCTAGACTGGCCGCATAACGAATTCATCATTCCCGAAGACATCAAAGCGGCGTGGGACTGCACCGAAAAAGGCTTCGTCGCCGAAACGGCGTGGAAGGAGCTGCTGGTAGGCTACGAAGAGGAGCATCCTGAACTGGCGATGGAGCTTGTGCGGCGCCTTAAGGGCCAGCTGCCGGGTTTCTTCAAGGCCAAGGCCGATGAATACATTGCGTCGCTGCAGGCGAACCCAGAAAACATTGCTAGCCGTAAAGCCTCGCAGAACTGTCTCGAAGCCTACGGTTCTATGCTGCCGGAACTCATCGGCGGCTCGGCTGACCTTACCGGTTCTAATTTAACCAATTGGTCAGGAAGCACGCCGCTAACCGACAGCGCCGATGGCAACTACATCTATTACGGCGTGCGCGAGTTTGGCATGACTGCCATCGCCTCGGGCATCGCCTTGCATGGCGGTTTCGTCCCCTACACTGCGACTTTCCTGATCTTTATGGAATACGCACGCAACGCGGCGCGCATGGCTGCCTTGATGCAGCAGCAAAGCATTTTAGTTTACACGCACGACTCCATAGGACAGGGCGAAGACGGCCCGACTCACCAGCCCATCGAGCAGATCGCGAACTTGCGCAGCACGCCGAACATGTCGGTATGGCGACCCTGCGACAGCGTGGAATCTGCAGTCGCTTGGAAAGCGGCGATTGAACGCAGCGTCGGGCCAACCGCGCTCGTGTTCTCGCGTCAGGGACTGCCGCATCAGGCGCGCAGCGGCGAGCAGCTCGCAGAGGTCGCTCGCGGCGGCTATGTATTAGAGGACTGCAACGGCGAGCCGGAGGCGATCGTAATCGCGACGGGTTCGGAGGTATCGATCTGCCGCGAGGCGGTGACCGCACTTAACGCCGACGGCGCCAAAGTCCGCCTAGTCTCTATGCCCAGCGTCGACGTCTTCGAGTCGCAAGACCCGGCGTATCGAGAACAGGTATTGCCCAACGCGGTGCGCACACGCGTCGCGGTCGAAGCAGCGGGTGCTGACTACTGGAGCAAGTTCGTTGGCTTAGACGGCAAAGTCATCGGCATGCACAGCTTCGGGGAATCAGCGCCCGGCGGCGAGCTTATGGCACACTTTGGCTTTACGGCCGAGAACGTCGTAAACACAGTACGCTCACTGCTGTGAGCTATCGGATCGCCATAAACGGCTACGGCCGTATAGGTCGCTGCGTTCTGCGGGCTTTCTACGAGTCTACGAACTACGCCGACCTGCGTATTGTGGCGATCAACGACCTCGCGGACATCGGAACCCTCGCGCATCTGACGCGCTATGACAGCACCCACGGACGTTTCCTTGGCGAGGTTGCGCAGGGCGATGGGCAGCTGCTGATAAGCGGCGATAAGATTCGTGTGTCGCAGGAAGCTGACCCCGCCGCCTTGCCCTGGAACGATCTCGACATCGATCTCGTGATGGAGTGCAGCGGCGCCTTCACCGACCGCGCAACAGCTCAGCGGCATATCGACAACGGCGCCAAGCGCGTGCTGTTTTCCCAGCCCGCCGACAGCGATGTCGACGCCACCGTGGTTTACGGGATTAATCACGATACGCTCAGCGCGCAGACCAAAATAATCTCCAATGCTTCCTGCACAACTAACTGCATAGTGCCCGTGCTGCAGGCCATAGATGTGCGCTTTGGTATCGCTAACGGCGTGATCACCACGATACATTCCGCAATGAACGATCAGCCGGTGCTCGATAGCTATCACCATCAGGATCTGCGTAAAACCCGCAGCGCGATGCAGTCGATCATTCCCGTCGACACAGCTCTCGCCATTGGCATCGATCGTATATTGCCAGCTTTGCGCGGCAAGCTGCAGGCACAGGCGCTGCGCGTTCCTACCGTAAACGTATCGGCGATGGACCTCACGCTTAGCGTCGAAGCCGACGTCAGCGTTAGCGAAGTCAATGACGCGATCATCGCGGCCAGCGCTGCGCTGCCGCCCAATGTGCTGGGTTACACGGTAGAGCCCCTCGCCTCTACCGATTTTAATCATGACCCGCGCTCGGCCATCGTCGATCTCAACCAGACGCTGGTTTCGGGCACGCGTTTGGTCAAACTGCTCGTTTGGTTCGACAACGAGTGGGCCTATGCGAATCGCATGCTCGATGTCGCGCAACTGCTTCAAAGTCAGGTTCAAAGCCAGGAAAATTAATGACGTTTATTCGACTGCAGGACCTCGAGCTCACAGGCAATAGAGTCCTTATTCGCGAAGACCTTAACGTGCCGATCACGGACGGCAAGGTGGGAAATGACACTCGACTTCGCGCCGCCGTGCCTACGATCAAACTCGCCTTAGAAAAAGGCGCCAAGGTGTGTGTCATATCGCATCTTGGGCGGCCTTCCGAGGGCGTTCCCGCCGCGCAGCAGAGCGAGTTTTCCCTAGCGCCGGTTGCCGAGTATCTGGCCGAGCTTCTTGGCACCTCTGTCGCTCTGGCGACAATGGAGTCAGCGGGCGCCTCAACGGCCGATGTGACGCTGCTTGAAAACGTGCGTATGAACGTGGGCGAGGGCGCGAATGACGACGCACTCGCAAAGCGCTACGCACAGCTGTGCGACGTGTTCGTTATGGATGCCTTCGGCACGGCGCACCGTGCTCAGGCCAGCACACACGGTGTCGCGAAGTTTGCCCCCATTGCCTGCGCGGGCTTGCTACTAGCGGGTGAACTCGATGCGCTCGCCAAGTCTTTACACGCCCCCGCCCGCCCGATGCTCGCAATCGTGGGCGGCGCCAAGGTCTCAAGCAAACTCGAAGTGCTGAAGAGCCTTGCGAGCAAGGTCGATCAGCTTATCGTGGGCGGCGGCATCGCTAACACCTTCCTTGCCGCGAGCGGCGCGAATGTCGGCAAGAGCCTGTGTGAAGAAGAACTCATACCCTTGGCCAAAGAACTCATGGCGCAGACCTCGATCCCGCTGCCCGTGGACGTTGTCGTAGCAAAGGAATTTAGTGCCGATGCGCAAGCGACGACTAAGCTCGTGGCCGATATCGCTGACGACGATATGATTCTTGATATAGGCCCACAGACCGCCGCGCAATTTGCCGAAACGCTCGCGGCTATGCAGACAATTATTTGGAATGGCCCTGTTGGTGTTTTTGAGTTTCCGCAGTTTGCCGAGGGCACAAAGGCCATTGCGCGCGCCGTGGCAGACAACAGCGGCTTCTCGATAGCGGGAGGCGGTGAAACCATCGCCGCAATCGACAGCTTCGGCGTCACCGACTCTATCTCCTATATTTCAACCGGCGGCGGCGCGTTTTTAGAATACGTTCAGGGCGAGGTCTTACCCGCTGTAGACATCCTGCAGCAGCGCGCGGCGCAGTAGCGTGCGCTTACGCAGTAAAGCGTTGGCTTTGCTCACTGTGGTTTGAACCCGAATAAGACAGCGCGGCTAAACCCCGCCGCGAACCAATAACTAAATAGCAGTAATAGAACAACGCAAAAACAAAGAAAGAACAGCACGAGAACAAGCAAACAGAACACTCAAGCAGACTCCGGCTGATTTAGCCAGACTCGAACAGAACAAGAGGACAGCAGCATGGCACTCATAAGCTTACGACAATTACTCGACCACGCCGCAGAGAAAGGCTACGGCGTACCGGCTTTCAACGTGAATAATCTCGAGCAGGTTCGCGCGATTATGGAAGCGGCCGACGAAGCCCACAGCCCGGTCATTTTGCAGGCCTCCGCCGGCGCGCGGAAGTACGCGGGTTCAAACTTCCTCAAGCAGCTCATACAAGCGGCGAGCGAGGAGTTTCCCCACATACCCAACGTCATGCACCAAGACCACGGCGTGTCACCTGCGGTCTGCCAGCGTTCCATTCAGCTCGGTTTCTCGTCGGTCATGATGGACGGCTCGCTAGGGGAAGATGGCAAGACGCCGATGGACTTCGACTACAACGTGCGTGTCACTCAAACCGCGGTTGCCATGGCTCACGCCTGCGGCGTGTCCGTTGAGGGTGAGATCGGCTGCCTTGGCTCTTTAGAAACAGGCATGGCCGGCGAAGAGGACGGGATTGGCGCGGAAGGCGTGCTGTCGATGGATCAGATGCTTACCGACCCGCAAGAGGCGGAAGATTTCGTCAAGGCGACCGGTGTCGACGCGCTGGCTATAGCCGTGGGCACAAGCCACGGCGCGTATAAGTTCAGCCGCCCACCTACGGGTGACACGCTGGCCATTAGCCGCATCAAGGAAATCCACGCGAAGATCCCTGACACGCATCTAGTCATGCACGGCTCGTCTTCCGTGCCCCAGGAGTGGCTCGCAGTAATCAATGAGTTCGGCGGTGAGATTCCAGAAACCTATGGCGTGCCGGTTGCTGAAATCCAAGAAGGGATTCGCCACGGTGTGCGTAAGGTTAATATCGATACCGACCTGCGCTTGGCGTCCACAGGCGCCGCACGCAAATTCCTGGCTGAGAACCCCAACGAGTTCGATCCGCGCAAATTCCTTATTCCGACGATGGTCGCGATGAAGGGAATCGTAAAAGACCGTCTCGAAGCCTTCGGCTGCGCCGGACAGATCGACAACATCGGTAAGGTCTATAGCTTAGAAGAAATGGCCGCGAAATACGGGCTCTAGATTGCACTGAACGTTTGATCGAAAAGTCAGCGCAGGCAACTGCGCTGCGAGGGTGCGAAGGCGAGAGGACGTGAGCGTCAATGGGAGTAGATGAGAGTAAAAGCAGGTGAGAGTAGGTGAGAGTAGACGGGAAAAGGGGGATGCCCCCTACTGTCTTAACTCTCGTTTCTTAGCTCTCACTTCTTATCTCACACCTCACACCTCTCAGCCTGCGCTTCTCACCTCGCACCTCACCGCGTTTGCGGATTCCCCTCGCCACTATCTCTTCTCTGGCTTTCCCCGCCATCCTCTGGCGCTTCACTTATCGCGGCGTAACCTCAGAGGCTGCGCCGTGCGGTGCCTGCTACACCAGCGCGACAGCCATAAGCACCAAGACTACGAGCGACAGAATCCACACTATGGAGCGCGCCGGGTTAATGCCACCCACATAGCAGATCAGGTAAGCCACCCTAAGGCCAAGCCAGACATGGGCGAGCAGTACTAGGTCGGTGCCGTTGATCAAGGCTAAGAAGCACAGTGCGAGAAACGGCAGCAGGCTTTCTTGAAAGTTGGTCGACGCCCGCGCCGCCCTAGCGGCAGCCTGGCTCAGCTCAAGAGGGGTGTCGCGTGAGCCAACGAGATACTTAAAGTGAGTGCGGTTAAAGAAGGCGGGCACTAGCCAAACATGCACAAGCGTAAGTGCAAGAGTTGCGATAATCACTTGGGTCATAATCATGGGCGGTGGTCCTTTTTGTGATAAATATTAAACCGGCTTGTCGAACTCTGAGTCAGATTAGCGCGCTTGGCGGCAAAACCCAATAGAGCTCATTGGCGGGTCATGCGGCCGACAGTGCTTATTTTCCGGTAGGGTTTGCATATCTAGCGGGGGCTTCATAAATAGACATCTTTGGTAGGTGATAGTTGCAGGAGATCGCTACAGGGGATTGTGCAGAGAACAGCCACAGGGCCGCAGCAAAACCCTGCGTCCCCGCATGCAGAGAAATTCAACAGGGCAATGGTCTGCGAGCGCTCACAGGAAAAAATCTGCAGCGCTCTTAAGCCACTTTTAAAGGCCTTTTGCGATCTCTGGCGAACTTAGCGGCCTAGGAGTGACTACTAAAAGTGCCGATTAAAAGAGCACCCGCGACTTAATCGTGCCCTGAATCTCATTCAGGCTCGCGAGCGCCAATTCGCTAGCATCGATGTCGACGTCCATCACTACATAGCCCACTTTATCGTTGGTCTGCAGATACTGTGAGCTGATATTGATGCCGTTCTCGGAAAAGATGCTGTTTATCTGGCTCAGGATGCCCGGCTGATTTTCGTGAATGTGCAGCAGGCGGTGCTTACCCGGGTGCGCGGGCAGTGACACTTCGGGGAAGTTGACCGACGCGAAGCTCGAACCATTGTCGCTGTAGCGCACCAGCTTCTCGCTAACCTCAATGCCGATATTGCGCTGTGCTTCCATTGTGCTGCCACCTACGTGAGGCGTGAGTATGCAGTTGTCGAACTCCCGCAGCGGCGAAATAAACTCTTCGTCGTTGGATTTCGGTTCAACGGGGAATACGTCGATAGCCGCACCGGCTAGGCGCTTCTCTGCTAGCGCTGCAGCGAGAGCGTCGATGTCTACCACCGTGCCCCGAGAGGCGTTAATGAAAATCGATTCCGGCCGCATCCAGCTCAGTTCGCGCTCGCCGATCATGTTCTTAGTCTCGGCAGTCTCTGGCACGTGCAGCGTGACGATGTCGCAGCTGCGCATAAGCTCCTCAAGTGAGCCTACCTGTGTGGCGTTACCTAGGGGTAGCTTGGTCACTACGTCGTAGAGGTACACCTGCATGCCCATAGACTCAGCGAGTACGCTAAGCTGAGAGCCGATATTGCCGTAGCCAACGATGCCAATCTTCTTGCCTCGGGTCTCAAAGGAGCCGGCCGCGGACTTTTGCCACACGCCGCGGTGTAGCAGGGCGCTCTTCTCGGTAACGCGGCGCAGCAAGAGAATACTCTGGCCTATCACCAGCTCGGCCACGCTACGCGTGTTGGAGTAGGGCGCGTTAAATACAGGAATGCCGCGCAGCAGGGCCGCTTCAAGGTTGACCTGATTGGTGCCGATGCAGAAACAGCCGACAGCCTGGAGTTTCTTGGCTGCGGCGAACACGCGCTCGGTGAGCTGGGTTCGCGAGCGAAGGCCGACGAAGTGCACGTCTTTGATCTTCTCAACCAGCTCGTCCTCGCTCAGCGAGGTCTTAAGATACTCGATGTTCTCGTAACCTTCTTTCCGCAGGGTCTCCAGCGCACTTTCGTGCACCGCCTCTAAAAGAAGGAATTTGATCTTACGTTTTTCGAGTGAAGTCGAAGACATGGTGGGGTCCGATTGATAAAGTGGGCTCAGGCCAGAAAACGTCCGTATAATAGCATAGGGATCAAAAGTGGTCGTCGAAGTCGATCTCAGAGTCTCCGGGAATCAAGTATGAAGTGCACAAAAAAAGAACTGGTTAGCGAGCTTTTAGTAATCGTCGGTGAAGCGGGCCTGCGCACAGAGCCTGCCGATCTTGAAAACTACGGCAAAGACTGGACTAAGGTTGTGAAGCCAGCACCCGTTGCGGTGGTTCTGCCCGCTACCACGGAGGAAGTGGTGGCCTTGGTTAAGCTTGCCACGCGTCTGGAGCTCGCACTCGTGCCTTCCGGCGGCCGCACTGGGCTGAGCGGTGGCGCAGTGGCACCTGCGGGGGAGTTAGTCGTCGCCTTCGACCGCATGAACAAGATCCTCGACTTCGACGCCTCCGACAGGCTCGTAGTTTGTCAACCGGGCGTGGTGACAGAGCAGCTTCAGCAGTTTGCCGAAAACGAAGGGCTTTTTTACCCAGTAGACTTCGCTTCTTCCGGCTCAAGCCAGCTAGGCGGCAACGTGGCGACTAACGCTGGCGGCATCAAGGTGATCCGCTATGGCATGACACGCCAATGGGTCGCGGGCATGAAAGTCGTCACGGGCAACGGCGAGCTACTCAGCTTCAATCAGGGCCTGGCCAAAAACAACACCGGCTATGATTTCAGGCACTTGTTCGTTGGCTCTGAGGGCACATTGGGCCTAATTGTTGAACTCACAATGAGCCTAACGAGCCTCCCCAAAGACCCAACTGTGATGCTGCTAGGCGTGGATGATATGGCGGCGACTATGCCAATCTTGCAAGCCTGCCAGGCAAAGCTGCCGCTCACCGCTTTTGAGTTTTTCTCAGAAAAGGCGCTAGTGCATGTGATGGCAGAGAAAGGCCTACAAAGACCCTTCGAGACCGCTACGCAATTCTACGCGCTGATCGAATTCGAAAATCAGTCTGCAGCCGAAAGCGACACCGCAATGGAAGTGTTCGAGCACTGCGTCGAAAACGGTTGGGTAGTAGATGGAACGATAAGTCAGAACCTGAATCAGGCGAAGAGCCTGTGGCGACTACGCGAAGACATTTCCGAAACGATTTCACAGTTTACACCTTACAAAAACGACATCTCGGTTCGCGTCTCAAAGGTTCCCGAATTCCTCGCCGAGGTCGATGCTCTCGTAGGCGCGGCCTACCCGGACTTCGAAATCATCTGGTTCGGTCACATAGGCGACGGCAATGTGCACTTGAATATACTTAAGCCGGCGGATTTAGACGAAGTGGACTTCTTCGAGAAGTGCGCCACGGTCTCTAGCGGCGTGTTTGAGATTGTGCAGCGACACGAAGGCAGTGTCTCGGCCGAACACGGCGTTGGGCTGCTAAAAAAACCCTACCTCCAATACTCCCGCTCCAAAACTGAGATTGCCGCGATGCGCGCGGTTAAAGCGATTTTCGATCCAGCGAACATCCTCAACCCGGGCAAGCTCATTTAATCATTTGATTGAATAAAATTCGCCGCGATCCGGTCTTCTCTTGCGTAAGCGTAATTTGAAAGCGAAGAAGATTACAGAACAGTCAAAATACTGCGCGCAGTAAACAAACTGCTCAAAACCTTGCCGTATACTAGCCTACTAGTGTTTCTACTGGTTTTAGAACTACAACATATAGTGGCAATGCAGCGAGGTGATAGTGTTTTTTGGCAGCGAAGTTGCTGTGTGATGCGAGTGCTAATTCTTAGAAAAATCAGGGTCAATAACTTGCTACAATTTGCGACAAGTTTTGTTTCCATCTAATCTTGAGAATGCGTACTATGCAAATTCGATCGTTTTTCGATCGAGGAGTTCGGGCTTTCTGAACTCGACAATTTTAAATTTTTTAGAGCACGAGAGAATTATGTCAGACACAGTTGAGGGTACGGTTAAGTGGTTTAACGATGAGAAGGGTTTCGGCTTTATCGAGCAGGAAGGTGGCAAAGATGTATTCGTACATTTCAGCGCCATTAACGGTTCGGGTCGTCGCTCTCTCATGGAAGGCCAGAAAGTAACTATGGAAGTTACCCAAGGGCAGAAAGGCCCTCAGGCGGAGAATGTCACTCCGCTGTAAATCACTTCTGCACTACTCTCGTCTCAGAGGTAAGTGCATAGCCTGATCAGAAAAGCTGATTTCGCACTCGCAGAGAGATGTGGGCGAGAAGTTAAGTTAAAGAGACGATTAGGAATGTGGTTGCCAAGTCCGTTGCACCGGCGCGAGTCGCTGAAGCGGATGAAAATGCGAAACAGCAACAACTAGTGACAAGAGTGAAGAAAGTTTAGAAGGGAAAAGAGTTCCGGGAATTTCGCTGTTGGCGTAGTCTCGGACTCCCTGGGTGCAGCTCGTCGCAGCTGCAATGAAGCCAAGCATTCATAGCTTTTGCTATGTGTTGCTTGGCTTCTTTTTATATGCGCTTTCTCGCTTCAGATTTGCGCTTCGCTGTTGCTCATGCGTTAGCGCTTGCCTTTTATATGCGCTTTCTCGCTTACCATCTACGCTTCATCGATTCGTGTACGTAAACGCCTTATCGTTTCTTTTGCGTCTACCTAAATTGATATGTGAGCTTCATCGTTGTTGCCTATGCGTAAGTGCTTTATCGCTCCTCATGGGTAGACGCCTTATCGTCCTTCTTGCGAATGCGCTTCCTCGCTTAAGTTGTGCGCCTTTTCATCCTTTAAGCGTCAGCACTTTTTCTGTTTGCGACCTGAGCTATCCCGTCTCTGCTCAGCAGGCGCACTGCTGACTATCGACTAGGTCGCAGTGCTTCAACCGCGTGCTTTTCATTCCTCCTTCTCGCTGTCACTCGCCTCGTCTATTTTGCCCGCAGGGTCTTAACGCCTGACTCGGTGCCTAGCAGTAAAATATCGGCGGGGCGGCTGGCGAAAAGCCCGTTGGTCACCACGCCCGTCAGCTGATTAATGGCCGCTTCGAGCTTGCGCGGCTCGTCGATCTTTAGATTGTGCACATCCAAAATCACATTGCCGTTGTCGGTAACAACGCCTTCACGATAAACCGGGTCGCCGCCGAGCTTTACGATTTCGCGTGCGACATAGCTGCGCGCCATCGGAATCACTTCAACCGGGAGCGGGAAAGTGCCGAGGAAAGACACGAGCTTGGATTCGTCCGCAATGCACACGAATTCCTCAGAGGCCGCCGCAATAATCTTCTCGCGAGTCAACGCAGCGCCGCCGCCCTTGATAAGCTGCAGGTGGTCGTCGGTCTCGTCTGCACCATCGACATAAACTCGGAGCGTCCCGGCGGAATTCAGATCGACAACGGGAATCCCAAGCGCCTTCAAGCGCCTCGCACTCTCCTCAGAGCTCGCGACAGCCGCAGCGATGTCGTCCTTGATGTTGTCTAGCTCCGCAATAAACAGGTTGGCAGTAGAGCCGGTACCCACACCCAGAATAAACTCGCCGCTGTGGTCCTCTATGATTCGCTTTACATAGTCATAGGCCGCGCGGGCTACCGCCGTTTTTAATTCGTCCTGAGTCATAGTGTGTTCCCTGTTGGAGTCCCGAGACCAAGTAGTTGGCCCATTTTTACCGGCGAGCCGGCGCTTAGGCTGCCGTTTAATTCCATTGCACCGTGGCCGAACAGCACGATCGCAGTTGAGCCGAGGTAGAAGCGTCCGAGCTCGGCGCCTGCGGCAAGCTCGATAGGCGGCTGCGCTGCGCTATAGTCTTGCACTCGTATTTGGCGCTCACGCGCTGGACAGGCTCGGCCCGCCCACACGGTTTCGATACCCGCAACGATCATCGCGCCAACTAGCACCACAGCCATCGGCCCATAGGCGGTCTCGAATAAACAGACTAGCCGCTCATTGCGCGCAAACAAATTCGGGATGGCCTCGGCTGTTTGCTGATTGACCGAGAATAAATCCCCCGGCACATAGCGCGTGCTAAGCAGCCGTCCGGCCACCGGCATGTGAACGCGGTGATAGTCCCGCGGCGAAAGATAGACTGTTGCGAAGCAGCCGCCGTCGAACGCCTCTGCGTCTGCAGGGTCCCCAAGCAGGGACGCTGCCGTGTAGTAAACGCCTTTGGCCTGCAGCAGGCCAGCGTCCGAAAGACTGCCTAGCTGACTGATCGCACCGTCGGCGGGGGACAGTACCGCAGTCTCGGCGTCGGCAAGAGGCCGCGCACCGACACGCAATGCTCGCGTGAAGAAAGCGTTGAACGTGGGATAGGCGTGCAGGTCTGACTCGGCTGCCTCACTTAGGTCTATCTCGTAGCGCGCACTAAACCAGCGGATAAAAACGCGGCTAAATAGCCGGCTCGCAGCAAACTTGCCGACCGCGCGTGACAGAAGGTGCTGAGGGACAATTTTTTGAAGCAGAATAAAAAGAGAAGGCATGGGGCATTGTAATGCAAAGCGATGAGATCGGCTAAGCGGGCATTACTCTAGCGAGTCGATAATCTGAAAGTAGCTGTTAAGCCTAGATGGGTGAATATCACCGGCCTCGAGCGCAGCGTCGACAGCGCAGCCGGGTTCGCCCTGATGAGCGCAGTCGCGGAACTTACACTGCCGAGCAATTTCCCGCAGCTCGACAAAACCTTCTAGCACCTCCTGGGGGCTGACATGCCCTAGCCCGAACTCTCTGATTCCTGGGGAGTCGATCAGATCGAAGCCGTCTAGATGAAACAGCACCGACGTGGTGGTGGTATGCATGCCCTTGTCATGGAACTCGGACAGCTCGCCAACCTGCGCCAGCGGTGAGTCGTTTTCCAACTCGCCACCAAGACCGTTCACTAGTGACGACTTGCCTACGCCAGACTGCCCGACGAGCACGGTCGTGCGGCCTTGCAGCTGCTCCCGCAGTGCCTCCAAACCCTCGCCCTGCAGCGCCGACACAGTCAGACACGGATAAGATAGGCTGCGGTACAGCTCGACGAGCTCGACAACCGCTTCAGGATCCTCACAGCTGCTGAGCAGATCGCACTTATTGAGTATTAAAAGCGGCTGTAGATTCAGCGCCTCGATGGCAACCAGATAGCGATCGATAAGGTTCGCGTGGGGCATGGGAGTGGGCGCTATGACTACCAGCACCACATCGATATTGGAGGCCATGGGCTTCACAACACCCGCGAAGCCGGGGCGGGCGAAGACGCTGCGACGCTCTGCCAGCGCGGTGATGACGCCAACGCCATCTTCCCCCGGCTCCCAAGTGACGCGGTCGCCGGTCACGAGCGTGGGTAGATTGGCGCGCTGATGACAGCGCACGAGGGTGGCCTCTCCAGTTTTTTCAGCGGCCTCGTCGGCACCCGTGCCTGCAAGCACCTCGACATCGAGCTGTTTGCCGAAGTGGCGGATAATCACGCCGTTGACGATCGAATCGGCTTCTTGGTTCTTGGCGATGCGCCCAAGCTGCTGCTTGCTAAGTCGTCGTTTCGCCATCTGCCTGTGCCATGTGCTACACCCCTTTAAGAGACGCTCATTATTACACTGCTGGGGAGCAAGTTCAGAAACTATTTGCCGAGTAAAAGACCTGCCAATGAGAATGCTCTAGAATAAACACTAGGCAAGAGACTCCGCGTCTTTTATTGCTCTTCTTTCATTCTTCGGCGTTTCGCTGGCGCTCACAGCGGGCGGCGTAACCGCAAGGTAAGTCTAGTTATGGATAAAAGCACCAATCTGGTTTGGATCGACCTCGAGATGACCGGCCTGCTTCCCGACAAGCATCGGATCATCGAAATCGCCACCATCGTGACCGACTCGCAGTTGAATGTTCTGGCCGAAGGGCCTGTACTCGCCATAAAAC
>JAYOBL010000001.1:0-19904 GCA_038104835.1 Gammaproteobacteria bacterium | reverse complement strand
AACTAGATGCGATGGACGAATGGAACCAGACTCACCACGGACGCTCGGGCCTCATCGACAGAGTGAAGGCGAGCACCATAGACGAGGCCGAGGCCACGCGGCAGACCCTCGCGTTTCTCGCCGACTATTCAGTGCCCAATGCGTCGCCCCTGTGCGGCAACAGCATCTGCCAAGACCGCCGCTTCATGGCTAACACCATGCCAGAGCTCGAGGCATTCTTTCATTACCGCAACTTAGATGTCAGCACGCTAAAGGAATTAGCGCAGCGCTGGCGCCCTGAAATTATGACGGGCCTTAAGAAAAAAGCGACTCACCAAGCACTGGACGATATTCGTGAGTCGATAGAGGAGCTGCGCTATTACCGTGAGCACTTTATTCGGCTCTGAGCACAGCCAGTCAGGCTACTCCCCTACACCATGCTGGGTGAGCGCCCACACAACATGCTCACGTACCATTTCCGAGGCGTGCGCGGCGCGGGCTTGCAATGCCCTAAGCACCGCGTCGCTCGTCGGCGCATTCCCCAAGCCCACCGCTAGATTGCGTAGCCAGCATTCGTAGCCAATGCGGCGAATAGCCGAGCCTTCGGTATTGCGTAGAAACTCCTCTTCGCTCCAAGCGAAAAGCTTAACTAGCGATGAGTCGTCTAGGCGATGTCGCGGCGAGAAATCGGCTTCCTGTGTTGGCTCGGTAAACTTATTCCACGGGCATACGAGCTGACAGTCGTCGCAGCCGAACACGCGATTGCCCATGGCTGCGCGAAACTCCACCGGAATCGAATCCCGCAGCTCAATAGTTAAGTAGGAAATACAGCGCCGCGCGTCCATCTGGTTGGGCTGCACGAAGGCATTAGTCGGGCAGGCATCAATGCAGGCATGACAGCTGCCGCAGTGGGGCAGGTCGGGGGTATCAACTGGCAAGGGCAGATCGGTAAAAAGCTCGCCCAGGAAAAACCAAGACCCCGCGTCTTTGTTAATCAGCATGGTGTTCTTGCCGATCCAGCCTAGCCCAGATTTTTCCGCCAGTGCGCGCTCGAGAACCGGTGCGCTGTCGACGAACGCGCGGTATCCCATAGGGCCTGCCGTCTGTTGAATTTTGTCTGCGAGCTTTTGCAGTCGCTTACGTACGAGCTTGTGGTAGTCGCGGCCGCGAGCGTAGCGCGCGACATAGGCGATGTCTTTCTTATCGATAAAGTCTAATGAGTTGTCGCGCTGCTGCGCGTAGTCCATGCGCACACAGATCACGCGCAGGGTTCCGGGGTGTAACAGCTCTGGCTGAAGCCGAAGATCCTGATTGCGCGCCATGTAGTCCATTTCGCCATGAAAATTGCGCGCGATCCACTCGTCTAGATGCTCAGCGTAGGGGGCAAGATCGACATCGGTGATCGCCACTTCCTGAAAGCCGAGCTCACGCCCCCAGTTTTTAATGTCGCGGGCGAGTTCATTCATAGCGCGCAAAGTATCTCCGCGGCAGCTTTGAGCGTCGCGTCGTCTTTGCAGAAACAGAAGCGCACGATGCGCGTTTGCGGCGGGGTTTGGTAGAACGGCGTTAGGGGAATTGCTGCAACCCCGTGGCGCTGAGTCAGCTCGTTGGCGAAATCGGTGTCGGGTAGGTCGCTCAGCTCGCTGTAGTCGGCTAGCTGAAAGTAAGTTCCCGCCGATGGCTTTAAGGTAAACCTAGAGGGAGCTAACAGCTCGTTAAAAGTGTCGCGCTTGGCTTGATAAAAATCCGGCAGCTCATCAGCATGCTGCGGACACTCGCGCAGAAAATCGGCTATCGCATACTGCACAAAACTCACGCTAGTGAAGGTCACGAACTGATGCACTTTGCGAAACTCCGCCGTTAAAATTGGCGGCGCAATGCAGTAGGCGAGCTTCCAGCCGGTCGCGTGATAGGTCTTGCCAAAAGAGAACACGGCAAAGCTCTTTTCGCGCAGCTCCTCGTGGCTAAGCACGCTGATGTGTTGCGCGCCGTCGAATACCATGTGCTCGTAGACCTCGTCACTGAGCAGCAGTAGGTCGCGGTCACGCAGCAGCTCAGCAAGGGTGTCTAGATCTTGGCGACTCATTACCGTGCCGCAGGGATTATGGGGCGTGTTGATAATCAGCAGGCGTGTCCTGGGGTTGAGTGCAGAGGCCAGTCGATCGAAATCAATCCGGTAATCAGGCAGCGCCAGGGGGATATGGACTGGCGTCGCGCCTGCCAAGCGAATGGCGGGGTCATAGCAGTCGTAGGCTGGGTCGAGCACGATGACCTCGTCGCCGCTGCCCGCTACAGCTTGAATCGCATCGAAAATCGCCTCGGTTGCACCGGAGCTTACCGTGACCTCTGTTTCGGGGTCTGCCTGATAGCCATACAACCGCGCAACTTTCTCTGCAATGGCCTCCCGCAGCTCTGGGATGCCATGCATCGGGGGATATTGGTTCTTGCCTGAATTAAGAGCGTTAACAACGAGCTCGCGAAGTCTTGAGGGGCAGTCGAAATCAGGGAATCCCTGCGATAGATTTATCGCTCCGTACTCCGCTGCCATCTTCGACATTACGCTGAAGATAGTGGTGCCTACGTGGGGAAGCTTGGACTGGGGCTGCGTCGGGGTTGTCACCTGAGGCTCCTTGGGGGGGCGAGCAAACATTTTAGCCTAGCTGTTACAGCCTGCCACTAAATAAAAATAGACATAGTTCGGGGCTTTCGCTACTTTGCGACATGGTCGCTAAATTCTCGTCTATATCGAAATGGATCGCCCAACAATTTGCCTACGTCAGCGGCGTGGCGATACTGTGGACGCTCCTCTATGCAATCAATGACTACTTCTTCAATTTCTCACTGTTCAACCACACGGCGAATCTAATTTTTCTTCCCGCCATGCTGCGACCCCTCGCCGTATTGCTGTTCGGTCCTGCGGGAGTCGTGGGACTATTTGTCGGCTCTTTGATTAGCTTTAACCTATCTCAAGACTTGCCCCTGACTATGCTGCCCACAAGCCTAGCAAGCGCAGCTGCTGGGTTGATAGCCATTATCGCGCTGCGGCAGCTGCCTGCGCTTGCGCCGCAGCTCACGGGTGAACTCACACAGATCAAGCTATCCACGATTATTCTCCTCTGCACGCTTACCGCCGCGTGCAACGCGCTTAGCCATCAGATAATTTATGCCTTCACGGGGGCCGCCGCTACACCACCTTCACAGCTTCTAGCAATGTTCATAGGCGACACCCTAGGCTCGCTACTGATGCTGTATGCCTTAGCTGCTCTGCTGAGGCTTGTGAGGCGCGCGGTGGAAGACAAATAGATTAACAAGGCGATCCTATCGCTCGAATGAGCCAATCCCACGAGATCTCGAATATTGGAAGATTCATCGACTGTGGTAAGATCGAAAACTAAATTATCCATTGCCTGAAAGGCATCGAATTTCTATGAAAAAAGATTTGCCCTACCTACGCTTCCTCAATCTTGCTCGTGCGCTTGAGGATATGCCGAAATTTCCCACGCTGGACGCTGTTGAAACAGGTCTTCTCAACGCCTGTTCAATTTCCTGGTACGAAGGCCGCAAGCTGGCAACCATGGAAGCGCTAGAAGCGATGCCGGAAATCTCCCAGCGCACCAAGCATACACGGCTCAAGCAGCTCGCTGAAAAGGGTATGGTGTCGGTAGAACAGGACGATTACGACGCGCGCATCAAGTACGTCGTGCCTACGCCACTCGCTCAAAAATATTACGAGACGCTCGGCAAGTTTTTGGTTAAATCTCAGGCGTCTTAGATTTAGCTAGTGCGAGGACTCAGCCTCAGTGAGTACCAAGAGCTAGCTCCAAGCGAAAACTTATAGAACTAAAAAGAAAAAGGCCGCTGAAGCGGCCTTTTTTGTCTCTGCTATTTTTGTCCTAGGCTTACTCGGCGGCGAGCCATTGGTTGAGCTCAATCACGTCCTGCGGAGTAAGAATACCCGCTGTCTGCTTCAGCATCAGGCTGTCCACTATATAGGTGTAGCGCGCGTCGGCATACTGGCGCAGTGCGCGGTAGAGATTCTCGCGAGCGCGCAGGACCTCAACGATATTGCGCGTCCCCACCTCAGCGCCTAGCTCTGTTGCTTCTAACGCAGTCTGCGCTGACAGAATAGACTGCTGACGCTGCGCGATAACCAGCACGTCGGTGTTTACGCGGCGGTAGGCATTGCGAATGTTCTGAGTGAGCTGACGTTTGGTGAGCTCTAGAGACTCTTTCGCTGCAAGCACCTGATACTCTGCTGCACGGCGACGTGAACTCACCGCGCCTCCGGAATACAGAGGAATCGTAAGGTTCAGCGCCAGAGATGTTCGGTCGAAAGCGCCACCGCCAATGGTAATACCCTGCTGGATAATAGGCTCGGTAACATTGTGTGCGAAGTTGCCCGTGAGATTGATCGTTGGCAGATGATCTGATTTGCGCGCACGCAAATTATTTTGCTGAGACTCCAGTGTGAACTGGGCGGCGGCAATGGCTAGGCTGTTATTGTCTGCCTGATTCTCCCACTCGCGCAGCGTGCCCTCCGCATCGACGATTGGGAATTCTTCGTCGAGGCTTTCTATTTGCGGATGGGGCTGGCCAGTAATGGCTTCGAGCGCTTCGTAGCGCGAGCGCAAAAAATCTTGCTGCAGCAGGGTTGTGTTGCGAGCGAGGTCGTAAGCCGCCTGCGCGTCATACACGTCGGTAATGGGCACTAAGCCCACTTCCTCGCGCTGCTGGGTCTGTTCGAAGGAGCGCAGTGCGGCCTCCTCTTCTTGGACGTTAGTTTCTAGCAGATCGATCGCGCGCAGCACATCGAAATAGGCGGCTGCCACGCGCATAATGAGGTCTTGCTCCTGCGCTGCGAGATTAACCGCCGCCGCTTTGTCGGCGGCGCGAGCGCTTTGGAATCCATACCACTGAGCGAGATTCACAAGACTCTGATTGAGATTGAGTCCCCAGCCGTGGTTATTAATGCCCGGGCGGAAGCTGTGGGCAGGTTGAACCTGAAACTGGCCGGTGAACGGATTGACCGCGCTGACTTCGTCTGTGGGTCCACTGGTTAGGCGTGCGGTATTGCCGGTGGCGTTTAAGTTTGGAAGCAGATTCGCGCGGCTTTGAATCATATTCTCGCGGTTAGCGCGGTAGTTGGCTTCAGCCTGGCGCAGGGTGGGATCGTTGTTTAACGCGATCTCCAAAATGCCGTAGAGATCATCTGCCGCATGGCTGATCGACGCGCTGAGGCTCGTCAATGCAACGACGCCCACGAATTTCGCTAATCTTCTCATAAGAGCTTGCCTTAAAAATTGAGAGGGGTCTTGCCGGGGGGAGAGGAGGGCTCCTCACGCCTGCGGCATTCTACACAGTGTAACCATAGGTGACAAATTAGGACCATCACCTAAACGTGAGCCTTTATCACAGCGCCGCCCGGGAGCGGCGCTGAATTGAACGATATTAAACAAGAACGACTAGCCTTAGCTTTTGTTACAGGCCGCTTTTGTCGCAGGCCGTGGATCTGCTGTTGTGCTGTGTTGGGCTATGTGAAGGGCCAAGCAGCAGCCCAGTGCTCTCTGGCCGACCCATTCTCGTTGGCCTGCTGTTGGCGTCTTCATCTCAATCAGCTAGCAAGCCGCTAGGCCGCTAGAAAACCGAAAACGTTAAATAGCCGCTAGAGCCCTGATTCAAAATACTCTGCAATCACCACTAGGCAAGAATGAGCGAGTTTCTTACTCCTCTCGCCACTCCAGCCAAACTCTGGATCGGGAGTCGCGGTCGTGTCTTTAAAAGGCATCTCCAGCGTCATCGCCAAGCAGCCGAAATGGCTGCCAACGAAGCCCGTGCTCATGCTAAGGTTCGCCTCGCCGGGCGCCTTTGGTGGATAGCCAACTTCGGTTTGAAAGTCGGCATTGCGCTGCGCTAGCCGATTTTTGTAGAAGTCGAGCTGCGCCTGTTTGTCCGCATTCCAGTCAGCGAGGCCTTCGACACCCGCGATAAAGCAGTAGGGCAACGACTCATCGCCGTGCACATCGAGAAAGAAGTCCACACCGAAGTGAGTGATCGCTTCCCGGGTAAGGTACACCTCAGGTGAGTTCTCCATTGTTGGAGTCTCCCATTCGCGGTTTAGATTGCGCCCCGCCGCGTTGGTGCGCAGATGACCACGACGACTGCCGTCGGGGTTCATATTCGCAATGACGTAGAAATTACACCGCTGCAGAAGCTCGGCGCTGAATTCGCTAGTGGGATCAAGCAGCGACTCCAGCGCGCCCTCCATCCACCACTGCGCCATACTCTCACCTGGATGCTGGCGCGCGATGAGCCAGCAGTTCTTGCGCTGGCTACTATCCCCGGGTCCGGTGATCTTCAGCAGATCAATGTCCTGACCATCGAGGCTTTGTCCAAGCACCTCCAAACGGCAGAGCGGTGAGCGAAGCGAGGTGGCGATAAGGTCCGCGTGGCGCTCCATCGAATAGGGCGTGAAATAGGCGAAATAGATCGAGTCCTGCTCGGGGGTAATAGGTATGTGTAGCTCGCCATCAATGAGCTCTGTGGAATGGCGCCGCCAGTGTTTGCGGTCGTAGGAGTAGACTACCCGGTAGTCCTCGAATCCCGCGGGGTAGGCTGCCCCGGCCGCATTGAGCAGTTTTAACGTGCAGGGGGTGCCGCCTGCGCCGGTAAGGCGAAAGTAGAACCACTGGTAGAAGTCCGACTGGGCGTCCTGACGGATTCGCAGCTGAATGTCGTTGGCATTGCTGGCGCTAACGATCTCAATGTTACCGGCATCAAAGGCTTGGGTAATGTGCAAGGGTAATCCTCTAGTGTCTCAGCGGCGGAAGGCCTGCTTAGTTTTTCGGTAGTTAGCGGCAAAGCTGAAAGTAACGGCTGGAAGAAAAGGGCGAGAAAGCAGGTCATGGGAAGAATCGGAATACATGACCAAAAGAGGCAGCCAATGGCTGATAATGTCGTTGCGGTGAAGCGCGACTTTGCTATTATTGCTGGCCGATTTTCTAAATCGTAAATTATCCCGATAAAACAGGCGCTTCGGCGTTACAGCGAGTGCTCAGCCTAAAGCGACAGGTCATGAAAAGCGAAAACCAAAACATAGAATCCAATACGCCCCTCATCACGCCCAAGCAGCTGAAAGAGGAGCTTCCCTTAGAAGGCGAAGCGCTAGAGTCGGTGCTGGCGGCTCGGCAGACGATATTCGATATCCTTGACCGCAAAGACCCGCGGCTTTTCGTCGTGGTTGGGCCCTGCTCGATTCACGACACCGAGGCGGCCTTAGACTATGCTCGCCGGCTAAAGGGCCTCGCGGACAAAGTGGCCGACACGCTCTACATCGTGATGCGTGTCTATTTTGAAAAGCCGCGGACCTCCATTGGCTGGAAGGGGCTGATCAACGACCCCTACCTCGACGATTCCTTTAAGATTGAAGACGGCCTACGCAAGGGCCGTCAGCTATTGTTGGATATCAACGACATTGGCCTGCCGACTTCCACCGAGGCGCTAGACCCCATATCACCGCAGTACATGCAGGACATTATTGCCTGGTCTGCTATCGGCGCGCGCACGACCGAGTCACAAACCCACCGCGAAATGTCCTCTGGGCTTTCTAGCGCGGTGGGTTTTAAGAACGGAACCGACGGCGGTCTAACCGTGGCGGTTAACGCCATGCAGTCGGTGTCTAATCCGCATCGATTCCTGGGCATTAACGGCAAGGGCAAGGTGTCGGTCGTCGAGACCAAGGGCAACCCCTACGCCCATGTCGTGCTGCGCGGCGGGAGTCAGGGGCCCAACTATGATTCGGTGCATGTCGCCCAGTGTGAGCACGCGCTGCTCGAGGGCGGCGTAACCAATAACATCATGATCGACTGCAGCCACGCCAATTCGAACAAAGACCCGAATGTGCAGCCGTTAGTGATGAAAGATGTTACCCATCAAATTATAGAGGGTAACCAGTCGATTATCGCGCTCATGGTTGAGAGCAATATCAATCACGGCAATCAGAAGATTCCAAAGGATTTGAGCGAGCTGAAGTACGGCGTTTCGGTAACCGACGCCTGCATCGACTGGGCGACGACCGAGCAGGCGGTGCTCGATATGGCGGCTAAGCTGCGGGACGTGCTGTCCGAGCGGACGAGCTAACCCACGTTTTGCAGGGTGTTGCGGCTAAGGTCGTCCCTTTCCTCCGCTCGGCCTTGGCGTATCCAGCTCTGTACGAAGGGGTTATCTAGCAGGGTGTCGCAATACGCTCTGGCGTCGGCACTAAGCTCAGCGCCGTAGGCCTGGAACACGATGGCCATAGGCGCCATGAAGCAGTCGGCTATTGAGAAGCGACCAAATAGATAGTCGCCGTTTTCGCCATAGCGACGTCGACAGCAGCTCCAAATCGCGTCTACGCGGGCTATCTCGTCGTGTAGTTCTTGGGTGGGCTTCATTTGCACGCTCGCCGCACAGTTCATAGGCCAGTCGCGGCGCAGGGCGGGAAACTCCGAATGCATCTCCGCACACACCGAACGCGCGGTTGCTCTGCGTTTCGCGCCTGCGGGCCAGCCCGCGCCGCGCAGGATTTCTTCTGACAGATATTCACAGATCGCCAAAGAATCCCACACCGACACGTCGTCGTTGTGGCGCAGGGCTGGGACCTTGAGGGAAGGAGAGAGCGGGCCGAGTTTCTCTGCGGTATTCGCCTGATAGAGAGCGACTTGAATCTCTTCGAAATCCACGTCATACATCTTGAGCAGCAGCCATGGGGTGAGAGACCATGAAGAGTAGTTCTTATTGCCGATGACGAGCTGTAGGTCTTTGGAATGCATCGCTGTTTTTCGCCTCCCACTGGGAAATTTCGATGAAGCCATTTAACCTAGCAATAGTCACTTTAGGCTGCGTGGCACGGGGCTAGGCACTGATAAATCGTGGCAAAAAACTGGCAATCGATGCCGATAGTCCCTTGGGGCTAGCGGCACGGGGCGAATGGCGTATAGTTCGCGTCGAACCCTGGGTAAACCCAGCGCAGCGAAAAGAGCCCCTAAGTAAAGGGAAAGGGAAAGGAAAACGAGAATGAGCAGGCGAATCGCCATAGTAGAAGACGAAGCGGCCATCCGCGAGAATTACGCAGACGTGCTGCGTAAGCAGGGCTATGAGGTGCAAACCTACGCTAATCGCAAGGAAGCCATGGACGCCTTCGATACGCGTCTGCCTAATCTGGCCATTATCGATATTGGCCTAGACAACGAAATCGATGGCGGCTTTACCCTGTGCCAAGCGCTGCGTTCAATGTCGGAGACGCTGCCGATTATCTTCCTGACCGCTCGCGATAACGACTTCGACACCGTCAGCGGTCTGCGCATGGGCGCGGATGACTACCTAACCAAAGACATCAGCCTGCCCCATCTCACCGCGCGCATCGCAGCGCTGTTCCGTCGGCAAGACGTTATCGATCAGCCTCCCTCGCCCGAGAGCCTGCTGCACCGTGGACGCATGACGCTGGACGTCGGCAGGCTCACAGTGAAATGGGACGATCAGCCCGTCGCGCTCACGGTAACCGAATTTTGGATGGTCCACGCGCTAGCGAAATACCCGGGGCACGTGAAGAGCCGCCAGGTTTTGATGCAGGAGTCCAAAATTTTTGTCGACGGCAGTACCATCACTTCCCATGTGAAACGCATTCGCAAGAAGTTCATCGCGCTAAGCGAAGACTTCGACTGCATCGAAACGGTCTACGGCATGGGCTACCGTTGGAATATCGCCGAAGAGGCGGCGTAGCTTGAACGTGCAGGTCAGCCGCAATCCCTTCGGCATCCGCTCCAAACTCGTTTTTATGTCGGCCTTTCTCTTGGTCATTCCGTGGCTGGGCTATCAGTACATTTTGGAGATGGAAGAGTATCTGCGCCGCGGCCAAGAGCAGACCGTTTTGGGTACGGCTCAGGCGCTCGCCACTGCGCTGAACGAGCGTCCGGAGCTATTCGACGAGGGCAGCTACGAGCCTGCGCGCCGCACCGAAGATCTGTATGTCTATCCCATCTTCTCGGCACTCTCTCTCAACGATGGCTCATTGGTAGACTGGGGTGAGTATCAGCGCTACGAAGTAGCCTACGACGACAGCGCCTATTTAAGAACGCCGCTTACGCCTTCGCGCTACTACGACCGCGAAGAGACCCTTAGCTATCGCACCATGGTTGGCTCGCACAACGGCTCGCTCTACGCCTATTTTAAAGTGCGCGACGACGCGATCGTTTATCGAAGCCGCGATAGCCTGCGGGTCAATCGCTCGGACTTTTTGCGCATCTCTATGCTCAATCGTGAAGGCACCGAGGTAAAACACTATGTCGTTGCGCCCCACGAACCTGAGTTTCTTTATCCCTTTAGCGTCGATGAAGATTTCGGTAACCCGGTGCATGAAGAGCGCATAAGCGGCCAATGGTATGAAACCGACGAAGGCTACGAGATCGAACTGCAAATCCCCTTCGATATGCTTGGCTCGAGACTAGGCTTTGCCTTGTTCGACGTCGACGACCCCGAGACGCGGGCGATGTCGACCGCGATCGCGACTTACGACACCGCGAGCATCCGCGATCTTGGATCTTTGCGACTGCCGACACCGGAGATCGATCGCATCGTTGCCGGCATGGGTAATTCCAATTCCCGCATACAGGTCGTTGATCGTAGCGGCCGAGTTCTGCTCACTGCGGGTGACATCCAAACCGCAACCGGCCTAACTCTGGTGCCGCCGGTTCGTACCGCGCCATCAAATCGCGCCTTTGCCTTCATTCAAGAAAAAATACTAAATCCCGTGTACTACCAAATACTCAGCAAGCCCAGTAATGATTTCTTCGACGAGCTTTACTCCGGTGTTACTCGCGAAGGCGCGCACATTGACTCCGCGCTTCAAGGCCAGGCGCTGACCCAGTTCCGTACGCTGTCCGACACGCAAACGAGACTGCTTGAAGCCGCGCATCCTATTCTCGCCGATGGCGAAGTGCTCGGGGCGGTCGTGGTTGATCAAAACATGAATGGGCTTCGCACCTTCCGTAATCAGGCGCTCGAGACTCTTTTCAATACGATTCTCGCGGTCATGCTGGTGGTCGTGCTGGGACTGTTTTTGTTTGCTTCTCGAATCTCTACCCGCATACGCGGCCTGCGCAATCAGGCAGAGAGCATTATTGACGAGTCGGGCCGCGTACAAAACACGATTGTGCCCTCGCGCAATTCCGATGAGATCGGCGATCTCTCGCGCAGCTTTGCTAGCATCGTAGAACGCCTCTCGCAGTACACAAGCTACTTGGAAAATATGTCGTCGCGGCTTTCCCATGAGCTGCGCACACCGGTAACCGTGGTGCGAAGTTCTATCGAGAATCTGGCGATGACGAGCAAAGACGAAGACACCGCGGTGTATGTTGCGCGCGCAGAGGAAGGGATCAGCCGTCTCAATTTAATCCTTACTAGCATGAGCGAAGCGACGCGGCTGGAGCAGATGCTGCAGACCTCGGAAAAAGAAAAGATCGACGTTAACGCGGTCGTGTACGGCTGTGTTGAGGGCTATAAGCTCGCCTACCCGGACGCGGCGTTCGAGCTAGTGACCGAAGAAGGGCCGCTGTGGATAAACGGCGTGCCGGAATATGTTGCCCAGCTGTTGGATAAGCTCGCGGCGAATGCGGTGGAATTCTCCTATCCCCAGCAGCCCATCGTTTTCCAATGTCGGACGCTGCGGGATCACATTCTCGTGCGGGTATCGAATGCGGGGCCGTACTTGCCGGAGGAGATGAAAGATCGCGTGTTCGAGTCGATGATCTCAGTGCGTCCGCAGGAAAAGCAGAAGGAACCGCACCTAGGGATGGGGCTACATATTGCGCGGCTCATCGCCGGGTATCATGGCGGGTCTATCAGAGCGGAGAATCGAATCGACACCGAGGGCGTAACCCTCGGCGTCGTCTTTCCGCGGTTCTATCGCTAGTGTTCGTCTAGCGCTGTGAGATGCTCTTCGTCTATGTAGCGCGACAGGATTTGCCGCAGCGGAACGAGCATCGCGATGAGCAGAGGGAACAGGATTCCCAAGGCGCTGCTCTTAAGCACCCAAAGCATACCTAGCGCAGCGATTTGAATAACCGTGAAGGTCCTCACAACCTTCATGGGCACGCGCTTCATATAGCCCTCTTCCGGAATCAAATGCTTATCCATGAGCCACAGCTTGGTGCGCGCAAACAGGTCTGTGCCATTGAGTGTCGACACACCCATAAATAGGAACAGGCCGAAGAGCACTTCCATGGGTATCGCGCTGACCAGCGGCAGCAAGAAGATCGAGCAACCGATTAATAGGTGAATAAGCAGGCCAGAAATACGATTCTCGGTGACGACTTCCGCAGGAGCCTCGGCTGAGTCGCTTGTCTTTTCCGCCGGCGATGAGAGGCTCTTCACGTGGTTCAGCGAGTGAACGGTTGCGGCGACGATCCACGGCAGGCCAAAGATCGACGCGACCAGAACTAACACTCCCACAACGGTCAGATCAAGGTGGTAGCCGCCGCCTTTGCGCAGTGAGTAAGCGGGGTTGTTAACCAGACGTGTGGTGATGTTCTGGTCAAGGAACAATAGAACCGTAACGAGAATCGCAGGGCCTATGCAGAACAGAATCATCCACGTGGGTATTGAGAACAGATCGATCATCCAAGCGCGGCCGGTGGTGGTTCCAAAGGTCTCAGGAATCGCCGGCACCGAAAGCTCTACCGACGGCATAGACAGCGCAAACAAAGTCATTATCGCAATGGCAAGTGCCGGGCCAAAGTCAGAGATGAAGTTGCGCACTTGGCCGTTGAAGAAGCGAGTATTGATGAAGCCCTTAAATGTCTTCGCCAGGAAGAAGGTGCCGAAGGAAAGAATAATCGTCATCAGCGCCGTAGCGGTGCTCGCCTCGACTGAGATGAGCGGAGTAATGACAGAAGTTAGTGCCTCCACAAGGAAGATCACCGCGACAAGCGCCGCGAAAATTTCGTCGGTGAATTTGGTAAACAGTCGCATCAGGGCGCTAGCATCGGTCGCCACCAAGATGATTAGCAGAACCCCCGACCAGATGCCTACCCAGGCATAGACGGGTAAGAAGGGCAGACCCTGCGCCTGACACAGCTCATAAAGTAGAGCCGTGAAGATCACTATGGGTCCGGTGCCGCCCAATATGGTGAGAGGCTGGCCAGAGAAGATAGCAAACACAATGCCGCCGATGGCAGTCGCAACAATCATCTCGACCGTGCCAATCTCGCCGCCGGTTAGCACACTGGTGAGTGCGCCAAAGGCAATAGCGTTAGCTAGACAGGCGAAGAACAGGAAGCTGACCGAGCCGAGGACTTTACTGCTAAAGCCGTCTTTATAGTCGCTAAAATAGTGTGGCGCTTTACGCGCGAGGTCGTCACGAAGTCCTCCGAAAAGCTTACCGGTGAAGGCAAGAGGATCCGCTTCTTGACCCGTTCGGGCTTGTGGTTGTGAACTCATAATGAACTCCGATGGTTTGCTGGTTTTACTAAGATGAATGAGAGTGTGAGTTAGGCATCGCCAGTACGCGATTGGCCTTGCCGAAATTCCGCGGCAGGCTATGCCCGAGCATTAACACCGAGCAGCGTGCTGCCATGAGCATCGCCGCAGGCGAGAGCGCGGGCTGAGAGCCCTGCATAAACGATTCGGTGGTTTGGTTTGGCATCACCAAAAGATCCGCATTGAGTCGATTGCACTCTTGAATCGCGGCGCTCGATGAGCCGCTACGAGTCAGCTGGTAATCGACTTTGATAGACGGATCTAGATTTTCTTGAAGCGCGGCGCACAGCTTGCTGAGTCGACTCCCCATGCGCACGTTACGCGCTGAGTCGGTATCGACGGCGCGCACCGCTGCGATTGCCGAAGTTTCGGCATAGTCGTCACCCAGCTGCGGTGGCAGGAGAGCGAGAAATCGCAGGCAGGCGCCGTGGGGAAACGGGTGCTCGACGAGCTTCTCAACGGGGTAATAGTCTAGATTTTCTTCGGTAACCGGTACTAACACTCGGTAAGCAGTGTTCTCAGCTTTGGATTCCTGCTTCAGCACTTCTACGGGATAACTCGCCTGCTGACACACTCGGCGTGTGACGCTAGTGAGCCCAAGGCTAGACAGGAGTCCCCTTTGCTGGGCGCGATGCATCAGCACGGCGTCGGCTTTAACGCGCAGCGCATAGCTGTTGATTTGTTCAGCGACCGCGCCTTCAGCTAGCTGTGTCTGCACACGAACAACACAGTCCAGCGCGCGCAGCCGCTCGGCGTTTTTCTTGAGCGCTGCCAATAACGATTGGGTGGTACGTGACTGCGTGTCACTAGCAGAGCCAATTAGTGAATTCGGCAGTACAGTGATCAAGTACAGCTCAATCGATGTGCCGGCAAAGCGCTGCGCTAACAGCTGCGCGATGGCGTCGATCGATTCCTGCGGCTTGAGTGCCAGAACTATGCGCGATGTATTCGAATCCATGAGTCGCGTCCTCTACGCCGCCGACAGCTTGCGTTTGGCGATGGGGACATCGCTCTCAATAAACTCGACCGTGATTTCGCGGTCAGCGGCTGTGTCGGCAAACTCCTGCAGGAACTCTTGGACGTCGTGATTGATAAACACGCAGGGAGTCTTGTCTATAACGACGACGCTGCCGTTGGGCACGCGATCGAACTCCTTTTTAATCGCACCCTTATTTAGGAAAGTCACCTCCTCGGCAAGGCGCATAGTAATCACGCTGCGCCCCTCCGCCGACTCGGTTTCCTTAATATGCAGGAAGTGAGAATTGAGATAGTTGCGCTGCAGCAGCATGACGATCGCCGTAGCCATACCTAAGGCAACGCCAGTGAGCAGATCGGTAAAGACCACACCGCTTACCGTGACAATAAACGGCAGGAACTGCTCGAGACCGTGGTTCCACATGGCGCGAAACTGCTGCGGTTTGGCCAGTTTGTATCCGGTCACAATGAGCACGGCGGCAAGCACGCCTAGGGGAATCATGTTGAGCAGTGTGGGCACAGACGCGATGCACACGAGCAGCAGCACGCCGTGCAGAATGGATGACAGCTTAGTGGCCGCGCGCGCCTGCAGATTCGCCGAGCTGCGGACAATAACCTGAGTGAGTGGCAGGCCACCGATGAGGCCAGACACGGAGTTGCCCACGCCCTGAGCGACCAGCTCGCGATTAGTTGGCGTGGTGCGCTTCAGGGGGTCGATCTTGTCGATAGCCTCTACACACAGAAGCGTCTCTATGCTGGCGACCACCGCTAGCGTGAAGGCCACAGTCCACACGGCAGGATTAGCGATCTGGCTGAAGTCCGGCAGCGTGAAGAGGCCAATAAATTCGGCAGGACTGCCGGCAACCGGCACGCTTACAAGGTAGTCGGGGGTTAGCGATAGCACGGCGAGACCGCTGAACCCAAGCTGCAATGCCACCGCAGTGAGCACCGCGACCACGGGGCCGGGCAGCGCACCCAGCACCCTATTCTGCTTCACGAAAGGGCGCTCCCACACGATGAGAAGCACGATCGAAACCAGAGAGATCAGCATGACGCCGGGGTGAATGAAATTCAGCGTGTCGAAGAGCGCGGCAATCGTGCCGCTGCCATCGTTCGAGAAAGGCAGCATATTGCTGTCGTTGGGCGCGAGAAAACCGAAGGCATAGGGGATCTGCTTCAGAATGATAATCAGGCCGATGCCAGTGAGCATGCCGTTGATCACAGACGAGGGGAAGAAGTAGCCTAAGACCCCGGCCCTGAGCGCGCCAAGTCCGATTTGAATCAGCCCGGCAAGGAACACCGCCAGCAGAAAATACTCATAGGAGCCCAGCGACTCGATCGCCGTGAGTACGATCACCGTTAGGCCGGCGGCGGGTCCCGAGACGCCGATCTGCGCCTTGCTTAGTGAACCTACGACGATGCCGCCGACGATTCCGGCGATGAGACCTGAGAAAAGCGGCGCGCCGGAAGCGAGTGCGATGCCGAGGCAGAGGGGCAGGGCAACGAAGAACACGACGAGGCTAGCCGGAAGGTCTCTTTTTAAGTTTTCTACGCTAAACATTTATCCTGTTTCCTTGAGCAGTATTTCGCGCTGCCTCCGGTCGCTGCGAATTGCGATTGGAGGCTCGCTATGCGCGGAGGATTCGCCGCAGCTCATAACGATTTTTATCGAGTGGCAAAAGTACGCAGCTAAGCTTTCAGAAACCTTTCATTTGGGCAGGTATTACTAATCCTTATCACCTGTGGATTATTTATTTGTCGCCACAAGGGCTTTACTGAATCTATCTTTACACCAACTATCGTTTTTCTTATCACTGCGCCCAGCGTGGGCTAGGGAATTTGCCGAAATTACGTACTAAGGTTTTATGGCTCGAAGGGAAAACACATGAACGTGCTTATTGTCGAAGACGACAGCCTCTTGGCTGAGGGCCTATCAACCGCCCTAAGTCGCGCGTCCTACAGCGTTGTCCATGCGCCGGATGGCCGCACGGCAGACCAGCAGTTGAGGGCAGGTGAGATCGACCTCGTTGTGCTAGATCTCGGACTGCCCGACATGGACGGCTTAGATGTGCTGCGCGCGCTGCGTCAGCGCAAGCAGCCGGTCCCCGTGCTCGTGCTTACCGCTCGCGACAGCATGGATCAGCAGATCGAGTCATTAGATGCCGGCGCCGATGACTACATGGAGAAGCCGTTTGATCTGCGCGAACTCCAAGCCCGCGTGCGCGCCCTGCTGCGACGCGGCTACGCCGAGATGCGCGAGAAGCTGAGTCTAGGCCCCTTAGAGCTGGACCCATTCGAGAAGACGGTAAGCCTGAACGGGCAGCGCCTGGACCTCGCACAGCGCGAGTTTGAAATCCTAGAGGCGCTACTGAGTCAGGCGCCGCGGGTGGTAGGCAAGGCCCGGCTCAATCAGCGCCTTGCGCTGCAATCGGAGGACATTGGGCCCAACGCGGTTGAGGTTTATGTGCATCGCCTCAGGCGCCATCTCGATTGCAGCGGCGTGCTGATTCGCACGGTACGCGGTGTCGGCTACGCCATTGAGTACATCGAATAATGAACCCACTCTCCTTACGCTCGCAGCTGCTACTTCTCGTTGGTGGCCCATTTGTCATTCTGCTGCTCGTCGAAGCCGTAGTCTCGTATCGCATAGGTCTGCACTCTGCTAATCAGATCTATGACGAATGGCTCGTCGACCGCGCAGAGAAGCTCCTTGTGGGCTATTCCGAAGGCCATGATCTGAATGCGGAGCTTCCGGCGCTAGGGATAAAAAACGATCAGTATGAAATAATCGATGCCGCTGGGAATTTGCTTTCCGGTAGCGTGCTTGCCGCGGACCGGCCCGATTCTCCGAGCGGCGCACCGGTTTTTCGCCTGTTGACAGTGCAGGCTAGCCCCGTGCGCGCCGTGAGTATTCAGCGTGATACCCAGGTCGGCAATTTGACTGTCACCGTGGTTGAGGAAGTCACTAGCCGCAGCGAAAACAATTACACACTGCTAGTAGACGTGCTGATAAGCAATTCGCTAGTCGTACTACTGGCGCTGCTGATGATTGGCACCGCTTTTGGTCGGGGCCTGCGCCCGTTAACGCATCTTAGCGGCGAGCTCGCCCAGCGAAGTCCGCAGGACCTTACCCCTATTGATGTTGGCTCGGTGCCCACCGAGCTACGCGGCGTAGTTGAAAACACCAACAGTCTCCTTGCGCGTATCGATACGGCTATCAGCACTAGGGAGCAGTTTATCGGCAATATTGCTCATCAGATCCGCACGCCACTAGCCGGCATTAAACTCCAAGCCCAGCTTGCGGAGGATGAACTAGGAGAGAAAAATCCAGCGCTGCTCGCAACTCTCAAACGCATTTCCGAAGCCGCGGATGCCATGACGCACGTGAATTCTCAGCTGATGAAACTCGCTAGAGCCGAAGCGGCCATGGGCCGGGGACTCAGGCGGGAGCCGGTCGATCTCGCGGCGGTAAGTCGTCAGAGCTGTGCAGCTTTACGTGCGCTCGCAAACCAGAAACAGATTAGCCTTCATGTCTCTGCTTCCAACAGCTGCTACGTTGCCGGCGAGCTTACCCTGCTCTCCGAGATGGTGAGCAACTTGGTGGAGAATGCGATTCTTTATACCCAGAGCGAAGGCAATGTGTGGGTAACGGTCAGCGCCGATGAGGACGGGTTTGAGTTCACCGTTGAGGACGACGGGCCAGGAATAGACGAGGCGGAATGGCCGCAGATATTCGAGCGATTCTTCCGTTCGCCCTCGCATTCGGTGAGCGACCGAGAAGGTGAAGGCTGCGGCCTAGGACTCGCGATAGTCAGAGAAATCGCGCTAGCTCATGATGCCTCGGTTGATGTGGGTGAGGGACGCGCCGGGTGCGGTGCACGCTTTACTGTGCGCTTTAGCGCAGCGAGTAGGCTAGCAGCCGTTTAGTCTTCGCCGGTGTAAAATTTGGGTGCGTTCATTTTCACTACCGGTGAATCTGCCGCCCAGGCGTGGCAAGTATCGATAACACCGGGGCGCTTGTCGCTCGCTTCAATGTGCGAGTCGGCCTTGTTCTGCCGATGCTTCATCAACGGCCAAATTGTCTGCATTGCCGCCGTGGCCATGGGGTAGAGCAGCTCGGTGAGATGCGTACAGCCGTGGGTGCCTCCGACTTTCTTGCGAACTTCCTGACGCCAGCCGCGGCCCATCTGTATACCAATACAGGCCTTGTAGTTGGGCGTAATGCTGGGGCACATCTCGAAAGGGCTGTGCTGCGTGGCAGCCTCTATGTCGACAATGGTAAAGCTGCTGTCTATCGTCACTCTCAGCAGCATTTCATGGAGCGGCTCACCCACAGGCACCTCGCCTCGCCAGTCGTTGCGGAACTGGTAGGTCTTGGTATCGGTCATATGCGCTTCTATATCCCACAGCCCGTCTTCGCGCTCGTAGCCGCGATAATCTATTGCGCGGGTATGGACGTGTCTGCGGGGAGCGGGGTCGGGGAAGGCCATTAGGAAGTCCTGCGATGATCGAAAAAAAGCGTGCGTAAGTATAACCCACTCAACCGCGAATGGGACGCCTGTACATAGCCAAGGTGCGTCCCTACAATGGCTTCCTCGTTTAAAGAGCCCACAAAATGCCGCACTGCGGCGAATAAGGAACTGATTATGACTACAGCAAGCGCCCGTCACATCCTCGTGCAAACAGAGCAGGAATGCCTAGATCTCAAGACCCGCATCGACGGCGGCGAAGACTTTGCCGAGGTCGCTAAGGCGCATTCTTCGTGCCCCTCGAAAGCGCAGGGCGGCGACCTTGGCTCATTCGGCCCAGGCATGATGGTCAAAGAGTTTGACGAGGTTGTGTTCAGCGCGCCCGTTGGTTCTCTACAAGGCCCGGTGCAGACCCAGTTCGGTTATCACCTGCTCGAAGTGACGGCGCGCGACTAGACGCGTTTAAACAAATGAGCCTGGAACTTAAAGTTGAGGTCGAAGCGCGCGAGACTGCTTTAGATACCTTTCTGCGCGTAGATCGCCTGAGGCTTCGGCACGAGCTCTTCGGCGGTGGCTTTAGCGACACGATGACGCGGGAGCTACTGCTTAGGCCCCGCGCCGTCGGAGTTCTGCTCTTCGACCCTGTGCTCGAAAAAGTAGTGCTGGTGCGGCAAATTCGCATAGGCATGCTGGATGAGGGCCAAGACCCGTGGCTGCTAGAGCTGGTTGCGGGGATGGTCGAGCCCGGTGAGCAGCCGCAAGAGGTTGCAGCCCGTGAAAGCCTAGAGGAAGCTGATTTGGCGCCACAAAATTTGGTGCAGATTAGTGAGTATTACAACAGCCCAGGTATTAGTAACGAGCGTATTACCCTGTTCTGCGGCCGCGTGGATTCAGCCGGCGCAGGGGGAGTTTTCGGCTTAGCAGACGAGCATGAAGACAGGAAATATAGCCACACTTGCGAGTTAACCTTGA
>JAYOBL010000097.1:6560-7613 GCA_038104835.1 Gammaproteobacteria bacterium | reverse complement strand
CTTCTTGGCGCCGGGCTTAGCACTACCCTCTGTCTTCCATTCACCGCCGGTATAGAAAGCTTTCCAGCCGCTCGCCTTCTTATCTATCTCACTTTGAACATAAATCTCGGCCGTTTTGCGACTGTAACGAACTACAGTGGGGTTCCCCGCATCATCCTGCGCAGGAGCAGAGAATAAATACTCGTACTTAGGGTCGATCTCCTTCGCATGCGGTAAGAGCTCATTCACAAGTGGCGCCCGAGTCTCGCGATTACGAGGGAACTGACTCGCTGCGAGGAAGAGCCCAGCGGCGCCGTCTCTCAGAATATAGTGATCATCTACAGTCTCACACTGCAGCTCGGGCATTGGAACGGGGTCCATCTTCGGAGGTGCGGCTTGACCGTTACGCAGTAGCTTGCGCGTGTTTTTGCAGCTTTCATTACTGCAGCCAAAATATTTACCAAAGCGCCCTGTTTTGAGCTGCATGTCAGCAGAGCATTTGTCGCACTCGATAACGGGACCATCGTAGCCACGAATTTTGAACTCGCCGGATTCTACTTCGAATCCGCTGCAATCTGGATTATTACCGCAGACGTGGAGTTTTCGTCCCTCGTCTATTAGGTAGCTATCCATCGCGGTGTTGCACAGACCGCAGCGGCGCTTCTGCCGAAGCTGGGCATTCTCAACCGCCTCAGCTTCCTCAGCAGAATCCGTGCGAATAGCGTCTTCTCCGGGCGTTAGGTTGATCGTCTGCTTGCAACGTTCTTTCGGCGGAAGCGCATAGCCTGAGCAACCCAGGAAGACGCCCGTCGAAGCTGTCCTCACCTGCATATTGCGCCCGCAATTCGGGCACTCTATGTCGGTCTCGGTTGGGTCATTGGTACGCATACCCCCGTCGGCTGCCTCCGCGAGCGCTAACTCAACGGTAAATCGTTCGTAAAACTCATCAAGCAGAACCTTCCAATTTTTGCCGCCCTCAGCAACCTCGTCCAACGACTCTTCCATTTTTGCTGTGAAGTCGTAGTCCATGAGGTCTTCGAAACTTTCTATCAGACGCTCGGCAACAATGTCGCC
>JAYOBL010000097.1:0-6550 GCA_038104835.1 Gammaproteobacteria bacterium | reverse complement strand
AAGGCATAGAAGCGCTTATTCTCGACCTTCGCGTAGCCTCGGTCTTGAATGGTCGAGATGATCGATGCGTAGGTCGACGGCCGGCCAATCGCCTTCTTCTCCAACTCCTTAACCAGACTCGCTTCGGTGTAGCGCGCGGGCGGCTTAGTGAAGTGTTGCTGCGGCTCTAGGGCTTGCAGCGCCAGAAGCTCACCTTCTTTTAACTCGGGCAGAACGACGTCTTCGTCTTTCGAAGGCATAGCGCGCAAATAGCCATCGAACTGCATAATGCGACCCTTCACCCGAAGCTCGTAGTCAGCGGCGGCAATGCTGATACTAGAGCTTAGGTACCGAGCAGGTGGCATCTGGCAGGCCACAAAAAATTGCCAGATCAGTGTGTAGAGCCTCACCGCGTCGGGCTCCATTTGATTGAGCAGCGTCGCCGTCATGCGGACATCAGTAGGTCTGATCGCCTCGTGAGCCTCCTGAGCCCCCTCTTTAGAGCTATAGAACAGTGGCTTCTCAGGCAAATACTCAGCACCGTATTTACTGGAAATGTAGTCACGAGCCATGGCAATGGAATCGCCGCTGAGATGAGTCGAGTCTGTTCGCATATAGGTGATGTAGCCCGCCTCATATAAGCGTTGCGCCATCATCATCGTCTTCTTAACACCAAATCCTAATCGCGTGCTTGCCGCCTGCTGCAGAGTCGACGTAATAAGCGGCGGCTTAGGTTTAGACGATGTAGGGCGGTCGTCGCGACTAAGAACTTTGTAGTCGCTAGCTTCGAGAACCGCCAGCGCAGAATCCGTCTCTTGCTTGCTAGTGGGCTTAAAGGCCTTACCCGCCTGCTTAACGACCTGACAACGGAGCTCGTCTGACTCCTGCGTCGCCAGCTTTGCAAAAACCTCCCAGTACTCATCGGGAATGAACGCACGAATCTCACGCTCGCGCTCGACCACGAGGCGCACGGCTACGGACTGTACGCGGCCAGCTGACAGGCCCCGAGCAACCTTTGCCCATAGCAAAGGAGACACCATGAAGCCCACAACGCGATCGAGGAAGCGCCGCGCCTGCTGCGCCTCAACATAGCGCATGTCGAGTTCGCCCGGCTCCGAGAACGCATCTTGGATAGCACGCTTGGTAATTTCGTTAAAGACCACGCGCTTGTAACGACTGTCGTCCCCGCCAATTGCCTCCTTTAAGTGCCAGGCGATTGCCTCACCCTCTCTGTCCAAATCCGTTGCCAGATAAATAGTGTCAGCGTTCTTCGCGAGCTTCTGTAGCTCCGAAACCACCTTTTCTTTTCCAGGCAGAACTTCGTAGTGCGCAGCCCAATCTTTGTCTGGATTGATACCCATGCGCTTTACTAAGGCTTCTCTCGCCTTCTTCTTTTTGTAGGCAACTTTGGCTTCGGGCGCCATTTTTCGGGTCTTGGCGGCCGCCGCGGCGCGCGCTTTCGCGTCAACCGGCTTAGCAGATCCAGAGGTAGGTAAATCACGAATATGCCCGACGCTAGACTTCACGATGAAGTCAGAACCTAGGTACTTATTGATCGTTTTCGCCTTAGCTGGCGACTCGACAATAACGAGGGATTTGGGCATAAACGCGACTCTTTGAGCAATTAGCCTCGCAATACTGGAGGCCGGAAGAGCGCGAGTATATAAGGAAGAGTCGTGGGTCGGTCAAGCCTTAACTGCAATCGACCCGAGCTTTGAGGCATGCGCACACGCCAGCGAGCGGCCACATTGGCGCTAAGGGAGCGGCAAAACCGCAGCCAACGTCGCAGGCTGAAGTGGCTGAAAACGATCCAAGAGGCGGTCCGGGTAGCGATCCGAGGGGCGATCCGAGTAGCGCTCCAAAAGACGAACCGAGAGACGATCGCAATAAACGCGATTCAATGCGCCGTGAGCGTGTCCCCCTGCTCTGCCTTTGCTGGTGTATTCGCGGCTGCATTCACCGCGCAGCAAACTCAGATTCTAGCCTTAAACAGCGACTGTCCAGCCGAACTCGTCGGCGCGCTCACCCTTTTGTAAACCGACCAGCAGGTCATAGAGCTGCTGCATAACTGGGCCTACAGAGTTCCCGCCGCCTACCTCGTGCCAGGCGCCATCGAACCAAATGCGCCCGACAGGCGAGAGCACCGCAGCGGTGCCGCAGGCTGCTGCTTCGACGAACTGCGGGAACTCAGCTCTCAAGTCGATCTGCCGCTGCGCTGTGTCGAGACCCAGCTTCTCTTGCGCTAGGGTCATGATTGAGCGACGAGAGATACTCGGGAGGATGG
This sequence comes from Gammaproteobacteria bacterium, assembly GCA_038104835.1. Classification (GTDB taxonomy): domain Bacteria; phylum Pseudomonadota; class Gammaproteobacteria; order Pseudomonadales; family Pseudohongiellaceae; genus UBA9145. The sequence goes on along the minus strand of JAYOBL010000097.1, from coordinate 4,287 downwards.
CGTCGGACTTGGGTGTTACGAGCTGCCCGTCCTTCATCACGACTACGATATTCGCAGAACCTGCCTCATCGATAAATCGCTGCTCTTTCGAGTCGAGATAGAGCGCCTCGTTGGCGCCAAGCTCTTGCGCTTTGAGAGTGGCTAGCAGGCCGCCCGCGTAGTTTGCGCCGGCTTTATAGCTACCCGTGCCCCGGGGAGCCGCGCGGTCCATTTCGGAAACAGCGAGGCTGATCGTGTCGAGACCGGCGCTTTTGTAGTAGGGCCCCACGGGTGAGACGAACACGCGAAACTCATAAGCGCGAGCAGGCTTCAAGCCCAAGTTCTCGCCGACACCTATCAGCATTGGGCGTATGTAAAGCGAGGCTCCAGAGCCGTAGGGCGGCACCCAGGAAGCGTTGGCGCGCACTGTTTGCCGAACGGCCTCTATAAACATCTCTTCGGGGACTTCGGGCATGAGCAATCGCTGCGCCGTGCGCTGCATACGCTGAGCATTGAGCTCCGGGCGAAAGAGCAGTATCCGGCCATCGGGGGCCGTTTGCGCCTTCATCCCCTCGAAACATTGCTGCGCATAGTGAATAGAGGGTGCGCCTTCATGCACGGATACGAATTGATCTTCGATCAGCTCCCCTCGACTCCAAGTACCCTGCTCCCACAGGGCGCGGTAACGCAGATCAGTCTTGATGTATTGAAATCCGAGTTCCGACCAATTTAGGGGCGGCTTCTGAGGTGTATCGCTCACGCTGTGTCTCTCGCTGTAGTCTTATATGGCGCCAGATTATCAGCTATAGTGCGGGCAAACGCTAGGTGGTCCGTAGCGCAGATATCCAAAGGCCACGGCCTGTCTTTATTTTTCCAGGACAAGCCCCCCGAGGGGCCGCAAGACGCTGCCCCAAAACCACAGAGCACCCAATCAACAAGGCAGCTGGATCTTCCGACTAACTCCAATCAATCCTATTCACCCTTGTACAAGCCCTAGTCTCGTGTCCACTGAAAATCCTCCTATGCAGCCACAACCGCTTCTGCCGATGATTGATATCGGCGCCAATCTCACACATGAGTCCTTTGATCACGATCTCGAGGAAGTCTTAGCTCGCAGCGCTGAGGCCCAGATTCGAAAAATCATGCTTACAGGCACCGATTTAGCCTCGACAAGAAAGGCTATTGAATGGGCTGCGCAGCGGCCAAATTTATTTCATGCCACAGCAGGGTTCCATCCTCATGTAGCCAGTGCCTGGAGCTCGGAGGCGGCACGCAAAATTGCCGAGCTTGTAAAAAAAGATGAAGTGGTCGCCGTGGGCGAATGTGGCTTGGACTACAACCGCGACTTCTCCCCAAGGGAGACACAGAGAGACGTTTTCAACGCGCATCTTTCACTCGCCGCCAGCTACAGGAAGCCTGTTTTCCTACACCAGCGTGAGGCCCATGACGACTTTCTAAGCATCGTTAAAGCGCGTCGCGACGAGTTAGTCGGCGGCGTCGTCCACTGTTTTACCGACACTCGAAGTGCCATGGAAGACTACCTTGAGCTCGGTTTCTACATAGGAATCACGGGCTGGGTTTGCGACGATAGAAGGGGAAAAGAGCTGCAAGAGACAGTGCGGCACTTGCCGCTAGAGCGCCTGCTGATTGAGACCGACGCGCCCTATTTACTGCCACGCACGCTACGCCCGCGGCCTAAGTCTCGGCGCAACGAACCTTGTTACTTGCCCGAGGTCGTAGCCATGCTTGCACAATGTAAACAGTGCGCTCCTGAAGAGATAGCTCGCTACTCGACTCGCAATGCTTTACAGCTGTTTAATCTTGGAACACTAGCAGAAGATCCTGCCGAGGCCTCAGAAGCTGGCTAAACCGCAGCGAGGAAGTCCGCCAGTTCTTTGGCGTCGAAAGGCCAGCCGAGTTCTGCCGCATCTCTGGTGCGACACAGTACCGGAATGCGCTCGCCATAGCGCTCCACAATAGTCGCGTCTTCATAGGCAATATCGACTGCTTCGACTTCTATCGGCGTAGAGAGCGATTGCGCCACACTCATGAGCAGCGATTCAGCTTGTTCACAGAGATGACAATGCTGCGTAGTATAGAAAAGCAGCGAAGGCGAAGCGCTGTCATTCATACTCACGCCATCCCTTCTTGCGGGATGTCTATGCTGTTCACAATATCAGCGATCAGCTGCGGTCCTTCATAGATGAAACCGCTATAGATTTGCACCAAGTCAGCCCCTGCCTCAAAGCGCTGTCTTGCGTCACTGACACTCATGATTCCGCCCACGCCAATGATCGCCATTCGGTCGCCGACCTGCGCTTTTATCTGCCGCAGCGTGGCACAGGCTTTTTCGGTAAGTGGAGCCCCGCTCAAACCGCCGGTCTCGCCGCTGCGTGGATTGGACTCCACACCGGAGCGATCGAAGGTTGTGTTCGTCGCGATAACGCCCTCAATCCCATAGCTGAGTAATTTCTCACAGCAAAGCTTTAATTCCTCGGGGCTCATGTCTGGAGCAAGTTTCACCGCAAGCGGGACATGGCGACCCTGAGCCTGAGCAAGACTCTCGCGTTCCGAGCACAGGGCGCCAAGCAGGCTGTCGAGCTCTTCTCCATACTGCAGCGTGCGCAGCCCTGGTGTATTGGGCGAGGAAATATTGATCGCAATATAGTCTGCAAGAGCGTAGCTGTTCCGAAGTCCCAGCAAATAGTCTTCGTTCGCTCTCTCGATAGGGGTGTCAAAATTCTTGCCAATATTTATACCTACAACGCCTCGGCGTCGACGCTTAGCGACGTTGGCAAGCGCTTGCTCCAACCCCTTATTATTAAAGCCCAAGCGATTAATAATCGCGCGCTCAGCCGCAAGGCGAAACATTCGAGGCTTTGGGTTGCCCGGCTGCGGCCTCGGAGTCATAGTTCCGAGCTCCAGCCATGCAAACCCAAGAGCCTGCAAGGCATCGGCATAGTCGGCATTTTTGTCCAGGCCCGCCGCCAAGCCCACTCGATGTGGAAACCGAACACCCATTACGGTCACCGGCGCTGGCGGAAGTTTAAAGCGCGCCGAGAAAATCGACAGCACACCGCATCTTTCTGCCAGCCTCATCGCCTTGAGCGCGAGATCATGAGATAGCTCAGCCGGAAGCCGAAACAAAATCGCTCTGATAATTTTATACACTGTCTACTCCCAAACTTGGAAACCGGAACCGATTGAGCACGCCCTATACTATGACAGGCGTTTTAACTCGCGCATCACCACGGTGACCATCGCTAGATCGACGAGCTGTTCAGCCTGAAGCTCACTCAATACACGCTGTGTGCGCGCCAATTTACGTTGATTCGCCTCGAACCAAGCATCGACTCTCGCCTGCGTATCTTTCTTGCCTTTGCTTTCGCTTAACAGCCTCCTGGTAAGCCTCTTTTGTCGCCACAGGAGATCGTCGAGAGCTGAGGAGCGTACTTTCATTTCCCAACTACTCGTAGGAACAATAGAAGCGACCAAATTCGCCAACTTATCGAGTCTTAGCGCTTCGCCCATGATGTGATACGCGCTCGCCATCGTCTCAAGTGATTCGCCTATTTCCTCGGCGGTTTCGATCAAGCCTAGGGCAGGCAGCAGAAAGCGATGTTCGGCATGCGCTTTGGCAAGCGCAGCCGGGACGCCCTGCTCTTTTGCATCAGAGATCTCTTTGTCATAGTCCTCGCGACTGTGTGCAGTAAGCACAGCTGGCAGGAGTTCGCGTACGCCGAGCAGCGAAGACTTAAATTGTCCAGCATCAGCTGCGATCCCCTCGCCTACTGAACGATTGCGCAGCAGCCAGCGCGCGCAGTCACGGACTAAGCGAACAAGGCGCAGCATCATGGCATCTTGGCAAGCGCTCGCCACCTTATAATCGAGCCCCTCGAAAGCCGACCAGAAGGCTTCCGCGCCGACAATTTCAATCGCCAGATAGAGTGCCCGAACAACTTTCACGATAGGCTTACCGGAAACTTCAATTAGCGCACTAAGACTATAGGCCCCTACTCGGTTCACAAGAGTATTGGCGAGCTGAGTCGCCATGAGCTCATTGCGAAGAGGATGGGAGCCAATCTGTTCTTGAAAACGCTCAACTAGGCTCGGGGGGAAAGCCCCCTGGAGAAGAGATTCGAAATGCGGGTCACTTAAATAGTTTGCATCGACGAGCTTTTCCTTTAGATGCATTTTCATGACCGACGTCGCAATAGCGAGTTCAGCACGCGTTGGGCGCTCTCCCTCAGCTGCACGGGCTTTGAGAGTTTCGCTATCGGGTAGAAATTCCAACTTCCGATCGAGCTC
>JAYOBL010000096.1:0-7707 GCA_038104835.1 Gammaproteobacteria bacterium | reverse complement strand
TGAAGAGGCCGAATAACCATCCCTGACCCTGAGCCATCCCGAACACGCCGCCGTGATTGCGGACATGGGTGAAATTGAGCAGCGCATTAATCTGTAGGCTGCTGCCTTCGGGGATGCTCGCATTGACCCAGTAGCCAACGAGCTGCGCGACGAGTAGGCATAGGCCTGCCGTTAGGATAAACAGGCGGAAATGACGCTGAGGTTTTTTTACTGCCGAAGTCATTGCTTATTGCGCGTCCAGCAGGGCGAAGAAGCGGCGCAGCCGCGTAGCGTTCGCGCCAACGTCGCCCACACCTACCCGTGAGGTAGAGCGCGCATTGACCACGACGTCATTGCTGCGGGTGCCGAACGTAATCACGATGTCGTCCTTGAAGCGAAACCACAGCGTGGTATCGGTTGCCTCGATGCGGCGGCTATTGAAGTCGGCCGAAACCACCTCCCAGCCCAGCTCCTCCACGGCATTGAGCGCGCGGCGATACACGTCGGCGTGACGCTCGGCGTACACACGCTCGCGCAGATCTGGGTAGGCCTCTTTAGTTAGGGCGGCGAGTTCTTCGGCGGTGACGTTCTCCGCGCCGCCGTACACGACACTGTTGGAATCTTCGCCGCGCAGCGGCAAGATGTCGACAAACTGCGGCGGGTAGTCGGTGTTGGTGCTAATGTCGTGAATCATTGGGTAGTTTACGCCTTCGGGTGGGCGGAAACTCTCCGGCACGCCATAGCCCGCACCCGCGCTCAGCACGCCGATAAGGATGTAGCCGACGAGCCGGTTCTTGTCCGAGTGTGTGAGCAGAATACTCAAAAGCGCAAGGAGTACCCCAGCCACGAGGCAGCCCCAAAAAACATAACCGCCGGCCGCGTTCGCCATTCGCAAAATGCCCAGCCCTGTTCTCCAGTCCCAGGCGCCAACCCAGATTCCCAACGCCGAGGACAGCGTGAACAGCCCAAGGCCTAGACCGGTGACTAGGACCAGAAGCGCGCCTAGGCGCAGGGGGAGGTCGAGTCGGTTAGGGAGGTTTGGCTGTGCGATAGGGCTCATAGTGCTCGTCCTTTTTTGGCGTTTCTTGCGCGATATTTAGGCGCAGTGTCAGCCGGCGAGGCCGGCAATGCAAGTGGCTAAGCTAGCCTACTGCCTCGTCGGCGTACTGGGTAATGCGTGCGCTGCCGTCGGGAGCGAGCTGCACGATGCTGTGGCAGCAGTTGTGCATTGTGGGCGGCTCCCAGAAGCGCTCCAAAGGGCGGCCTTCTACGTGGCAGAGGTAGGCCTTGATAAGGGCACCGTGGCTGACCAGCGCGACTCGCTGGCCACTGTGCTGCGCTAAGATGTCGTCGACTGCCGCGACCGCGCGTGCCTGCAGATCGTGGAAGCTTTCAGCGCCGTCGACGGCGAAGAGATGGGGCTGATCCCAGAAGTGGGCATAGGATGCGGGTTCGCGTTCGGCCATTTCCGCGTACAGATTTCCCTCCCAGTGGCCCAAATGAATCTCCCGCAAATTGTCCCGAAAGTGGACAGTGCTTGCCTGAGGAAACGCATTTTCGGTTGTCTGCCGCGTGCGTACACTGCTGCTGCTGTAGTGCGCGTCGTAGTGAATGCCTTTCAAGCGCTGCCCTAGGCTTTGGGCCTGCTGAATACCCAGGGGTGTCAGTACCGAGTCGCTCTGGCCTTGAATGCGTTTCTCTTCGTTCCAGTTGGTTTGGCCATGGCGAATGAGATGAAGTTCCATACTGCGTATCCTGTTGCTGCTGTCGCTTTGACAGTCGAAGGGTTGGGCTAATCTTGTGGCTGAGGCGATTGGGAGAAGTTAGGGGCGGAGTTAGGGGAGAGCGTGCGCCGCACGGCATCTTGCCAACCCACGATATGGCGCTCGCGCCAGGCGGAGTCTTGTTCAGCAGCCCAGTGTTTGTCCCGCAACCAACCCTGTTCTAGCTCTGCCAGTGATTCGACCAGCCCTAACTGCAGCGCGGCGACCGCTGCTGCGCCAAGGGCGGTGGCCTCGGTAAGCGTAGGCCGTTCGACAGTGCAGTCGAGCACGTCGGCCAGCTTCTGCATGAGCCAGTTATTATTGGCCATGCCGCCGTCTACTCGCAGCGTGGCAAGCGCAGCGCCTTCTGAGCGGATGGCATCGACAAGGTCGCGTGTCTGATAGCACACCGACATAAGCGCGGCAGTCACGACCTCTTTAATGCCGCTGTCACGGGTCAGGCCGTAGAGTGCGCCTCGTGCGTCTGCGTCCCAATGCGGCGCGCCTAGCCCAGTGAAGGCGGGGACTAAATAGACACTGAGATCGGCGCCGGTTTCTTCGGCGAGCGCCTCGCTTTCGGCAGCGTCATCGATGAGTTTCAAGCCGTCGCGAATCCACTGCATGGTCGCCCCCGCCATGAAAATGCTGCCCTCCAAGGCATAGGTTGGCTGGCCGTTGAGCCTATAGGCAACGGTACTCAGTAGCCGGTGCTCTGATCTGATAACTTCGCTACCGGTGTTCATAAGAAGAAAGCAGCCGGTGCCGTAGGTGCTCTTCGCCATGCCTTGCTCGAAACAGCATTGACCAAAGGCGGCTGCCTGCTGATCGCCGAGTATCCCCGCTATTGGCAGAGCGGCGCCTAAGTGCTCGGCTGCGGCTTCGCCAAAGTCGGCCGCGCTGTCTTTTACCTCGGGCAATAAAGACGCAGGAATATCGAATAGCGTTAGCAGCTCGGGGTCCCACTGCTGGGTGTGGATATTAAACAGCTGGGTTCGCGAGGCGTTGGTCGCATCTGTGCAGTGACTTGCGCCCGCGGTGAGGCGCCAGAGCAGGAAGGTGTCTATTGTGCCGAAAGCGAGTTCGCCGGCCTCGGCGCGGCTTCTTGCATTGGGCACATTATCTAGCAGCCAGCGCAATTTACTGGCGGAGAAGTAAGAGTCTATCAGCAGGCCCGTTGCCTCTTGCACTCTGTCCTCATTGCCGGAAGCTCGCAGCTGGTCGCAAAAATCCGCCGTGCGCCGATCTTGCCACACGATGGCGTGGGCGAGGGGTTTGCCGGTGGCGCGGTCCCACAGCACCGTGGTCTCGCGCTGATTGGTAATGCCGATGCCCGCGAGTTGGTCGGCTGTGATGCCGGCGTCATCGATTGCCTCCCTGCAGCTGCGCAGGGTGGTCTCCCAGATCTCTTCGGCGTCGTGTTCCACCCAGCCGTTATGGGGAAAATGCTGGGTGAACTCATGCTGCCCTGCACCGACTACCTGAAACTGGGCGTCGAATACCAGAGCGCGACTTGATGTGGTGCCTTGATCGATCGCGAGGATATAAGTGCTCATGGCTCGATTCTACCCCAAGCGCGGCGGCAGGTGTTGGCTTGGCGAGTCCGCGTGCTACACTCGAATGCACCTATCAATCACCCTCCGCCCGTTGCCAATTGGCCCTCGCGCGGTGCTAGTTTATAAGGAAAGCCTGCTTTTGAGCCATGCGCAACATTTGGCGCAGAGCACCTACGGCAATGGCCTTTAAGTAACAGAGACCCAGTGACAGACACTCAAGAACAAGTCGATCTGCTCGTTATAGGCGGCGGTATAAACGGCGCTGGTATCGCAGCCGATGCAGCCGGCCGTGGCCTAGGCGTTATGCTCGTGGAGAAGGGTGACCTCGCCTCGGGCACTTCGAGCTGGAGCACCAAGCTGATTCACGGCGGTCTGCGCTACCTTGAATTCTACGAGTTCGGCTTGGTGCGCAAGGCGCTTTTAGAGCGCGATGTGCTGACCAAAGCCGCTCCGCATCTGATTAAGCCCATTGCTTTTAATATTCCCCAGCTGCCCACGTCGCGGCCCGCCATCATGCTGCGCGCGGGCTTGTTCTTGTACGACTTTCTGGCTAAAAGCAGTATCTTTAAGCGCTCGCGGGCTATTAGTTTCGAGTCTCCAAACAGCCCTCTGCGCAACGGCATCAGCAAGGGCTTTGAATACTGGGATGCGCAGGTCGACGACTCCAGGCTCGTGATCCTCAACGCTCAGCAGGCTGCGCGCGGGGGAGCAGCGATTGCACCCTATACCGAGTGCGTGGGCTTGGAGCAAAGCAGCGACGGCTGGCGCGTGAAACTGCGGTCCACCGCTGCGAATTCGGCGACGCCGAGTGAGCGCACCATTGAAGCCCGTGCGGTGGTGAATGCCGCCGGCCCTTGGGTTGCTCGCCTGCTGGCAAAGCTCTTCGGCAAGAAGCCGCCACTCGACACCCGACTGGTGAAAGGCAGCCACATTATCGTACCCAAACTGCATGAGGGCGCGCAGGCCTTCATGCTGCAGCATACCGACGGGCGTGTGATATTCGTAATTCCCTATCTCGATCACTACTCTCTAATAGGCACAACAGAGGCGGAGTATGACGGCGCGCTAGAGAAGGTCGAAATTTCCGATGAAGAAACCGACTATCTGATTGCAGTGAGCAACGCCTATTTCGCCAAGCAGCTTGAGCGTAGTGACGTGGTTTCTACTTACTCAGGCGTACGCCCTTTGATCGACGAAGAAGGTAAAGATGCCACGAAGGTGTCGCGGGACTACCACATTGAACGCCACGCCGCTCATTCCTCTTTGCTGTCTATTTACGGTGGCAAAGTAACGACCTACCGCACATTGGCGGAGGATGTTATGGACACCCTTGCTGCAGTTTTTCCGCAGATGGGGGGGGCGTGGACTAAGACTGTGGCGCTTCCCGGAGGCGACTTCGAGTCAACACAGGACCTGCTTTTGCAGATAAAAAGCGCAGCGCCGTGGGCTGATCTTGATTCGATAAACCGTTGGCTGCAGGCCTATGGGAGCGATACCTTAGCAATGCTTAACGGAGCCGACTCGCGCGCTGGCCTGGGTGAGGAGTTTGGCGCAGGCCTGTGTGCCCGTGAGGTCGACTATTTGATCGACGTCGAATGGGCACGCTGCGCTGAAGACATTCTTTGGCGCAGAACAAAGCTCGGCTATGAATTCGAAAAACTCGAGCCCTCTGCCGTGGAGCGATTAGACCACTATATCCATCAGCGGCTCGCTGACTCGGTGCCCGCTTAATGCTTGAGCTTGAGAATATCAATTTGTCGGTCGACGGTATCGACTATCTGCGTGGTGTCACACTCACCCTTAAAGCCGGCGAGCTTAACGTTTTACTCGGGCCAACACTGTCGGGCAAAACGTCCCTCATGCGGGTAATGGCTGGGCTCGATAAACCGGATTCTGGCGCGCTGCGATTCAATGGCGAATCGGTATTGGGTAAAGCGGTGCAGAAGCGTGAGCTGGCGATGGTCTATCAGCAGTTCATCAACTACCCCAGCCTCACGGTGTATGAAAATATTGCCTCACCACTGCGCGTGGCAGGTCTTGCCGCCTCCGAAATCGAACGGCGGGTTTGCGAGGCGGCAGAGCTTCTGAAGCTAACAAACTATTTACAGCGCAAGCCTGCTAATTTGTCCGGCGGGCAGCAGCAACGGGTGGCGATTGCCCGCGCCTTGGTAAAGCGAGCCTCGCTGGTGCTGCTAGATGAGCCCCTCGCGAATCTAGACTACAAGCTGCGGGAAGAACTCCGCGCGGAACTGCCAGCGTTATTCGCTGAGCTCGGCGCTGTGTTGGTTTACGCTACGACAGAACCTAGCGAAGCTCTTGTGCTTGGCGGCAATACTGTCTGCCTGCACGAGGGCGCGGTGGAGCAGTTCGGGCCCACGCTGTCGCTTTACCGTAATCCGCAAACTCTTCTGACTGCGAGCCTATTCTCCGATCCGCCGCTCAATACCTTCAGCCTGCGGCGCGACGGGTCGGGTTTCATTCTTGAGGGTTCGCAAAGCGCTGTCGAAGGCGCAGCGGCGCAGAAATTAGCAGCGATGCTTGGCGCTAGCGAGGCAGCTCAGGAGCCGCTTACGCTGGCGGTCCGCGGCCACCATCTGCGCTTGGCGGGCAAAGCAGGCAGCACAGACGAGAAAAGCCTGTCGATAAACGGGCAGGTCGAGGTAACAGAGGTCACAGGCTCCGAGAGCTTCGTGCACTTTAACGCTCAAGGTAAAGCCTGCGTGGCGCTGCTGGACGGTGTTCAAGAATTGGCGAGCGGGGCGAGCGTAGACTTCGTGTTTGATGCAGCGGACTGTCTTCTTTTCGACGCCGCGGGAAAGCGTGTGCAGCACGCTGCGGAGGGGGCGTAAATGGCGAGTATTCATCTTAGCGGTCTCGCACATCGCTACGCGCCGACAGCTGCCGGGGAACAGTCGCCCTATGCGCTGCAGCCGCTCGATCAGCTTTGGGAAGACGGCGGCGCCTATGCGCTGCTCGGGCCATCAGGCTGTGGCAAGACGACGCTATTAAACATTATCTCCGGGCTAGTGCGTCCTAGCGAAGGACGCGTGCTGTTTGATGGTGAAGATGTCACCGACCTGCGTACCGAAGAGCGTAACATCGCGCAGGTTTTTCAGTTCCCGGTAATCTACGACACGCTTAGCGTGGAAGATAACCTCGCGTTTCCGCTGCGTAACCGCGGATTAGATGAGGCTGTCGTTGCAAGACGGGTTGCGGAAACTCTGGCGATGCTGGGGCTCGAATCCCGCGCCAAAGAACGCGCCCGCAGTCTTAGCGCCGATGATAAACAGAAGATCTCCTTAGGCCGAGGTTTGGTGCGCACCGACGTGCGCGCGATCCTTTTTGATGAACCGCTCACGGTTATCGATCCTCATCTCAAATGGCAGCTGCGTACGGAGCTTAAGAAAATCCATCAGCGCTTTGGTCACACGATGATCTACGTGACTCACGACCAAACCGAGGCGCTGACCTTCGCTGACAAAGTGGTGGTGATGGACGCCGGCGTTATTCTTCAGGTTGGCACGCCGAAAGAACTTTTTGATCGCCCGCGTCATACCTTCGTTGGCACTTTTATCGGCAGCCCGGGCATGAACGTCCTGGAGTGCCGCTTCGATGGTGAGGTGGCGCTGGTCGGTGAGCATGCGATTGCGCTGGATTCGCAGACGCAGGCTAGCGCTCGCGCGCAGAAATTAGAGAGCGCCGCCGCGAATGGTGTGAGGCTCGAGCTGGGTGTTCGGCCAGAAGCGCTAACACTTTCTGCAGACGCTAGCGCAGGTATTCCAGCGGAGCTGGTTGCAGTAGAGGACCTTGGGCGTCACTCGCTAGTAAGACTGACGATTGAAGGGCAGTCGCTGTGTGTCTTAATCGACGAAGGGGAATCTGTGCCCAATGAGGTCTATGTGCGCTTCGATCCAGCAAGCACTCTGCTCTACGCAGACTCACTGCTAGTCGAACAGAGCGCCGCGCAGATGGAGGGAGAGCCGTGAAAGTTCAGAACAATAAGGCATGGCTTATGGTCTTGCCGATGCTCTTACTGGTTGCGATCAGCGCCATTATTCCGCTGATGACGGTGGTAAATTATTCGGTACAAGATACCTTCGGCAATAACGAGTTCTTCTGGGTGGGCACGGAGTGGTTTCAAGAGATACTGGCCTCGGAACGCTTTCATAATGCGCTTCAGCGCACGCTGCTTTTCTCAGGTCTAATCCTCGCTATCGAAATCCCGCTGGGTATTGCTATTGCGCTCGCGATGCCAAGAAAAGGAGTCGCAGTGTCGGTTTGCTTGGTACTCATGGCGCTGCCGCTTCTGATCCCTTGGAACGTGGTCGGTACGATCTGGCAGGTATTCGGACGCGTCGACATTGGCCTGCTTGGGCACGGCCTCGCGAGCTTGGGAATCGACTATAACTACA
>JAYOBL010000095.1:386-7761 GCA_038104835.1 Gammaproteobacteria bacterium | reverse complement strand
ATATATCAACGTAGGCGAATTTTTTGCCACAGGCCATAAGCAGCTGAGTCGCTTGCGAGGAGAAGCCGCACTGAGGAGCTTCAGGGTTACCTTTCATATACAAAAGGATAGGGTTCGCAGCGATTTGATCTTTTATAGTTTGCTCTGTGCTCATTGAGGACCTCTTGGGGCTGGGAGCTATTGGGGTATTAGCTAATAGTGTTATTCAGGGTTTTGGTTGATTGTCTGCTTATCGACTGTTTATCTACCTACTCGGCTTTGCTCGGCCGTGCTCGAACTCAGCCTGCGAAGAATTGAATGTTCGGCCGAGCTAGCAGCGCTCTGAGCGCTTTAACGTCGAATTCAAAGTCTCAGTTTAGCGCGATCCCATCTCCAAGCGCCAATCAGCTGTACAGAGCCCTGCCAGCAATGACGCTCGAAAGAACAACACCCTAAATAGGCCTTCCCCATCCGCCTCCGCCTGGTGTCGCTATGAGGAGGCGGTCACCGGCCTCGACTGAGTAAGTCCCCTTGCCCGGCAACAGTTTGCCGTTGAGAAGATTTTCTCCGAGCGCAGCCGCCTCGCCTCCCGCAAGCCCCCAAGGGGCAAGTCGACGGCGCTCCGTCAGCAGGCTCAAGGTTGCCGGCTGTAAGAACTCGTACTCGCGCAGTAGGCCCTCCCCTCCGCGATGCGAGCCCGCGCCGCCACTGCCGCGGCGAATCGCATACTGAGTTAACCGCAAGGGATAGTGGTATTCGAGGCTCTCAACGGGCGTATTCAGCGTATTAGTCATGTGAGTGTGTATAGCATTGCGGCCATCCGCACGCGGTCCTGCCCCTTCGCCTCCCGCCAGCGTTTCGTAGTAGTCCCAACCCATGCTTGGGTGCGCAACTCCCATCGCGACATTGTTCATTGATCCTTGAGAGGCGGCGGGAATACGCTGAGGCAACGCGTCTGCCAGCGCACGAAAGATCAGATCGACCAGTCGCATCGCTGTTTCCACGTTGCCCGCAGCAACGGCTGCAGGAAACAGCGGATTGACGAGCGAACCAGGCCTTGTTCGCACCTCCACTCCCTCGAACAAGCCCGCGCACAGAGGCGCTCCCTCCGGCAGCAAACAGCAGTGGCAGTAATACGCCGCGGCGGCCGCTACCGCCTCGGGGCAGTTTAAATTTCCCTCGACTTGATCACTCGAAGCCGAGAAGTCGAAGCTCAGCCCAGCTGCGTTGCACTCAAGGGTGAGCGCTAATTCCACCTCCCCCGAGCCGAAGCCGTCGTCGTCCAGATAATCTACAGCGCAGTACTTGCCTTCCCTGATTTCGGCAAATGCCGAACCTGCGAGTGCAGCGGCGTAGCGGTTCAACTCGGCAACCGCAGCCTCGTAGCGAGAATAGCCGTAACTTTCAGCAAGCTGCCGCAGCCGCGAGACCGCGAGCTCGTTTGCACCTAGCTGCGCAGCAAAGTCCCCACTAAGGACTGAGGGCTTGGTGTACAACAGCGCATCAATAGTTGTCCCACAGCTCAATAGCGCTCCACCCGATGCAAAGCCGCTGCGTAGCAGCGAAGGTGAAATTAGCACACCCTCCTCCTTTATCGTTCGTGATAGCGGCATCGAGCCAGGCGTCTCACAGCCAATGTTTGCGTGATGGGCACGATTGGCCACAAAGCCGAGCAGCCGTTTCTCTGCTGAGAAATCACTCTGCTCATAAACCGGAGCGACTAGGGTGACATCGGGGAGATGGGTGCCCCCAAGATAGGGGTCATTCACAACGAGTACTTCGCCTTCCTGCCAGTCGCGCGAAGAGACCAGCGCCTTCATGGTGTAGGCCATACTGCCAAGGTGAACGGGGATGTGCGCGGCTTGCGCAGCAAGCGAGCCGTCCGAGGCGAACAATGCGCAGGAAAAATCGAGCCGGTCTTTGATGTTTGGCGAGAATGCCGATCGCCGAAGTACACCGCCCATCTCATCGCAAATCGCCTGCAGGCGGCTCGAGAATAGTTTTAGCTCAATTGGATTCACATATTACTCTTTGTAAAGGTGAAGGAGAGCCGGAAGTTTAGGTTCACGACCCTACAATTGCCAGTCTCAAAGTGGCTAGCTACAATGCTGAATTCAAGACTTTGAGCCTCGCTGGATCTGTCTCAGCGCCTGCGGTAGGCGCTTTCCCGGACCGTAGGCACTTTCCCAGGCGGTAGGCACTTTCCCAGGCGGTAGGCACTTTCCCGGAAGGTTCAAACTGATTTCGCCGATTCAATCCGTCGGCTGTTGAACACAAGCAGGCGACTGCAGCTCAGACGGAGCGCATCGGATTTATCATCCTCGACCCGTTCCTTTCGACGCGGGCGTATTAGGCCCACTATTCATTACAATTTGCTAATTTAATTCGAAATCTAGTTTAGATCTTAAACAAGAGCGTTACTTAATACTCAGACAAGCTAGTTACAGAACCCTCACCCTCTAAGCCCAATCAAAAGAGCCACACTATGAGCTGCAGACACTTCTTAACGCTGAACGACTTAAGCGCCGACGAGTTCAAATCCTTACTAGCGCGCGCCATCGAACTGAAGGCGTCGCCGCAATCGGCTCAACGGGCCGAGCATAAAACGCTGGCTTTGATCTTCGAGAAGTCCTCAACCCGCACACGTGTGGCCTTCGAAGTCGCGATGAACCAGCTCGGGGGCAGCGCCCTATTCTTATCTAGCAATGATTCTCAGCTTGGTCGCGGAGAGCCAATAGAGGATACCGCACGAGTCCTTTCGCGTATGGTGGACTGCGTTGCCATCCGCACGTTCGATCACGCGCAGCTAGAAGCCTTTGCGGCACATGCGAGCGTACCAGTAATCAACGCACTGACCGATGACTACCACCCCTGCCAGTTGCTAGCGGATATGCAAACCTATATCGAGCACCGCGGCTCCATAGAAGGCAAGCGCGTTGCGTGGATTGGCGATGGCAATAATATGTGCCACTCGTACATGAATGCCGCCGCGCTCCTAGGGTTTGAGCTGACTGTGGCGAGCCCCGCGGGCTTTGAGCCAAACTCAAGCCTTCTTGAGCTCCATGGCGATAGGGTAAAACTCTGCAGCTCGCCGCAAGAAGCTGTTACGGGCGCAAGCCTCGTTGTGACCGATGTTTGGGCGTCCATGGGTCAAGAAGAGGAGCAGTCGGAGCGCCTGCAGCGTTTTTCAGGATTCCAGGTTAATGCGGAGCTAATGTCTCACGCCATGAATGACGCTCTGTTCATGCACTGCCTTCCAGCGCATCGCGGGGAGGAAGTGAGCGCAGAACTATTAGACAGCCAAGATTCAGTGGTGTGGGACGAAGCTGAGAATCGCATGCACTCCCAAAAAGCGCTGTTGGAGTTGCTGCTGGCTGATAGCTAAGAAACTGCATCACACACGCGGCAGGCAGCCCAAACAGGACCTTTGGCGCCGCCTGCCCAAACACTAGATATAGTGTTTCTTGAAGCTTACAGGCATCCTCAGCGAAGCAAGCATAAGTTACTGATAAATATCATCTTCAAAGTTTATCGAATATTCCTAGCCGCGCGCGCCTATCTCGAGCCTTGCTCCAGCCCGGATAGTGTTTCACCCACCCCAATACCTCTATCGAACACTTCCCGCGCAGTCCAGACTTGACTTTCTATTAGCCTAAAAGCCTGCTGCTATAGCCCGCGGCTAACTTATTAAATAGCGGGCTGCGGATCGAATCGATGCCCCTTGTTTGCTCGCATCTGCGGAGACGGAATCCGCGCGCAGCGATATCTTAAGCTTAGAGGATGCGCAGCGCTCGAATAGGAAAGGTAGGCTATTAGATGCACTTTCCACAGCTTAGCGCAGCCTTCTCTAGATGGCTTATCCACAGGCTGCGGACGTCTTACCTAAACTTTATACCGAGTGCCGCCCCCATTGGCTTGCCGCCTGCGCTTCAACTGAGTTATCCACAGTCTTTGCACAGATCACCAACAGTAATTACACTTGCATTGACCGCCATAACTCATTATCTTGTGTTTTCTGATCAGCAAAAGCCTATATCTGGTTAATTCGAGATCAGTGAGTGGGCTTTGTGAGAGAGTGGGCTCTGTGGTAGGAGCATCTAATGCCAAGTAAGGCCAAGCGCAAGTAACACTTACAGGCTGACCTGCGAATAGCGCTCAAAATCGGTTATCGGCGTCAGTGCCCACGCTGCAAGCATTCCAGGGCGAAAGAGCACAGGCACATAAAAGCACCTACTACTATCCTAACCAGCTTGCCAACCTCAACTAAGGGCTAACGCAGCGAGCTAAAGGCTAACGCAGCGATCTAAGGGCTAACGCAGCGAGCTGAGGGCTCACGCAGCAGTCAGGGCAGCAATTCGGACAAGCAGGCAAACACCTCTTGTTAGAGCTTAGGCCGGGTTAGAGCTAAGGCCAGCTAGGAAGGAAGAAAGGAAGATGCTCAGCTGAGATGGATAAAAAGTCGAAAAACACCCCCTTGGAGTTTTTTTTGAGAATTAGCTAAAGTCTTTCAGGTAAAACACTATATATAGTGGGTAGGCAGTAAAACGGCGGGAATACGCTCTCTCACCAACCGAGCTCTCCAACCGATCTTTGCGAAAGAGCCCTAGACACCGATGTCAATGCTCACGGGACAGAAAGCCTATTGACGGAAGACTGATAGAAAGACAGACAGACTGATTGATAAAGAGACCGAAGAAAACAGCGGCATTCGGCACCCAGCAAGAGGCGAACAGGTAGCAAGATAAAAAACGGCTCATCGAAGAGACCAGTATCGCGGTTCAATTACTTCAAGAAAAATAACAACAGCAAAAACATAGCCCTCAGGCATAGAAAAAGTACTCGGAGCACATAATGCAGATCGATGCACAACTCAGCAGCAACCCTCAACCGGCCCCAACGCCCGCAGCAGAGCCTTCGTCCCCCGCGGCTACGGCTCCGGGCCAGCTCAGAGTCATCAAGCGCAACGGCGCTGTGGTTGGCTATGACGAGTCAAAAATAAGCGTAGCAATCACCAAAGCCTATTTAGAAGTAGAAGGGGGCAATGCGGCAGACTCAACCCGCATTCATGAATCGGTTGCACAGCTCGCGGTGCAAATTACCGAGATTTTCGGTCGTCGCATGCCCTCAGGCGGCACAATCCACATCGAAGATATTCAAGACCAGGTAGAACTCGCACTCATGCGCAGCGGCGAGCACAAGGTAGCGCGCAGCTATGTTATCTATCGCGCGGAACACGAACGCCTCAGACGTCAAAAGGCAGAGGTAGCCGTAGATAAAGAAGCACAGATCAGCATTACGCTAGACAACGGCGAACAGGCGCCTCTCGATGCCCACCGCCTGCGTGTAGTTATCGATGAAGCCTGCGAGGGTCTCGAAGGCGTCTCGGCTGATGATATCTACAAAGAGACGCTGAAAAACCTCTACCCCGGCGTCAAGATGAGCGACGTTCGTACCTCGCTCGTGATGTGCGCCCGTACGATGGTCGAGAAAGACCCCAATTACTCCTATGTCACAGCTCGGCTGCTCATGGACACTGTCCGCTCCGAGGCGCTCGGCTTTCTAGGCATAGCCGATGCAGCGACTCAGTCGGAGATGCACTACCGCTATGCTGCAACGCTCAAGCCCTATATAGAAAAAGGCGTTGAGCTGGAATTACTCTCCCCGCACCTGCTCGAATACGACTTGGGCAAGCTCGGTGCTGCTCTGCAGGCCGACAGGGACATGCAGTTCACGTATCTCGGGCTGCAAACACTTTATGACCGCTACTTCATTCACAGCAATGGTACGCGCTTCGAACTCCCGCAGGTGTTCTACATGCGCGTAGCAATGGGTCTAGCGAGCAATGAAGAGAACCGCGAAGACCGCGCGATAGAATTTTATAATCTGCTATCAAGCTTCGACTACATGGTGTCTACACCGCAGCTGTTCAATTCAGGGACTCTGCGTCCGCAGCTCTCTTCGTGCTTCCTGACAACG
Organism: Gammaproteobacteria bacterium; assembly: GCA_038104835.1. Classification (GTDB taxonomy): domain Bacteria; phylum Pseudomonadota; class Gammaproteobacteria; order Pseudomonadales; family Pseudohongiellaceae; genus UBA9145. The sequence goes on along the minus strand of JAYOBL010000095.1, from coordinate 1,806 downwards.
GTGCCCGACGACCTGTATGGCATCTATTCGGCCATCCGCGACAATGCGATGCTGTCGAAATGGGCCGGTGGCCTAGGCAACGATTGGACCCCAGTACGCGCACTCGGCGCCAGCATTAAAGGCACTAATGGCAAGTCACAGGGCATCGTGCCTTTCTTGAAAGTGGTTAACGATACTGCGGTAGCAGTCAATCAAGGTGGCAAGCGCAAAGGCGCTGTTTGCTCTTATCTTGAGACTTGGCACCTAGACATCGAAGAGTTTCTGGAACTGCGTAAAAACACCGGTGATGAGCGTCGCCGCGCCCATGACATGAACACGGCAAACTGGATTCCAGACCTGTTCATGAAGCGCGTTTTCAACGACCAAAACTGGACACTTTTCTCGCCCAATAATGTGCCAGAACTGCACGACCTGCACGGTTTGGCTTTTGAAGAGAAGTATGAGGAATACGAGCGCAAAGCAGCCGCCGGCCAAGTCGAAGTCTACAAGACTGTCAAAGCCAGCGATCTGTGGCGCAAGATGATCTCTATGTTGTTCGAAACGGGTCATCCCTGGATCACCTTCAAGGATGCCTGCAACGTGCGCTCGCCGCAGCAGCACATAGGCTCAATCCACTCGTCTAACCTGTGTACAGAAATCACTCTGAACACAAATAAAGACGAGGTCGCGGTCTGCAATCTCGGCTCAATCAACCTAGTTAATCACGTCGATGAAAACGGCCTGAATCGCGACAAGCTGAAAAAGACGATTACCACTGCGGTGCGCATGCTCGATAACGTCATCGACATCAATTACTACTCTGTGCCGCAGGCGGAGAACTCCAATCTGAAGCACCGCCCCGTTGGCATGGGCATCATGGGCTTCCAAGATGCGCTCTATGCACAGCGTATTGCCTACTCGTCAGAGCAGGCTGTTGAGTTCGCCGACGTCTCGATGGAAGTGATTAGCTACTATGCGCTCACAGCCTCTAGCGACCTCGCCGCCGAGCGCGGACGCTACGAGTCCTACGAGGGATCACTATGGGATCAGGGCATATTGCCGATCGACTCGCTGAAGCTGCTCTATGAGGCACGCGGTGTTGACTTCCTTGACGTCAACATGGACCAGCGTTTGGACTGGGACAGCCTGCGCGCGAAAATCAGCAAAGATGGCATGCGTAACTCCAACGTGTTGGCGATCGCACCAACGGCAACCATTGCCAACATTAGCGGCGTCTCGCAATCAATCGAGCCGACCTATCAAAACCTGTATGTGAAATCGAACCTCTCGGGTGAATTCACCGTAGTAAACCCATTCCTTGTACGCGACCTCAAGCGCCTGGGACTGTGGGACAGCGTGATGGTTAACGATCTCAAGTACTACGAAGGTAGCGTTCAGAAAATCGACCGCATACCAGAAGACATTAAACGCAACTATGCCA
>JAYOBL010000095.1:0-376 GCA_038104835.1 Gammaproteobacteria bacterium | reverse complement strand
GCGCTGGCTGGTCGATGCCGCGAGTCGCAGGCAGAAGTGGATCGATCAGGCCCAGTCACTCAATCTGTACGTTGCCGGCGCGAGCGGCAAGAAGCTAGACATCACCTATAAGATGGCTTGGCTGCGCGGTTTGAAAACGACCTACTATTTGCGCGCCTTGGCAGCGACGACCACAGAGAAATCGACTGTCTCTGACATGAGCCTCAACAAGGTATCCGCCGAGCCGACTGCAGCGCCAGTGCCGCAGGCTTGCTCGCTAGACGATCCAGACTGCGAGGCTTGTCAGTAGCACTGCAGTGCAGAGACATCGCATTAATTGAAACACCGAACCGTAAATTAAGTAGCAGGGACGCTGCTGCTGATAGAGGAAAGAACA
>JAYOBL010000094.1:5401-7775 GCA_038104835.1 Gammaproteobacteria bacterium | reverse complement strand
GGTCGGTGTTGCGGATGTCGTCGAGGGGGTTGGCATCGATAATCACAAGATCGGCGAGCTTACCCTGCTCCAGCGAGCCTATATCTTTGTCCATGCCTAAGTAGCGCGCGGGGTTAATCGTTGCAGTGGCGAGCGCTTCCATTGGCGAGAAACCACCGCGCGCGAAGCTCCACATTTCCCAATGACTCGCGAGGCCCTCGCGCTGACCGTGGGCGCCGATATTCACCATAATCCCCGCATCCATAAGGACCTTAGCGGCCGCCGCGGCGTCGTCGTCGCGGTACTCTTCCTCGGGCGCCGAGACGCGGCGTACGGAGCGTGCTTGCAGCTGCGCGGGCGGCACGAAATTGCTGAGGATTGGGTGCTTCCAGACATCAGTATGCTGATAGAAGTAGTCCTCGGAGGTCAAACCGCCATAGGTCACTACCAGCGTTGGCGTGTATCCCGCGCCCGACTGTTGCCAGAACTGGTGCACGTCGTCATACATCTTTAGCGTCGGCACATTGTGCTCAATGCCGGTGATGCCGTCGGCGATCATACTCATATCGAGCTGATACAAAGAGCCACCTTCGGCAACGCTAAGCAGGCCTTCCTGACGCGCGGCCTCTATCACCTGTTGGCGCTGTTCCCTGCGCGGCTGATTGTAGTTTTTAATACTGATAGCACCCTGCGCTGCAAGTCTGCGCACGTGCGCGAGCGCATCGTCGAGATCATCGATTGGCGCCCAGCTCGTGCTCTTGGCGCCGTAAACGATTTCACCCGTGGAGAAAATACGCGGGCCGAGTATGCGGCCTGCGCGAGCGTATTCGGCGGCGGCAAAGGCCGATTTTGCGCTGCTCGACGGGTTGTGCACCGTCGTGACTCCCAGCGCCAAATGCGCAAGCAGATTCCAGTTTTGCTGCGGAATAATGTCGTCTGCCGCATAGGGACCATGCGCGTGGGCATCGACGATACCAGGCATCAGGGTCTTGCCGGCAAGGTCAACAATCTCGTAGCCGCTGGGCACCGCGCCGCCGCTCTCAATAGACTGAATCCTATTGCCTGCAATCAGCACCGTCGCGTTTTCGATTACAGACCTCGTAGCATCCATGGTAATGACGCGCGCATTGGTGAGCGCCACGCTAGATTCGGGAACGGCATGCTCGACCTGCATGCTCAAATTATTCCCTGATTCTGGAGTCTCGTAGCCTTGAGCCATGAGCTCTTGAACCGCCACGGTCTTGAAGTCCGCGCCCACCGACCAGCTTATCTCTGCGCTGTCAGGTGACCACGCAATATAAGTAGCCCCAACTGCGCTCGCTTTGCGCACCATAAATGCCGGCTTTGCGGCATCGAGATCGATCATTCCACCGAAATGCGAGCGCGCCGCTACGTGCAGCTGAAACTGATTGATAAAAGCCACGTAGTTGCCGTCGGGAGACAGCCGCATGGCGCCGGCGAATTCGGCCTGCGCGACTGCGCGTTTGTCCTGCCCATTGCGATCCACTGAGACGAGCTGCGTGACTGCGGTGGAGCTCCCCCGCCCCTGCGCACTCTCGTTGCGCTCCTGCAGGTAGATTCGCCCGCCAGGGCCGAAATGGGGATTGGAGCCACTCGCTGTGACAAAGCTCAGCTGCTCGGCATCGATGTCGTATAAGTAAATGCCTGGCTTGTTGTCGAAATTAGGATTGAGCAGGCTACTGCCACGCCGCTTGCGCAGGAGCAGTTCAGTACCGTCCGCACTGATGGCTAAACCGTCGTACTGACCTTTCTCAAGCTCAAGCGCGCGCGCCGCACCGCCTCGTGCCCGCACGCGGTAGAGTGTGCTCAAAGACTCATCGCGCCAGCGCAGGAAATACACCCAGTCGCCGTCGGGAGAGAAGATCGGGGAGTAGTCAAAGCCTTCTTGCTCGCCGCGCGCTAGGGGCTCGGGCGCTGCGTCGCCACGCTTAATGTAGAGCCTTCCAAGGGATTCGAAAACCACCGCGTTGCCATTTGGCGCGGGCTGCGGATAGCGCACCATCTTAGTTGGGAATCGCTGCGGCGCCACTTCTACTTCGGCGCGCAGCGGCGGATAAATGGTGCGGGAGTCAGAAACGTGGAACGGAATCTCCACGGCGGTCTCGCTCGCCAGGTCTAGCTTAAATATTTTGCCCTTAGCCCAAAACACGAGAGCGCTGCTGTCTGGGATCCACTCCATCGTGGGGTAAAAGCCGTGCACAGCCCAGGTTTCCTGCATGTCGGGATCGAGCTCCGCATACACCATGCGTTCTTCACCGGAAGCTAAGTCCATAATGAAAAGTCGCGACTGCGCACGCACGCGTTTCACGTAGGCGAGCTTCGTGCCGTCGGGGGACGGCGTCGGGCGCACAGCGCCGCCGGGTCCGCCTACTAC
>JAYOBL010000094.1:0-5391 GCA_038104835.1 Gammaproteobacteria bacterium | reverse complement strand
AGTTCGGTGTTGCTGTCCTCGTGGTAAATAAAAGTGTTGCCCGGCGACACATTGCGTACGAAATAAATTGCACTGCCGTCTGGCGCAAACGCGGGCTCACCCTGCTCTTTCTGGAAGGTCTCGCTCGGGCGCGCCACGACGCGCTGACCTAACACCGACTCATCCCCTTGGCTGTCATAGAGCCACACTTCGCCGGTGCCGAGCGAGCGCGAGGTTGTGAAATGCTTGCGAGCAGCGATGAAGCGTCCGTCGGGGCTCCAGCTTGGGCTGTTCAGCAACCTGAAGGACTCATAGGTGACCTGGTGAGTCTCACCGCTTTCTAAGTCGAGCGTCCAAATATTGTCGCCGCCAGCGCGGTCACTGGTAAACGCAATGCGTTTGCCGTCGGGGCTGAACTGCGCCTGCATGTCCCAGGCGAGGCCCGAGGTCAGGGCGACAGCTTCACCCCCTTCGACGGGTAGCTGATAGATATCGCCAAGCAGATCGAACACCAGTGATTGGCCATCTGGCGATACATCCACGTTCATCCAAGTGCCTTCCCTCACGTCCAGATCAGCGGTCAGGGCCTGGGCACCGAAGGCGGGACTGCCGACATTCCAAGACGCGGACTCAGCCGCGCTTGCCGAGCCTCCAACTAAGGCGAGCGCGAAGCCGGCATGGGATAGAACTTTGATGAATTTGGACCGCATTGAGAAATCTCCCGCTTGAGTGGTTTCGCCTGAGTTTAACGCAAGTCTGCAATCGCAGGACAACTGCGCTCTCTCAATCGGCGAGCTGTTCAAAAGGCGAATACAAAAAGGACCGCTTAAGCGGCCCTTTTCGATTCAAACTAACTGTTTGGAGTCTTATGGAAGCAAGACGGCATCGATGACGTGAATCACACCGTTGGATGTTTCGATGTCAGCTGTCACTACATTTGCACCGTTTACTGTTACGCCTGAAGTCGCGTCAATGGCGAGCTCGCCACCTTGGACCGTGGCCGCGTCAAGTGTCTTACCAGCGAGATCTGAAGACATCACTTTACCTGCCACTACGTGGTAGGTCAGCACAGCGGCGAGCTGCTCGATGTTTTCGGGCTTCAGGAGGTCTTCTACCGTACCTGCCGGCAAAGCGGCAAAGGCTGCGTCGGTGGGGGCGAATACAGTGAATGGACCTTCGCCTTTGAGCGTGTCGACCAAACCAGCGGCCTGTACAGCGGCGACAAGAGTCTCGAAGTTGCCAGCGGCAACTGCGGTATCGACGATATCAGCGGAGTGGCCACCGCCGTGGTGATCGGCGAGAGCGAATGGAGCGGAAACTATCAATGAAACAGCAACTAGCATCGTGCGGAGCATCTTATTCATGGGATATCCTTATACGTAAAAGTGATGGATGTGCGTTGGGTAATGCGTTGTGTCACGAGTCCCAACGCGTAATCGGGCGCTGCAGTTCATTCGCAGCCTCAATCGTTTCGAATTAAGCCGATTCTTTCCGTGGCGGGTTCCTCGCCCAAGCACCTCCGGTATCTCTTATCGCGTCTTTTAAAGACCGCCGAGTCCTGCTACTTTACGTCGCCCAATAACGCGGTCCGCTGCTGGGGTAAATATACTTGCCACCACCCCACTACTCGCGTCCTAAAGCATAGAAATAGCAAAGGCTTAGCAATGACTACAAAGAAAATCGCTCTTCTCGATGGCGACGGTATCGGCCCTGAAATCATGGCCGAAGCAGTCAAGATTCTCGATCTCGTGGCGGAGCGCAACGCGATAGAGTTTGAACTGGTCCATGGCGCCTTTGGCGCTAGCGCTTATTTCAGCCACGGCGATTCCTTCCCCGAGGAGACTAAGGCGTTGTGCGATAGCGCAGATGCCATCCTCAAAGGTCCGATTGGCCTGAATCACGAAGAGTCGAAGAAAATTCCGGTCGATATGCAGCCGGAGCGTGGCGCGCTATTACCCCTTCGCCGCCGCTTCAACACCTTTGCCAACTTTCGCCCTGTGTTTCTCCCACAGAGCCTTGCGCACTTTTCCCCGTTAAAGCCGCAGGTGATTGGCGACGACGGCATCGACATCATTATCATCCGCGAACTCGTCGGCGGGCTCTACTTTGGCAAGAAGGAAACGGGGGTGACTCCAGAAGGTAAGCGCTTCGTGGTCGAAAGCCTCGAGTACGACGAAGATCAAATCAGGGCGATAGCCAAGGTCGCCTTCGACACAGCACAGAAACGCAAGAAAGTGCTGCACAACATCCACAAGTCCAACGTGTTGAAGTCTAGCGTCCTGTGGAACGAAATCATGGAAGAAGTGGGCAAAGATTACCCCGAAGTCGAGATAGTCAACATCTTGGTCGATGCCGCTGCGACCTACCTCTGCCTAAATCCCGGCATGTTCGACGTCATGGTCATGGAGAACATGTTCGGCGATATCCTGAGCGATCAAGCCGGCGGCATCCTAGGCTCGCTAGGGCTCATGCCATCGGCCTGTATCGGACCCGATAAAGCCTACTACGAACCTTCACACGGCTCGGCACCCGACATCGCGGGCCAAGGCATAGCAAACCCATACTCTATGATTGGGTCTGTAGCCATGATGCTCGAAATGAGCTTTGGCATGGAAGCGGAGGCGAAGAACGTTTGGCATGCGATGCAGGCCGTGTTCGCGCAAGGCAACTCGACTCCTGACCTCTCAAAGCCCGGCGCGGGGGTAAATATGATTAGCACCTCAGCCTTCGGCGATCTCGTTGCGAGCGAACTCGCCAAACTCCCCGTTGTGGCCTAAGCCGCGAGCAAAACCAAACGCTCCCTAACAGCGTCCTTAGGGTGAGACGGCTTCTTCGATGCCGCCTCACCTCATTATTCTCCAAGGACGCTGAGACTATGACAAAGCTATTCCCACGCGCGACCGGCATATCTGAACCCTCCGCCGCGAGCGTTGCAATTCCGTCATCTGCGCCGCTCCAAAAATCCAAACGCCTCGCCCGCCGCGGCCTACAAATTCGCACCGCTGCCGAGCAGGACGCCAGAAAGCAAAGAGAAAACTTAAAACCCACAGCCGGGTCGCAATCAAGCCTATGGGGACTCCGGCGCTTTGCGCTTTTGGCTCTGCTCTGCCTCTGCAATCCAGCTACCGCGCAGACTGACCCACTCGAGCCGGCCAACCGCGTTGTCTTCGCATTCAATACCGCGCTCGATAGAGTGCTAATAAAACCCGCAGCGCAGGTCTATAGGGCCGCCGCCCCGCAGCAGGTAGAAGAGGCCCTGAGTCGTTTTTTCTCGAATCTCAACGAGCCTTGGACTGCGATCAATCAAACCCTACAGGGGGATTTCGCAGGCGCTGGCAATGCTCTTGCGCGTTTTGCGATTAACTCAACCGTAGGGGTTGCTGGCTTTTTTGATATCGCCTCGGACATGAACCTGCCGAAGAATCGCAGCAGCGTCGATCAGACGCTTGCGGTATGGGGAGTGCCGCGCGGACCGTACATTGTCCTGCCCATGCTCGGGCCTTCGAGTGCTCGCGGGATTGTGAGCCAGTACGCCGGCAACTTTAGCGGCAGGATTGGCCAGCCCATCCTGTACGTGAATGATGTCCCGGCGCGCAATTCACTCTTTTTTACCCTGCTGGTCTCAATGCGCGCGGCGCAGCTGCAGGGGCCACAGCCACCGGCTGGCATGGATCTTTATACGCTGACCCGAAATTTCTATTGGCAGAGAACCCAGCCGTAGACCCGCTAGTGTGAGCCCGATTCGCGCCTCGAGAGGCTAGGGCGCGAAGGCGTCGGCATGCAGGCGCAGGTTGATCATGCGCAGAGTCGCCTTCACTGCGGCCAAGACCTGATTGGCATCGACGCCGCGGGTTTTGAAGTCTTGCTCTTCCCACTGCCAGGTGATCATGCACTCGGTTAGCGCATTGATCTTACCGCCGCGAGGTATGTGAACCTCGTAGTCGATGAGCGCCGGCATTTGGAATCCGGTGGGCTCAAGAATTTTTTCCACGGCGTCGAAGAAGGCCGCAAAACCGCCGTTGCCGGAACCGGATCCCTGCTTTTCCTCGTCGCCGATTTTCAGGCGGATACTCGCGGTGCTCTCTACATCTAAGCCGCTGTTGATATAGCAGTTCAGCAGCGACACATGTTCAAAATCACCGCTTTGCATGACATCGGCAATAATAAACGGGAGATCTTCCGAGGTGATTATCTGCTTAGAGTCGCCAAGACGCACGACGCGCTCCAACACTTTCGCCTGATCCTCTTTGCTCAGACTAATGCCCAGTTCATCGAGATTATTAATCAGCGAGGCCTTGCCGCTCATCTTGCCCAGCGCATAAACGCGCTTGCGCCCGAAGCGCTCGGGACCCAGTTCGGTGACGTAGAGATCGCCTTTGAGGTCGCCATCGGCGTGAATTCCCGCCGTCTGGGTAAACACGTCTGCGCCGACAATGGGCGTATTCGCCGCTACCCACTTACCCGAAAAATTTTCGATCATGCGGCTAAGCGTAGTGATGCGGGTCTCATCGATGGCCAGCTGCATGCCCATCTTGTCTTTCAAGGCCACCGCCACCTCGGCGAGCGAGGCATTGCCCGCGCGCTCACCCAGACAATTCATCGTGCAGTGAATGGTGTTAATGCCCACATCGACCGCCGCGAGCGCGTTTGCCGTAGCGAGGCCATAGTCGTTGTGCGGATGGAAATCGAAGGTCTGCTCAGGAAACCGAGTCATCATATCCCCAAGCGCAGCACGCACCTCTTCAGGTGACATAAGCCCTAGCGTGTCTGGAAGCAGATAGTGGCCAATACCTAAGTGCGCAGTGGCCTCGACAAGACCGAAGACGTAGTCGCGGCTATCGGCGTAGCCATTTGACCAGTCCTCCAAATACATATTCGCGCGCAGACCTTTATCCTGAGCATAGGCGACGGTCGCCTCGATATCGACGACATGCTGCTCTAAGGTCTTGCTTAGCTGTTCGCGGCAGTGTTTCTCGCTGCCCTTGGCTAAGAGATTAATCACCCGACCACCGGCGCTGTGGATCCAATCGACGCTGCGTTTACGATCCACGAAGCCGAGCACCTCAACGCGATCAAGAAAACCATTCTCCCCCGCCCATTCCGTAATCTGCGACACCGCCTGCTTCTCACCATCGGAAACGCAGGCCGAGGCCACTTCAATACGGTCGACTCGTAGCGACTGCAGCAGAGCGCGCGCAATGCTGACTTTCTCACTTCCTGAAAAAGAAACGCCCTGGGTTTGCTCGCCGTCGCGCAGGGTCGTGTCGAGCAGCTGAATGCGGCGCGGCTGAGTCTGTGAATTCATGTGGTTCTCTCTTGAGTAAGCGCTGAGGATGGCCAGGCTGCGTCGGGGCTTCTGCGGTTCTACCGAGGGGCCGGAATTACGCACACTGCAGGGCGGATTAAACTATA
>JAYOBL010000018.1:0-35633 GCA_038104835.1 Gammaproteobacteria bacterium | reverse complement strand
GAGCACACGGTGCCGGGTGCTTTCGCGAGCGGAATCCGGAACGGCGAGTGAGCGGAAGTGCGCGGCATCGTGGGATCGAGCGATCCAGCGAGTGATGTCCCGATTCTCAATCTCACAGCGATCTAGCTAGTGAAGTCCCTGACCCGCTAACACCTCAGCAATCACAGCAAAACATTGCCTCGCGCGAGGCTTTGTTGCACCATCGCAAGCCTTTATCAACAGTGCTGCGAGTCAGGCAGCGGAGAAAGCCGAGTGAAATTAATTGTAGGTATGTCGGGTGCGAGCGGAGCGATCTATGGAATTCGATTGCTAGAAGTGCTGCAGGACGTAGCTCATGTAGAGACCCATTTAGTCATGTCTGATTCTGCCAAACTCAACATTGCAGTAGAGACCGACTTCAGCGCCAAGCAGGTTGAAGCTCTTGCTGATCATGTGCATTCCAACAAGGATATCGGCGCCAGCATCGCGAGCGGCTCTTTCCGTACGGATGGCATGGTCGTTGCGCCCTGCGCCATCAAAACCCTCTCCGCCATTGCAAACTCCTACGCAGACTCGCTTATCGTTCGCGCTGCTGATGTTATTCTCAAAGAGCGTCGTCGCTTGGTTCTTGTCCCGCGTGAGACTCCGCTGCACACAGGGCATTGCGAACTTCTTTTAAAGGCCAGTCAGCTTGGCGCGATGATTTCGCCGCCGATGCCCGCGCACTATATTAAACCGCAGACTATCGACGACCTAGTTAACCACCACGTTGGCCGCGTGCTCGATCAGTTCGATATCGACCCAGGTCTCGTGCAGCGCTGGCAGGGCGTGCAACAGGCTACCAAGCAGTAATTGAGCAAGCGGATGGATGCCCAGGGGGCGAGAACATGAGCAGCAATTTATTCGATCTAAGCGGTAAAGTAGCGCTGATTACTGGCGGTAATAGCGGCATAGGACTTGGCTTTGCGGAAGGGGCAATCAAACACGGCGCAAGCGTTTGCCTGTGGGGAACCAATGCTCAGAAGAATGCCGACGCAGTTGATACCTTAACTAAGCTAGTCAAACAGAATGAAGAGTCCGGACAAAAGGTTCATTCCATTGTCTGTAATGTCGCCGACGAAGAAGCGGTGGAGGCGAGCTTCGCTGAGACCTTGGCTGAGTTTGGCCGCGTTGATGCGTGCTTTGGCAATGCCGGCGTTGCTCGTTCCGGACGCTTTGACGAGTTTAGTACAGAGGACTGGCGCGCGGTGCTTGACGTCAATCTCGATGGTCTTTTCTTCACTCTGCGCGCCGCTGCAAGGCATATGCGCCAGCGTGCCGAAGCCGGCGATGCGGGAGGCAGGCTGATTGGAACCGCATCCTTGGGCGCGCTCATGGGCATGGCGCGGGTTGAAGCTTACGGGGCTAGCAAGGGCGCAGTGATTTCATTTATACAGGCCTTGGCGGTGGAGTATGCTCGTTACGGTGTCACGGCTAACTCGGTACTGCCTGGACACATCGAGACCGCGATGACCGCGGACAACTATGCTAATGAGAAATTCGCCAACGCCGTTTTGCCGCGCATTCCGGCAAGGCGCTGGGGCGATCGCTCTGATTTCGAAGCTATTGCTGTGTACCTCATGAGCGATGCCAGTAGCTATCATACCGGCGATAGCCTGCTTATCGACGGTGGCTTTTTCATTAATTAGCGCTCTGAGAAGTGCCTGTCTGGTCGTAGATAGCGGCAAATATTAGCCCGCGCCGCGGATTTCATGCGTCAATTCGGGGCTGACGTCTCCCACGCCAAGTTCTCATGGTTAAAATAAGAGGCTGACTCTGCGCGGGAAATGTTGTACCTTGCGCGCAAGTTGGTACTGGCCCTCGATTCGCCGCCGACTGTGCTTCTACTGATTCGGCGCTAGCGCTCGCATACCTGAGCCCGCCCAACCCTTCGAACGCACACCCGTGCACTTTCATTCGTGCAGTGGACTCTTAACGCTAACATCGCTAAACCGCATCGCCACTCCGGTCTGCAATCTGTTTATTGCACACCAGTCCCGCGATCTGGTTCAGCACTCTGGTCTCGCGCTCTGGTTTCGCGCTATGGCCAGCATGTTGCACCGCGTTAAAGGACACCCACGCGACTGACCGATTCACACACTTGTAATCGTTACCGCGTACAAGGTCAGCATCGCTGCGTTTGTCCGCCTTACTTTGCCGTGTTTATTCGCAAACGAAATGCTTGCAGCGCGCCAAAACCAATGAGAATTTTATGATATTTGCAGACCTCGGTTTATCCGATTCCTTACTCAAAGCCGTCGAAAAGACTGGCTACACTAAGCCAACCCCCATTCAAGAAAAGGCCATTCCAGTTATTCTGGAAGGCGGTGACGTTATGGCGGCCGCGCAAACCGGCACCGGCAAGACCGCCGGGTTTACCCTGCCACTCCTTCAGCTTTTAAACGGCGAAAGCAATAAGAAACCCGACACCATGCGCGCTCTCGTGCTCACACCCACTCGCGAATTAGCCGCGCAAATACAAGACAGCATCGAGACCTATGGCACGCATGAGAACCTGCGTTCCGGCGTTGTTTTTGGCGGTGTGAACATCAACCCGCAGAAGACTATGCTGCGTAAGGGGCTAGACATTCTCGTCGCAACGCCTGGCCGCCTTTTAGATCTGCATCAGCAGAAGTCTGTGCATTTCGACAAGGTCGATGTGCTCATACTCGACGAAGCCGATCGCATGTTGGACATGGGCTTCATTCGCGACATCCGTAAGGTGCTTGCGCTGCTGCCCAAGAAGCGACAGAACCTCATGTTCTCGGCAACCTTCTCGGATGAGATCCGCGCGTTAGCCAAGACCATTTGCCACAAGCCCGCCGAGATAGATGTGGCGCCTCGAAACTCTACGGTTGAGATTATTACTCAGCGTCTTTATCAGGTAGAGAAGCAGCAAAAAGCGCAGCTGCTTAGCGCTATCCTGCGATCAAACACGAGCCAGACTCTGGTCTTTAGCCGAACGAAACACGGGGCCAATAATCTGGTGAAGAAGCTGTCTAAAGATGGCATCACTGCGGCGGCCATCCATGGTAACAAGTCGCAGGCACAGCGCACCAAGGCGCTCGATTCCTTTAAGCAGGATCTTATACAGGTGCTTGTTGCTACCGACATTGCAGCGCGTGGAATCGACATCCATCAGCTGGAGTCGGTAATCAATTTCGATCTCCCTCATGTGCCCGAGGATTATGTGCATCGCATTGGTCGAACAGGCCGCGCTGGTGCAACGGGCTTAGCCATCTCGCTGGTGAGCAGCGACGAGCGCAAGCAGCTGCGTGATATTGAGCGGCTCATTAAACAGGCCATCCCGCGCGCAGACATGAGCGAATTTGATCTCACTCCAGTCGCTGGCGGCGAAGAGTATCAGGAAGAAACACGCCCACCGCGTCAGCCGCGGGGTGGTCGCAGTGCGCAGGGTGCCCGCGGCGACGCCGGCCAAGGTAGACGTCGACGCTCAGGTCAGGGCGGCTCTGCGGCACAGAACCCGCGTGGGAACGGATCTCCAAACGGTGAGGCTAAACGTGGTTCAAAGCAAGAGGCTGCGGGGCAGGACAGAGCCGAAGCGGGCAGAGGTCGCGGTCGCTCAAGCGCACGGGCTCAAGGCCCGCAAACCAGAGGACCTCAAACTAAAAGCCCGCAAGCCAAAGGGCCGCAGGGCAGAGAGAATCAAAGCAGTGGCCCAAGAGGTCAGAAATCCAGCGCAGGACAGGCTCAGCGCAACTCCCGCCCAAGTGTAGCTCGTGATGAGAATGGTGATCCTAACGGCAATCGCATGGATTACGACAATAGCTACCGCAACACTACAACCTACCCAAGTGGGAATCCGCCTACCCGCGCGAATCATAGGTCTCCGGGGCGCGGCGAGGGCGGGGCGAAGTCCCGGCCTGGCACTGCTCGCTCGGGAGGCCAGCGCAGCGGTAATTCGCCGCGCGTAGAGAGCAAGAGCCAGCTCTGGCAGGCTCTGCGCTCAAAGGATCGCCCCAGCCGCTAGCAGGCGGGAATACAGCAAAATTTTTTTTTAGATTTTTTGGAAAGCACAGATCGATTTATCCGGTCGGTATTGGTAAGCCGCAATGTTTATTGCGGCTTAGCTAAACTGGAGAATCACTATGCTATCGAAAGACACTCGCTTCGCTCGCTATTCACGCGCCTTCTGCTGGCTGCTCGCGGCCATTTGGCTCGTGTTAGGGCTATTTCTCATGACTTCGCCGCGCTCGAGCGAGGCGTTTACAGGCGTGCTCTGGATTTTGGGAGCGGGAGTTTTTTTCGCCACAGGACTGTATTTGCCGCGCTCTAAGTCCGCGGGGGTAAAGGGCAGCAAAGACGAGACGAAATAGTCCTCAGCGCTGCACTAGCCCCGCTTCAACAAACGCCCTGTGTAAAGCGCTGAACAAACGTGGATCGCTTTGCTCGGCTATTTTCAGCAGCAGCTGAGATGCCGCAGCGGGCGAGGGTGTGAGGTCGGGCTTTACTTTAGGTGTGGATACCGCGCGACTGCTGCTCTTATCAGCTCTTTCTTGATTTATCTTTTCTTCCTTTTCCTTACCGTCACTCTCGCCGTCTTCCTTACCATCTGCCACTCCATCTTCTATGTCGTGTCTAAGGAGAGACGTCCGGTAGTGCGCAACTAGCCATCGCCAATTCTCGGCGAACGCCAGCAAGCTCTCATCTTCGATTAGCCCCTCGGGTGAACTTTCGCTCTGTGCAGCAGCGTGTACAAGATGCTCGAGACCAAGCTGCTGGAGTTTTTCGCCGTGCAGCTCAGCGGCCTTCACCTCGTCCCGCAGCGCGGCGAAACTGGGTTGGGCAGAGAAGGCTAGCAGCACGTCGCCCTCGGGCCAGTTTTTCATCGTTGTACGGAGCGCTCGCAGCGGGCCGATGAGATTGGCGCGCCACGCGTCCGACTGGGCGACTAACTCCTGCAGAAGCTCGGCGCTGGGGCACCTGCGCTGCTGCGCAAGCCACAGGCAGCACAGCAATACGTTGACGTCGAATCCGTGCCGGTTCTGTAGCGTCAAACAGGCGTCGGCCACGCCATGTTTCGGGTACAGGGAAACTGAAAAGTCCCACAGCGTCACAATGTTGCTCTCCGGTCACTCTTTACGGATTTCGGACTCCAATGCTACCCGAGAATCATGTTATAAACACGGCACATTCCACGGATTGGACGGCGTCGGCGAGCGAGCCTTACTTCAAATTATGCATATTCACATTCTCGGTATTTGTGGCACCTTCATGGGCAGCCTTGCGATCCTCGCGAAACAGCTAGGATTCGAGGTCAGCGGCAGCGATGCCAACGTCTATCCCCCCATGAGCACGCAGCTTGAAGAGCAGGGCATTAGGCTTTGCGAGGGCTTTGACCCCAAACACCTGCGACCTGCGCCGGATATGGTCATTATTGGCAATGCCATGTCGCGCGGCAATCCAAGCGTCGAGTATGTGCTCGATCGCGGCATTCGCTATACCTCGGGACCCGAATGGCTCGCCCAGAATGTGCTGCATGGCCGCTGGGTGCTTGGTGTCGCCGGGACCCATGGCAAGACCACCACAAGCGCCATGTTGGCGTGGATCCTCGAATACGCGGGCATGAAGCCTGGGTACCTGATTGGGGGGGTGACTAATAATTTGCCCGCTTCCGCGAGTCTCGGCGATTCTATTTTTTTCGTCGTTGAGGCGGATGAATACGACAGCGCCTTCTTTGACAAGCGCTCAAAGTTTATTCACTACGCGCCCCGCACGACTATTCTCAACAATCTCGAATTCGACCACGCTGATATTTTCGACGATCTCGAGGCGATTAAGCGCCAGTTCCATCATCTGGTGCGGACGCTGCCGGGCAACGGCCTTATCTTGTCTGGAGACGGCGAGGAAGCGCTCGAAGATGTGCTTGCGCGTGGCTGTTGGACTCCACGCCAGTCCTTCGGAGTCGATTCCGTGGCTGCCGATTCTTTGGCGCTACTCGAAAACGGCGGCGTGTACTGGGACGCCGAGTTGATCCGCGATGACGGCAGCAAGTTTGCTCTGGCAAAAATGGGCGTTGGCGGCGAGCCGCTGGCGCAGGTGCAGATCGAATGGCAGATGACCGGCCGCCATAATGTGAACAATGCCGTGGCAGCAATCGCGGCGGCGCATCACGCCGGCGTAGAAGTCTTCACCGCTGCCGAAGCGCTTAATCAATTCCGCGGTGTGAAGCGGCGCATGGAACTGCGCGGCGAACGCCGTGGCATACGCGTGTACGACGACTTTGCGCATCACCCCACCGCAATAGAAACGACGCTAGACGGTATGGCGGCGAAGATAGAGGCGGATCGCGGCGGCGCTGCACAGCGTCTCGTTGCGGTGATCGAACCGGCGTCGAATACCATGCGCGCGGGCTTCCATCAGGATACGCTCGTTGCAGCCTGCCACGCGGCAGATGAAGTAGTCTGGCGACGGCCGTCGGATTCCGGTTTGGATTTCGCCGCGCTCGAAGCCAACAATCCGGTACCCAGCTGCAGCTTTGACGACGTCGATGAGATCGTCGGCCATCTAGCCAAGCATTCGCGCTCGGGCGACCACATTGTCATTATGAGCAATGGCGGATTCGGCGGGATTCACGACAAGCTTCTGCGCGCGCTTCGCTAGCGCCTAGGGCCGACGCCACGCAGTCAAACTATTTAGGAGGCAAGGCCTGATGTCCTTCGCGCAGTCTCAAGAAACCCTTACCATTCCACTCTTCCCCCTGGGTATCGTCTTATTTCCCGGGGGGCGACATGACTTACAGATATTCGAGCAGCGCTATATCGACATGGTGACCTCGAGTCTGAAAAACGACACGCCCTTTGGTCTCTGCTCTCTGCAGTCGGGGCAGGAAACCCGTGCGCCCGGAACTCGCCAGTCAGTAAGCCGCATAGGAACCCTTGCGCGCATTATCGATTGGAATTCTTTGGACAACGGACTGCTGGGTATCACTATCGAAGGCACGACCAAGTTTCGCGTGGACAACTGCTGGCAGGCCGAAAGTGACCTGCTCATGGCAGAGGTTACTCTCAGCGCCGAGGACCGGCTCGAGGCCGAGCCGGTCGCTTTTGGCGAAGGCTATGAGGCGCTCGTCGAGGTGCTTAAAGGACTCGAAGGACACCCCTTGGTCGCTGAGAGAAATCTCGCCATCGACCACGACAATCTCTGGCACCTCGGTTGGCACCTGAGTGAGCTCATGCCGCTGGACGGCGCCGAGAAGCAGGGGCTGTTAGAGCTCGATGATGCGCAATCGCGTGCCGACCGCCTATTAGAGCTGCTCCGCGAGCTATCGGGCGAGGATTCCTAAGGGGACACTATGCTCGGGCAGCTAATTGATACCTCACAGTGGGGTTCGCAGGAGTGGTTAGCGGCGGTGATTTTCGCCTTTATCGGGGTCACCATCGCGGTCATCATACGCCGCCTTTTTACGCTTTTCTTTCTTTCCCGCCGCAAGCGCGCTGCGCCAAATTTGAGGCCGTTACGAAGAGCGTCTTCACGCTCTAAAAAATCCTTTACCCGTGATTTTCTGCGGCTTGGCATTGTTGTTCTGGCACTGTCGACTCTTGCGCCTCGCAGTACTCTGGCGATCATCGTGCGCCACGATCAGCCCCCCGGCGTGTATGAGATACGTGCGTCCGAGATGCCCGCGGTGTTTTTTTTGGAGCTTCAAGGCCGGCGCAAGGTCTGCGTAGCGACACTCATTCATGTGCAGTGGGCACTCACGGCGGCGCACTGCCTTGAGCAGACATCGCTGGCATTTTCTCTGGCTAAGGAAAAACCCTTCGCTGTTACAGTGGCGGGTGAGGCGAGGCTGATCGATCGCGCTAGTGTTCATCCGCTTTATGATCAGCTGTCAGCGCAGGACGTCGATCTTGCCCTTTTGCATTTCAGCGAACCCCTTGCTTTTCCGCAGCCCCTCGCGCTTGCAGAATTACCAGCCACCGTAGGGCAGCAGGTTAGGCTCATAGGCTGGGGTTATACCGGGCAGGGGCTGACGGGGCGCGACCGAGACGACGGTCGGCTGCGCAGCGCGAGCAATCGCCTAAGCGCCGTAGGCTCGCGGCTGCAGATAACCTTCGACGACCCGCGTAGCGACAGCGCGAATGCCGAGGACTTAGAAGGTATGCCAAGCCTCGGCGATAGCGGCGGGCCTGCGCTCATCTATTTCCAAGGGCAGCCGCATGTCGCGGGCATCACGGTTGGTGAAATTATGGGGGCTGACTTCTCTGAGGAGACCCAAGGTCGCTATGGCTCCGTGGCAGTCTATGAAGACGTGCAACGGCACCGCGACTGGCTTCACGCTGTTATAGGCGAAGACTTGTCTTCGCTGCACGATCATTGAATCTCGACGAGCATAATTCCCCGCATCTCCGGTCTATGTCCACTCGACTTAAAAAAGGAGATTGGAAATCATGATTAAGCGACTGCTGATAGGTCTCGTCCTCGTCTTTGGTGTGGTGCTCCTCCTAGGCTATGTTTATTTAGGTTCTGCGGCCAAGGCAGGCATTGAATACGCCGGAGAATTCGCCCTAAAAACCGACGTGCGGGTAGACTCTGTGACTCTCTCGCCGCTCAACGGTAACGGGGCAATCAGCGGGCTTACTATCTCGAATCCCGAAGGGTTTAGCGATGCCAATGCTTTCGCGTTGGGGACTATCGAGGTTCAGCTGAGCGTGCCTAGCGTTTTCGAAGAACTAGTTGTAATCGATCTCGTGCGGATCGCTCAGCCGCAGATCACCTACGAAACGACTCTTAGCCGCGATAATCTGCGCACGCTAATTGCGAACTTGCCGAGTTCGGGACAGGGCGCGGTGTCTTCGGAATCGAGCGCGGGCCCGGCTAAGCAGCTCGTCATCAGGCGGTTTGAGATTCTAGGCCCTCAGCTGACAGTGGTCAGCGCGCTAGGCTCCGCGCCGGTGACTTTGCCCGACATTATTCTCAGCGATATTGGCGGGCCTAGTGGGGGCGTGTCAGTCGCGGAGGCCGCGGGAACGGTGCTGCGGGAGCTGATAGCCTCAATAGGTGCTGCGCAATTGCCTAGTGTCGATCAGCTGCGTGAAAGGGTTGAGCAGCGCGCGCGGGAAGAGGTCGAGCGACTTGAAGAGGAGGTCACTAATCGCGTTGAAGAGGCGCTTGGTACATCGACAGAAGAATTGGGCAATCGGCTGCGAGGGCTTGGCATCTAATAACTGAGAATTTATCAGAGCCTGTCGAGGCTCAGCCTGAAGCCGTTTAACTCTCGTAAGTTAGGCGGCTTTTTTGTTAGTATCTTTCTGTTTTCTCTTCTATTCTTTTTCTTTTTTACCAGCCCTAGCGGCTATGGAGCACACCATGACAATCAAAGTAGGCGACAAGGTTCCTGCGATAGGTTTTTCAATCATGACAGACGAAGGTCCTAAGCCGCTTTCCTCAGAAGAGCTCTTTGCCGGTAAGAAGGTTGCGTTTTTCGCCGTGCCGGGTGCGTTCACGCCGGGCTGTTCCATGACTCACCTTCCTGGCTTTGTCGTCAATGCCGACGCGATTAAAGCGAAGGGAGTCGACACCATAGCCTGTATGTCAGTAAACGATGCCTTTGTTATGGGAGCTTGGGGGAAAGCACAAAACGCATAGGAGATCGTTATGCTGGCTGATGGCAACGGCGAGTTTGCCGAGGCGGTTGGGCTCAGTCTCGACGCGAGTGGTTTTGGCATGGGACAGCGAGCTCAGCGTTTCGGCATGATTGTCGAAGATGGCACGGTGACCTATCTCGGTGTCGAAGCGCCGGGCGAGATTAAGGTAAGCTCGGCGGAAGCACTCCTCGCACAGCTCTAGCGGAGTCTTGTTGGCCGATCCACTTTGTTTGAGTCCTGACTGTAAAAACCCTCGTTGCAGCGCTGCTGCTGCGTGGGTTTGCGTCGGAAATCGGACTTGAGTGATGCGAATAATAATTTGAGAAAAGCAGAGACAAAAAGCCATGGCGAGCGAGCAAGATTCGGCAACAAAAGCGAGCGAAGCTGCGCCGCTACCGTCTGATGAGACGCGGGGGGTGGCGGAGGAAAACGGCGCGAAACAAACAGCGCTGCATTCTCGTATTGGGCTCGCTTTAGGCCCCTGTGTCTTCCTGCTAATTCTCCTGTTTGTCGATCTCGATCCTAGCAATCCGCTGGTCACGCGAATGGCAGCAGTGATCGCGTGGATGGCGATTTGGTGGATCACCGAAGCGATTCCCCTCGCAGCAACCGCGCTACTGCCGATTGTGCTATTTCCCTTGCTTGGCCTTATGCGCGGGCGCGCCCAGTCGGCCGCCGGCCTCATTGATGAGCAGGGCGCCAACTTACCCAGCGGCGTCGCGCTCAGCGATCTCGATATTGTTTACCCAAATGTCGCCGGCCAGTATATGGATTGGATCATTCTGCTGTACCTCGGCGGTTTCATCATTGCGACGGCGGTAGAGAAATGGAATCTCCACAAGCGCATTGCGCTGAGCATTTTGCGTCTCATCGGCGGCAAGCCGCAAAGGCTTGTTCTGGGCTTTATGGTAGCCACGGCGTTTCTGTCGATGTGGCTGTCTAACACTGCGACCGCAATGATGATGATGCCCATGGGTATGTCGCTTGTGTTGCTATACGAAGAGCTCAACGCCAAGACCCTCGCGGCGGGCGGCAGCGTCGATTCCCGTGCACCTAATTTCGCTCTCACGCTGCTTCTAGGCATTGCCTACTCTGCGTCTATCGGCGGCGTTGCAACGCTTATAGGCACGCCTCCTAACGGGGTTCTTGTTACCCAGATGGGCCAACTTTTCCCCGATGCGCCGGAGTTCGCATTCATGACCTGGATGTCTTTCGCTCTGCCGATGAGTGTCGTCTTCCTTCTAGCGAGCTGGGTATTGCTCACCCGCTTCGTGTTCCCGCTGCCCGCTTCCACCCCCTTTAGCGGTAAGGAATTCATCGCGCAGGAAATCGAGAAGCTGGGGCCTATGAGCATCGAGGAGCGCCGCGTGCGCGGTGTCTTCGTCACTGTGGCTGTGCTGTGGATGACGCGCAAAGAGAGGCTCTTTGGCGCCGATGTCGATATTTTTGGCTGGAGCTATTACCTCGATAAACTCTTGGTTCAGCTAGGTGCTAGCCCGATCAGCTCGCTTATCGATGACGGGACGGTATCCATTGCGATGGCGCTAACTCTTTTCGTCATTCCTGCGAGCAAGCAGGTGGGCGGCCGATTAATGGACTGGGAAGACACGAAGAAACTGCCTTGGGGAATACTCCTACTCTTTGGCGGAGGCCTTGCTATCGCGAAAGGGTTTTCGACCTCGGGTCTGGGGAACTACATGGCCGCGCAATTGCAGCTCGTGCTGGGGGACGCCAGCCCATTAGCTATCGTGGTGAGTACGGTAGGTTTTATAACCTTATTAACCGAGGTGTCGTCAAACGTCGCGACCATCTCCCTCGCTCTGCCGATTATGGCGTCGCTCGCACAGGCCATTGAAGTGCAGCCGTTGCTGCTGATTATCCCCACTACACTCGCTGCGTCCTGCGCGTTTATGCTGCCAGTTTCAACGCCGCCCAACGCGATTATCTTCGCATCGGGGCGCGTGCCGATTGGTAAGATGGTCATGGCGGGCATCTGGCTCGACATACTCTCGGTCTTTATCGTGACCGGCTTCGTTTATACCCTGGGTCATGTCGCCTACGACGTGCTCGGTGCATTTCCTGCTTGGGCGGCAGGCTAGGCTAACTTCGCCAGTCGAGATAGGTGCTCGCGTCTCCGCCAATTTGGCTTGCTGTAGGCAAGGACTGATCAGTTTTAGTAGTGAGACTCTGCAATGACCGAGAATGAGATTTTTGCCGCTCTGCGAGATCTTCGCGCGCAGAACGAAGTGCTGCACGGACGCATTCGTCAGTTGGAGTCGCTTGTCTATGTCGACCCGTTAACAGAGGTCGGTAATCGCCGGGCTTTCGATAGCGCATTGCGGGTAGAGCTAGAACGCACGAAACGCACATCGATGCCTACCTGTTTACTGCTGGTAGACCTTATACAGCTGAAGAGGATCAATGACTCTCTCGGGCATCATGCGGGGGACTCTGCGCTCAAGCGCATAGCCGCATGCCTGGTTGCCGCCACTCGGCGAGTCGATTCGGTGCATAGAATTGGCGGTGATGAGTTTGCCGCGGTTCTGTGCTCTAGCGATCTACAGGGAGGCGAGCGAGTCGTCCAGCGCTTTCGTCAGCTGCTTGAGGCGAGCACTGATGGTGAGCTAGATGACTTCTACGTGAATGCGCGAATAGGCCTGGCCGTAGCGCTGCGAGGCGGGGAAATAGCCGAGTTAGAGAGTGATGCCCTGCGGGCGAAACGGCGCGACGTTAGCGGCGGCGTAGACAAGGCTATGGATGTAGAGCAGACAGCAGTGCAGTTGATTGCAACAGCCGACAAGGCACTCTATGCGGACGGGGCTTGCTAGGTTCGCACTGTCTTAATCTCGCTCGCAAGCTTGGCCTCAGACGAAGGGTAAACCTTGGATTAAAAACTCCGATTCTTCCACACTCTAGCGCAGCGCTAGAGCTCTGTTTGCACCTGCTTTGCCAGTGAGTGAAGGATCGCCGCCGTTGCTCCCCAGATTCGAAATCCCTCGTATGGAAGTTCTAAAATAGTTCGCTCAGCGCCGCGATAGTGGGCGCTTGATCGCAGGTAAGCCGGCGGCGTCATCAATAATTCCAGCGGTGGGTGGAAAATATCAGCGACCTCCCGTGGGCAAGGCGTAAGCTGGAGCCCACTGTCGATGAGACCAATAACTGGGGTGATTTCGAAACCTGAGGGCAGAGCGATCGCGCCCATTTGTCCTATTACCTCAACCGCGTCGCGCGGCAGCCCAATCTCTTCCTCGGCCTCGCGCAGCGCCGTTTCCTGACGGGAGGAATCTTCGGGGTCGCAGCTGCCTCCCGGCAGGCTGACTTGGCCGGCGTGGGATTTCAATTTCTCCGAACGCAGTGTGAGCACAACGCGGCTCGGCTCAGCCGGCTTGGGTCTGGTGACTGCTATCAGAACGGCAGCGGCTCTGAGCGAGCTCAGTGAGTCGATGTCTTGGGCGAGGCGTGAGTCGGCGTGAGTTGCCGCTGCCAAACTTTGACCATGAGCGACATTGGCGCGGGTGCAGTAACGAAGCAGGGCGTCGAAGTGAGGGGACAACGACCCAAGTCTTGCCTCGTTAGAGGATTCAGGCTTGGGCGTTGGCGTCGTTGTCATAGCGGTTTAATCCTGGGTCTTGCCAGCAAGACCCAGAAGAGGCTAGTAGTTAATAGTAATGCCGATGAAAGCGCGACGTGGCTCGCCCGGGAAGTAGCGGTCATCGGTAAACGTCGTCCAGTCGGCGCGCTCTGCATACTCGCGGTCGCCAAGATTGAGTATGTTTGCATAGACGAGAACCGAATCGTTAACCGCATACTGCGTGCGCAGGTTCAGCAGATTGTGGCCGCCGTAGCTCGCAGTATTTTCGGGGTTAGTGAAGTACTCGCCCATGCTGACAAGCTCGAGCTCGCTGGAGATTTTCTCACTGGGTGTCCAGCGCAGTCGCAGATTGCCGAATCGACGTGGCGCGGTGTCGACGGTATTGCCTTCGATATCTACACCGCCAGAGATCTGGCTATTCTCGTAGGTATGGTCGGCGAAGTTATACACCGCAGCTAAAGCAAGCGTCTCGGTGAGATCGTAGCCCAGAGTGAACTCGAGGCCCGCGTGCTGAGTGTGGCTGTTGTTCAGATTCTCGCGTGCGCTGTTGGTTACGATTTCATTTTCTTTATCCATGAAATAGTAGCTCGCAGAATACGCCCAGCCTTCACCTGCGCCTTTGAATTCGACCTCGTAGCTGTCGAGCTCAACCGAGTCGAGGTCGGCGATATCCTGATTGTTTTGCAGGCGATACATCTCGCTTGCCTGCGGTGCGCGGAAGCCGCGCTGTGCCCTTAGCTGCAGGCTGTGGTTGTCATTGAGTGCATAGCTTAGGCCGAGCTTTGGCGACACATTGCTGAAGCTGTCGCTGCGATCGGCAGGGCGGTTGTAGCGACAGCCGAAGCGACAGGCGACGCCGTTCTCGTCTGTGCGGCCGTCTATCATGCGATTGTCGTAGTCGTAGTCCATGTTCTCAACGCGTAAGCCAAGCGACAGATCCCAGCCGGACGCAAAGCTTTGCTCGTAGTTAACAAACGCGGCTAGCTGCTGTGCGTCGACCTGATAGTCGTAATGCTTACCCTGCGGAATAGAGTTAACAATGAAGAAAGAGCCTGTGGTGGGGTTGGGCTGAGTCTGTGCCAAGGCGCCATCGGTGCGTTCCGCATCGAAGCCTACGGCCAGTTCAGCGCCGTTGCTCAGCTCAGTAAAGGCCGCTGATTGCAGTCCCAGACTTTGCTGCTGCGTATCCTCGATAGGCTGGCCTGGCAGGAAGTGCTGCATGAAGGTCATGTCTAGGTCGCGGTAGTAAGGCGTGAGTACGACTTCCCAGTCTCCCAGAGTCGTGGTTGCTGTTGTCCACACTCGAGTGTTCTTGCTGTCGCGGTAGGCTTCTGGATTGGGGTTGCCGGTACGAGCTGAGCCCTTGTAGTTTCCAAAGCCGGTAACGAAGCCCGCAGTCTCCTGATTGAGATTGATGTGCGTGACGCCGCCGTCGAGCTCCCAACCGTTGCTCGTGGTGTAGTTGTAGAGATAGGTGAGCTTCTGCTGGTCAAAACCGCTGTCGTCTCTATAGCCTTCTTCACTCGTGCCGTTGATGAGGAGAAGCTGTTTGAAATTGCCTTTGTCCTGTCCTAGCTGGGCCTTGATGCGCTGCGAGCCGCGTGGCCCCTGCTCGAGGGTGACTTGGCGCGCATCGCCCGCCTGAGGAAGCACGACGTTAACGAGTCCGTGTACCGCGTTCGAGCCCCAGAACGCGCTTCCCGGTCCGCGCACGACTTCGACACTGGCTGCGTTTTCTGCATGCAGGTCGAACATCTCGTTCACATTACAAAAGCCGGCTGACCTAACAGGAACGCTATTCTCGGCAACTAAGAAAGCGCCACAGGCGCCGGCACCGGTGAGCACTGGGGAGCGAATGGCCGTGAGGCTCTCTTGGCCGTTGTTGCGGTGAATGCTTACGCCGGGCAGGCGGTTTAGCGTCTCTTGCAGGTGCGTGTGACCGATGCTGCGCAGCTCGGCTTCGCCGATGACTGAGACAGCGGCGTTGACGTCGCTTAGGCCTTCAGACTTGCGGCTGTTCGATGTAACGGTGATCTCTTCAATACTTTCAGCGCCCAGCTGCGCCGAAGCAGATGAGGCGATGAGGCTCAGGCCAGTGGCGATGCCTGTGGTGAGTAGTTTGCGTAGCATTTTTCTCTCCTGCATGAGTTGCTAATAGGTAGACTGCTAAAAAGTCGATGGCTCGCTTAAAACCCTTAGATAAGGCGAAACGAAGCTTCTCTTGTTGCTCTTGTGTATCGCTACTGTGCCGAGTGTTTCGCCAAGATGACGAGCCTCTTGGCTGCTGGCTAAGCTGATGCCAGCGGCGACGCGACACACGCGGGTATTAACTCTACTACGAGAGCCTTGGTATAGCCGATCAATATAGCATAGACCGGCAGCGCCCGTGCAGGAAAACCCGCAGCTCCCCTGCAGGGAAACCCGCTGCAGGCTGCAAAAAGACACGTTTGTGAGCGCTTTGCACCAGTTCGGCTTAGCACGTAAACTCAGAAGCAATTAAGAGCTTTCATAGAAACAAAGCGTTCGCGCAATAAGCATCAAAGTGAGAATAAGAACATGCAGATTAAAGACAAAGTAGTAGTGGTAACAGGTGGCGCCAGCGGCATTGGCAAAAGCCTCTGTGAGCGCTTCGCAAAAGAGGGAGCTCGCGCCGTAGTCGTTTCCGACATCAATCAGGCAGGAGTCGATGCCACGGTCGCAGATATCGCCGAGCTGACGCAAGCGCGTGGTAATGTGGCAAACGTCGGTAAAGAAGAAGATGTAGCCGCGCTCGTGGAGACCACTCTCGCAGAGTTCGGTTATATCGACCTGTTCTGCTCCAACGCCGGCATATTCACCGCAGGTGGCGAAAATGTGAGTACGCAGGCTTGGCAGTCTATTTGGGATATCAATGTGATGTCTCATGTATTCGCCGCGCGCGCCGTATTGCCTTCGATGCTAGAGCGCGGTGAGGGCTATCTGCTCAATACCTCTTCTGCCGCAGGACTGCTTAGCCAGGTTGGCTCTGCGCCTTACTCCGTGACAAAGCACGCGGCTATTGGCTTCGCTGAATGGCTCTCAATCACTTACGGGCGAAAGGGCATTAAGGTGTCTGCGCTTTGCCCTCAGGCTGTCCGTACGGCGATGACGGCCGTGGGTGCAGGTGACGGTGGCGTGGCCGGCTTGGATGGAATGCTCGAGCCTGAACAGCTCGCTGACACGGTGATCGACACGCTGGATAAAGAATCGTTTCTTGTGCTTCCGCATCCAGAGGTACTGAACTATATGCGCCGCAAGACCGACGACTACGATCGCTGGTTAGGCGGCATGCGCCGACTCAACGACCAGTTTGAGGATGCCTACAGTAAACGCGAAAAACCCTAATAAAACCCAATCGGAGAAAATCATGACTTTGACTAAACTATTCGGCACGATCTCGGCGGCAGCGGCGCTTGTCGCCTCAAGCAGCCTCTTCGCAGCTCCCGATGCCACTATCGAGCAGCTGTCTTGGATGACGGGCAACTGGGCGGGCGACCTAGGCGGCGGACAGCTCGAAGAAAACTGGATTGCAGCAGAGGGCAGCTCGCTCGCAGCCATGGTGCGCATGACCGGTGGCGATGCGACTAGCATGTTCGAGATGATTACGATCGAAGAAGTCGATGGCACGCTCGAGCTCAATATTCAGCAGTGGGATCCGGGCATGGCGCCGCGCACCGAAGGCGCGCAAAAGATGAGGCTCATGGAGATCACGGAGAACAGCGTTAAGTTTGAAGCGGTGGGCGAGGGCGGTATGAAGTCGCTGGGCTACAGCAACCCCGCAGCCGACACGTTCATTATCCATGTCGAGCAGGCAGCCGGCCCTAAGTTCGATATCCCTCTCAAGGCGCGCAGTATTTGGAAATAGTCTCTTTCGAGACTGCCCGGAAATAGCCTTTGAGAATAAGCTCTGAAGAGAATTGTCAGCAGTATTCCGCTGAAGATCGCACATTAAAAACCCCGCCCGCGCCCCGCGCAGGCGGGGTTTTTATTTTCTGGCTTACTCCTTAATAAGCCCCCGCTTATCCAGTTCCGCTCTAATGCGCTGCATCATTGCCGAGTCCTTTTCTATGTGGAATGGGCGCGCGGCCTCCCAGTCATAAAACCAGACCGGCTTGAGACGCAGCTCTTCGGGCTCATCACTGCGCCGGGGGAAAATATGCGCGTGCAGTGCCGGCTCGATATTGCCAAGCATCTCGTAGTTAATACGCACCGCTCCTGTTGCCGCAAGCACGGCATCGCCTATTCGGCTCATCTCCAAGAGAAAGGCCTGCCGGGCTGCTAGCGACATGGCGTTAAGATCGGGCACTACGGGATCGGGTAGTAGCAGGCAGTAGCCCGGAAGAAATTGAACGTCACCCATAACCACCCAGCCCGTGCTGACTTTGGCAATGAGTTTTGGGTAGCTGCTTTGACGGCAGGCGCGCACGCGCTCGTGAATGAGGGTAGGCATTGAGGGGTCCTTTGAAGAAGGCAGCATCGGACGCTCGCCGACGACAGAGGTATTATTAGCAGTCGCCGCTGTCATTGCAATGCGCTGTCGGCTTGGCTTGCTCTGTGCGTGCTGCTGTCAAAAATTTGCGAATGCGCGGTACAAAAGAAAAGGCCCCGCACGACGGATCGTTGCGGGGCCTTTAATGTTTGCTAATGTCTGCGTTTCGCGCGGTAGCCCGCTCGGCTTAGCCTTGCGAGACGAGGGGCTCGTTACACGGCCACTACATTGTTGGCGCAAGGACCTTTTTGGCCTTGGCCTACTTCGAACTCAACGGCTTGACCGTCGTCTAGTGTTGCGTAGCCGCCACCGTTCTTGATTTCAGAATGGTGAACGAAGAGATCTTTGCCACCGTCTTCTGGAGTAATAAAGCCGAAGCCTTTGTCTGCGTTAAACCACTTCACTGTACCTTTGCTCATGCCTGTCTTCCTTCATAAAAATAATTGACGTTCACTTTGCGCAGAGTTTCTCTGCGCCGGTCGTACGGATAGTCTTCTGCCTGCGCAATAGAATCATCGCTGAACAAGCGTTCAAGAGAGGAATCAGCCAGTGGGCTGTAGCTTCAATCTCGTCAGACTGCCGAAAGAGGCCAATGAGAAAAGACGGGGATGCCAGAGGGGGACAACGCTCAAGAGAGGGCAGTGTAGACGGTATGCGGCGGAATAGATACCGCCGCAGAAGCGCTCCTGCCCCTCCTTGATGACCTTACGAGTGAGCTATTTAGGCATCTTCTTGCAGCAGTTCTACCCAGTTGCCATCTGGGTCGGCAATGATAGCGATAGTGATGCCGGGTCGCACCTCTTTGGCCGCGACAACGATCTTAGCCCCCGCGGCCTCAGCGCGAGTAACGCAGTCGGCAAGGTCGCTGCAGGTAATGGTCCAATAGCGGTACCCGGTTGCTCCTCGTATGCCCCCCGGCGCAGCTTGGGTCTCGGGAGTGGGGTCCAGCTCGATCACCTTGATTACACTGTCGCCGACCTTAAAGCGATTCATCTTACCGCCGCCTGGCATAGGGATTGTGCCTTCTAACGGAAGACCCAGAGTTTCGCCATAAAAGGTAAGCATCGCGTCGATGTCATTGCACACGATGCCGATGTCGATGGAGGTTTTTGTAATGTTTATGCTCATACTTTTTGTCCTCTTTGTTTCCGCTACCAAGCGCGCCCGCGCTCTAGAAGCTTTATCTGATTTATACCAAGTTTGATTCTCGTAAGCGCTGATATAAAAAATGGCCGCTGGGCGACCATTTTTCCAGCGCCGTCAGCGGCCGCATAGGGCCCGCTGGCGGCTGGCGATCGCACTAGGCAGCGCCCATGATCGCCTTAGTTTCTAGGTATTCTTCGAAACCCTCTAAGCCCCACTCGCGACCGTTGCCGGATTTTTTGTAACCGCCAAAGGGAGCCGCGATATCGAGCGGTGCGCCGTTGATATGAACCATGCCTGTGCGGATCTGGCGTGCGATCTGCTGAGCATGAGCAGGTTCGCCAGTGACGTAGCCAGATAGGCCGTACTCAGTGTCGTTAGCGATAGCCACAGCCTCGGCTTCGTCGGCGTAGCCGAGGATGGTAAGAACAGGCCCAAATACCTCTTCCCGCGCGATGGTCATGTCGTTGGTCACATTGGCGAAGACTGTAGGCTTGATGTAGTAGCCCTTGTCTAATCCCTCGGGCCTACCCGGTCCGCCGGCGATGAGTTCGGCGCCCTCCTTGATGCCCTCTTCAATAAGCGCGTTGATTTTGTTGAACTGCAGCTCGCTGACAACGGGGCCAAGGCGCGTAGTTTCTGCGTTAGGGTCACCCACAGTTGCCTTCGCCGCCGCCGCTTTGGCGACCTCAATCGCCTCGGCCATACGTGCGGCAGGCACTAGCATACGGGTTGGTGCGTTGCACGACTGACCGCTGTTGCTAAAGCAGTTCATCACGCCGCCGGCTACCGCCTTGGCGAAATCCGGGGCGTCGTCGAGGATAATGTTTGCCGACTTGCCACCGAGCTCCTGAGTAACGCGTTTGATTCCATCCGCCGCCGCTTTGGCTACTTCACGACCCGCGCGGGTGGAGCCGGTGAATGACACAACGTCGATCTCTGGGTGTGCAGAAATAGCCGCACCGACGTTTGGCCCGTCGCCGTTAACGAGGTTAAACACACCTGCGGGCAAGCCTGCCTCGTGGATAATCTCGGCGAGAATGTAGGCGTTAATGGGGGCGACTTCGCTTGGCTTAAGGACAATGGTGCAGCCCGCAGCCAGCGCAGGCGCGACCTTGCAAGCGATCTGGTTAAGCGGCCAGTTCCATGGTGTGATGAAGCCACACACGCCCGCGGCCTCCTTCACGATCGCGGTGCTGCCGCGCGTTTCTTGCCACTCGAAGTTTTCGAGTACCGGCAGAACCGCTGCGAAGTGGCCCATGCCGCTGGGCACCTGCGCCGCCGTTGCCAGGCTCATGGGCGCGCCCATTTCGGCTGAAATCGCGCTAGCCAAGTCGCCAGCTCTTTCCTGCATTCCGGCCATGATCTTTTGAATAATAGCCATACGTTCCTCAACGCTCGACTGCGACCAAGCCGGGAAGGCCGCTCGTGCGGCCTGCGCGGCCGCGTCGACGTCGTCTGCGTTGCCCATGCTGATGACAGCACAGGGCTCTTCGGTTGCAGGGTTGATTACCTCGAGGGTGGTGTCAGCCTTGGGCTCGACCCATGCGCCGTTGATATAAAATTTGGTATAAGCTGTAGTCATAGCCTGGCTCCTGATTTTCTGTAATCCTGATTTTCTGTAAATAATCGTTTCTGTGAACAACTAGCCGTTCGTCGGGTCTCGGTCCATCGACTCGGTTGATGTGCAAGTAGTTCTACTAGGTAGCCGTCTAATTGCTAACAGTCTGTCGAATAGCCGCCTGAGTTAAGCGTACTGCGCCGCCTTACAGCCAATCAGCCTCACAACGGCGATTAGCGCACTTGGCACGGGAACAACCTGAGTGTACAAGACATAGATCGATAATACATACATCGATAATTACAATTTTTTGCCGTGAGAGGAGGGCTTTGTGATCAACACAGCTAGCCGTGCTGTAGGCCAGGGATTGGCGCGATTTTTGAGTAAATCGCTACCCGGATACAATCGTATCGAGGTCAACTCCATCGACCATACCGCCTCAGTGCTCAGGGCGGGGGATATACTGCTAGTCGATGGTGATTCGCGTATCAGCACGGCCATCAAATACCTCACGCAGTCGTCCTGGTCCCATGCCTGTCTCTATGTTGGTAGGGGTGGAGAATCCAGCAGCGCGCTAACTCTGTTGGAGGCCGACCTTGAAGAGGGTGTGCGACTAGTCGCGCCTAATTTCTATTCTGGGTTTAACCTGCGTATTTGTCGGCCCGTGGGATTGAGCGAGGACGATCGCGAAGCATTAATCAGCTTCGCAAAAGCCAAGCTAGGCAATCAGTACGATAAGAAAAACGTGCTCGACCTAGTACGCTATCTTGTTCAGAAGCCGGTAGTACCGAACAGGCTGCGCCGGTCTATGATCGGCTTAGGCAGCGGCGAGCCGACCAAGGCAATCTGCTCCACTTTAATCGCTGAAACTTTCCAATCGATCAACTACCCCATTTTGCCAATCCAAAGCACGGGCGAGACTCCGCCGACCGAACTCAGTGCAAAGGAAGTGGGCTCGCGCGGGGAGGTTCCGCTGCTATATAGGCGTCACTTTACTCATTACACACCGCGAGACTTCGATCTGTCGCCTTATTTTCGTATCGTAAAACCGACCCTCGAACAGGGCTTCGACCATCGGACGCTGCGCTGGGGCAATGTTGACGAGCCTCCCGCCGGTTTCTGATTCGCGCCTCGCTTGTCTCTCGTATATCCGCGGCTAGGCGCTGCTAGATGACGCCCATGAGGATGTCGACGGCGAGTTGAAACTGTGGGTCTACCCGCGAAGTTTGAGCAAAGGGGTAGTCGTTCGCGCGCTCCGGCTCGACGCCCCTGCCTTCTAACATAATGCCGTCGACCAAGAGCTCGTCAGCGGGGACGTAGCGGTAAGCCTGAGCAATTGCCTCTTCTCGGGTCGCGTTCTTTTGCGACTCTGTATTTGGTGACGTACCGTTCAGTGCATTCCTGCCGAGTTCATAGAAGCCAAACTGCGCTGAGGTCGTCGTACCAACCGTGGTAATGCGCGCCAGCTTGCCGAGCTGATGGGCGAGCAGCGCTGCGCTGCCGCGAGTCGAGCTATCTATTAAGATCGCAACAGGGCGGCGGTAAGCTCCGAGCTCGCTGTCCCGAGGCTCGGTGAGTAGCAAATGCTGAACGCTAGGTTGCGTGTCAGCTGACATCGAAGCGAGCTGTAAATAGTCGCTGCGGCTGGCTCTGAATAGATCAATATGAAGTGAATGCAGGTAGCCCGCGCTGTTTCTAAGGTCTAATACTATGCCATCGGTATCTGCGAGGGCCGCAACAAGCTGCTTGAGCTGGAGGAGATCGCCAGTGCTGCGGCTCAGGGCCCAGAGGCGGACATAGCCGATAATCTTATTGCCCGCGGCTAAACGCAGCACGCTGTTAGCGGTGGCGGTTCGATAGCTGTCGAAAAGCGTTTCAAACACGGGTGTAACACGACTCTCAAAGCCCTGCTCACCGCGCCGATAGCCAAGCGTGACGGGTTCAGACCATGCGGCTACGGCCTCGCTCGCGCCGCGGCGCAGCGCCGGGTTAAGGCTGAACACGGGGTGAAAGGCTTCACCGTTCATTGTTTCGATCACATCGCCGCGCCGCAGCTCTGCTTCATGCGCGGGATAAGATTCCAGCGCCGCAGTGATGCGATAGCCGCCGTCAGAGGTCCACTCCCCCTCGATGCCGAGATGATTAATAGGCAATCGAGCCTCGGCGCCGGGCGCTGCAAAACTGCGCAGCCGGTAGAACGCGAGCTGATCTTCCGTGATAAGCGCCTGATCACCGCTCGCTTCAACCCAAGAGGACAGAGCGAAGAAGGCGAGTAGGCTGGATAAGAATCTGGGCATTGGTAGGGAGCAAAGAAGCGACGCCTGTGAGGCGTCGCTGTCTTCCAGACTTGATGTCAGGTTTATAGGATTCAGCTGCGTAGCTGACTAGTCGATGGCGAAGCAGTAAAAATAACCCGCCCCGCCTGTGGCAACGAGACTGGCCTGACTGCAGCCGCGTGAGCCGTGGGCGCTGTTCCAAGACGTGGGATTTGAGCCGCCGCCGGTGCGATCAAAGTGGCCGACCTGCGCAGAGCCTTCGGCGTTGCTTGTCCAGTTGTTGCAGGTGTGGTCTGCGCCATCGTCAATCGCGTTGCCCGCGAGGCTGGAACCAGTGAGGATGTCGTGCTCATTGGGGCTATCACCGCGGCCATTGACTGTATTGCCATTCTCGTCGAGGGAGTTTTCCTTGCCCAGAGCCATAAAGTCGCTGTGAAGCGCATTGAGAGTGGACGCAACTTCTACGCCTTTGGCGTTGTACCAAGGCCCGAAGCCGATCCTGTCGCGGGCATCGATAGCCGCCATTTCTTCGGTCGCGTGGGCGCTCAGGTAGGCGCGCCAGGTCTTGCCGCGGGAGCCAGCGGCGGAGGCGAGTTCTGCGCAGTGCGCGTCTGCACCCGCGAGTCCGCCAAGATTGGCACCGTCACCGCTGCCGACACTAGTGATGAAAAAACTCATAGCGGTTGCGTCGCTGTCTTGCGCGCTTAGCGTGCTGACATTCGCAGCAGCGAGGGCTATCAGCGACGCGGCGAAGAGCGCTTTTCTCTTCGTGGGGATTGCTTGTCTCATTCTTATTCTCCTACTGGTGAGTTTGTCGTTCTCTTTCCATGCGGCTGCCACTGTAACACCCGCCTAGTCGCCTCAGAAAGCACCGGCGGGGCCGGGGAATACGACCGGGCTCTGAGTACCATCTGCGGCGACGCTGGACACGCCGAAAAAGTAATTATCGATAACGATGTTCTTGAGCGTAAAGCTTGATACGTCACCGACGTCACGGGAGTAGTCCCAAGTGGGTGAGGTCGTTAAACGCCAGTGGAGCCTGTAGTGCGCTGCCCCCGGCACTTTCGTCCAGCTTAAATTGGTGTCGGGGCTAACTTGGCCGGCGATGCTAACCTCAGCGGGAGGGGCGGGCGCCCAGGCCATAGAGGCCAGAGTGACCGCGTTTAACGCGGTGAGTTTCGCCGCGTAGTCGAAGTCGACATGCTCGAGTGTGTCGCCGTATTCGATGCCGTTCTCGACGCGCAGGTCCTGATGCTGCTGAGTGTAGTTTTCATTGGTTTCCATAATGCGAACAGCGGGGAAACCGGCTTCGTTGAAAGGGCGGTGATGGCCGCCGCGGCCAAAGCGATCTAAGCGGTAGATCATCATGACATCGAGGTTGGGGATGTAGCGTTCGCCGCTACGGTGTACGTAGCGCGCAATATTGCGCGAGGCAGAGTCGACTTCTCCGCCTTGGAAGCGGCGCAGTCTCGCCTCTTCAGGTGTTTCGACGTAGCGAGTGCCTTCGGAGAACACGCGCGCAGTTGCGTTGTTGCTAACACCGTTAACGCCCGTGATGTTGCCGATCATGTCGTTGTTAATAACGGCTTCGATTTGCCAGCCCTCTGCCAGCGCGTGTTCGGCGAGTATTGCGCCGCCATACAAGCCTTGCTCTTCGCCCGAGAGTCCCACAAAACCAATAGAGCCAGCGAATCGATACTGAGTCAGCACGCGCGCCGCCTCCAGCACTCCGGCCATGCCGGACGCGTTGTCATTCGCGCCGGGTGAGTCGGAGGTCGCATCGAGCACGTCGCTCACCCGTGAGTCGATGTCGCCGCTCATGAGAGTCAAGCGATTGGGGTCGACGCTGCCGCGTAATATTGCCACGACATTTAAAACCTCGGTCGGCGTGGCAATGCGATTGCCCGACACGACATCGCTCACAGTGAACACTTCCAAACAGCCACCGCAGTCGGCGGAGATTCGATTGAATTCGTCTTCTATCCAGCGTCGTGCTGCGCCTATGCCGCGCGTGTCTGATTCGGTCTCCGACAGAGTGTGACGCGTACCAAAGCTCACAAGCTTTTCGATGTCAGCCTGAATACGAGCCGCCGACGGCGCCGTGGCGATGTCGTGCAGGTCCGCTTCGGATGCCAGTGCACTGCTGGCAATAGCAATGAGGGCCGCGCTGGCGGCGGCAGCATAAGCCGCATAAACAATCCGGCTCATGCCGCAAGATGGGTAGCTTCGGCCGCTTGTGTCGCTAGTTTCGGTCTTCGGCATTTCTAATTCTCCATTGGGCGATGAGGCCAAAGAATAGCATTGAAGGGAGAGGAGGAGAGAAGGAAGAAGAGAGGAAAGGAAGGAGAGTGAGAAAAAATGAGAGGAGGAGGGAGAAAAGCCGAGAAAGGCAAAACTATTCTTCTAAATCTAATTGATAATGATTCTCATATAGATTAATATGCCCTCCAACGTTCAGATACGTAAGTTTAGACACCTCGCCTAGCGGCACTTTTACAGGTCTTTTACATGCAAACGATGTCACAACAGTCTCTTCCTCAAGCCCCGCTTGCACGCGCCATTGCCATGGCGCTTTACGTTGCCTCGCCCCTTTTGTTGGGTCAAGTTTCACTCGCGCAGGAGCTCAACGTTGAAGAAGTGACAATCCTCGGAAGCCAGGAAGCCGCGAGGAAAATCCCCGGCTCTGCGCATTTTATCGGCGAGGAGCAGCTGCGCCAATTCGCTTACTCCGACGTGCAGCGCATCGTCCGTGAGGTCCCCGGCGTCAGCCTGCAGATCGAAGACGGCTACGGTCTGCGCCCTAATATCGGAATCCGCGGGGTTGCTACCGAGCGCAGTGGCCGCATCACCCTGCTAGAGGACAACGTTCTTATTGCCCCTGCGCCTTATTCCGCGCCCAGCGCCTACTACTTCCCCACGATGGGGCGAATAGCAGCGGTAGAGGTCGTTAAAGGACCGGCTGCCATCACTCAAGGGCCCTACACCATCGGCGGCGCGCTGAATATGGTGTCCACGCCCATACCCATGGAAACCGAGGGCAACTTGCTGACCGAGGTGGGTGAGGATTCGACTTACCGCGTGCACGCCAAATACGGCGGTCGCAGTGACAGCGGCTTCGGCTTCCTGCTCGAAGCCCATCAATG
This sequence comes from Gammaproteobacteria bacterium, assembly GCA_038104835.1. Classification (GTDB taxonomy): domain Bacteria; phylum Pseudomonadota; class Gammaproteobacteria; order Pseudomonadales; family Pseudohongiellaceae; genus UBA9145. The sequence continues at coordinate 9,785 of JAYOBL010000018.1, read as the reverse complement.
GCAGTCGGATGGCTTTCAGACGATCGATCGCAGCTCGAATAACACGGGGCTCGATGTCAGCGACTTCACTGCCAAACTGAGCTACGCACCGAATGGCTCGCCCCATGCCGTGGAGCTGAAGCTGCAGCTCGCTAATCAGGATTCCAATCAAAGCTATTTGGGTTTGACCGATGCCGATTTCGCAGGCGATGCCATGCGCCGCTATGGCCTGTCGGAGCTAGACAATATTGAGACAGAGCACGAGCAAGTTATTCTGCGCTACAACTATGACGTGAGCGCAAATTTCAGCCTGTCGGCAACCGCCTACAACAATACCCATTACCGTAACTGGTTTAAGACAGAGGGTATCGACCTGCAGGGTAGCGCGAGCAAAGCGGACTACTCGCGCACTAGCTGGGCAAATGTGATCAACGCGGTCAATGCCGGGACTGCAATAGACGGCGTTTCCGCAGAGCAGCTACAGGGTATCTTAGACGGCAGCGTCGACACTCCCGCGGGCAGTTTGCAGCTGCGCTCGAACAATCGCGACTATTTCTCCCGCGGCATACAGTTCGGGGGTAGTTGGGATGGCGACTTTGGCGGTGCCATGCACTCCCTGCGCTTTGGCTTGCGCCTGCATGAAGATGAAGAAGATCGCTTTCAGCGCAATGATGCCTACTCACAAACAAACGGCAAGATCGCACTAGATTATCTGGGCAGCGCGGGCGGAGCGGGCAACCGAGTGCAGTCGGCTCAGGCTCTGGCATTCTACGTGCACGATGAAATAAGCGTAGGCAACTGGACGCTTTCTCCCGGACTTCGATACGAAGACATAGACCAAGACCGAGTGCGCTATACCGGCGGTGCCGCGCGCAATTTCCGCGATTCGCGGAAGAATAGCACGCAGGTCTGGCTCCCAGGTCTTGGTGTGAGCTACCAGCTCACAGCCAATTGGAGTCTCTTAGGCGGCGCACATAAAGGCTTTACGGCACCGACAAACTCCCCTGGAGTAGACGAAGAAGTCGCAATTAATTACGAGCTGGGCGCACGTTTTCAGGACGGTAGTCTGTCGGCGGAGGTCATCGGGTTTTTGAGCGACTACGACAATCTGCTGGGCCAGTGCACGGCGTCTTCGGGCAGCGACTGCGTTATCGGCGATGCCTTCAATGGCGACGCGGCTACGGTAGCAGGGCTCGAGGCATTGCTAAGTGCAGACCTGTCGCCTAACTCGGCCTATCGCTTGCCGCTTACGCTTAGCTATACCCGAATCGACGGTGAATTCGATACGGCTATCGCTGACACGGATTTCTTCGGCACCGTTGAGGCGGGCGATCCACTGCCCTATTTGCCAGAGAATCAGCTGCGGGTAGCATTGGGAGTCGAAGCGGGGCGCTGGGCGACTTACCTCAGCGCAAACTACGTCGACGATGTGTGCGTAAGAGCTTCCTGCGAGGAATTCGAACGCACAGACGACAGCCTGACAATCGATGTTAGTGCCAGCTACCAGCTGAGTGCGGCGCTCAATCTGTTTGCCCGCGCCGAAAATCTTACGAATACGCATGACATAATGGGCCGCCAGCCTTATGGTGCACGTCCAAACAAAGAGCGAACGCTGTCGGCAGGACTGCGCTTCGACTTTTAAGAGCCAGGGGTCGGCTTCCAAAATTTGCCCGGAATCGTGGTTAGTGCAGCTGCAAAGGCATCTGCAAATGAGAGGAATCAATGATGAATACCAAACAGCTCATAGGGTTTGCCGTAGGTGCTTTAGCGTCGGCGTACGTCTCCGCGGCGGAGGTCAATGTCTACTCGGCGCGATCGGAAGAACTCATTAAGCCGGCGCTCGATCGCTTCAGTGAAGAAACGGGTATTGAGGTTAATCTCATTACCGAAAGCGCTGACGCGCTGATTCGACGCATCGAGCTCGAGGGCATGAATTCACCAGCCGATGTTCTTCTTACCGTAGATGCGGGCCGGCTCTTTCGCGCGAAAGAGGCGGGCATTCTGGCTTCGGTTGATTCAGAGATACTGAACCAGCGGATCCCCAGCGCCTACCGTGATCCCGAGGGTGAGTGGTACGGCCTGTCGCTGCGTTCGCGAGTAATTATGTTCGATAAATCCCGCGTTGATGCCAGCGAGATCGCTCGCTACGAGGACCTCGCCGATCCCAAATGGCAAGGGCAGGTCTGCATTCGCTCGTCGGGCAATATTTATAACCAGTCGCTTCTCGCTTCGCTGATTGAGCATCTGGGCGAACAGGCCACTCAAGACTGGGCCGAAGGTCTTGTCGCCAATATGGCGCGCCGACCTCAGGGTGGGGACCGTGATCAGATTCGCGCGGTTGTCGCAGGCCAGTGCAAGCTAGCCGTGGCTAACACTTATTATCTGGCAGGCATGCTGAATTCCAGCGTGGCGGCGGACGTTGAAGTGGCGCAGCAGATTGGCGTGCTGTGGCCGAATCAAGCCGATCGCGGAGCCCACATGAACGTGAGTGGCGCCGGGGTGATAAAGACTGCGAAGAATCCTGATGAGGCGCTGCAGCTGATCGAATTTCTTAGCGACGATTATGCTCAGCAGTGGTATGCGGAGGTTAACAACGAATACTCCGTGCGCGAGGACATCGCGACTAGCGCCATCTTGCAGCAGTTCGGTGACTTTAAGGCCGACGAGCTAAACCTCGAAGTGCTGGGCCGTAACAACGCAGCGGCGGTGCGCCTTGCTGATCGCGCCGGCTGGCAGTAGGATTTTTTCGTATTGATAGACCCATCGGTTTTGATCATCGGGCGCTGTAGGTGAAAGTCGACATGCTGCCCACAAGTTTAAAAACTAGGCCAAGCTTCGAGAAAATCGAAGCTTGGCCTTTGTCGTTGTTGCTTCTTTCACTTTTGCTCGCGACACCGATCCTCGTTGTCGCCTCTTCGGTGTTTTTTCCTGCAGGGGATATCTGGGAGCACCTGCTCGATACTGTGCTAACGCGCTATGTGAAGAACTCAGCGGCGCTCATGCTGGGGGTTAGCATCGGCGTGTTGGCTCTAGGCATTCTCCCCGCGTGGCTGGTTAGCGCCTATCGTTTTCCGGGGCGCGCTATTTTCGAGTGGGCGTTGCTGCTGCCGCTAGCTATTCCTGCTTATATCATTGCCTATACCTACACGGGCATGCTCGACGTAGCAGGCCCGCTCCAGAGCGCGCTGCGGGAGACTTTCGACTGGCGCTACGGCGACTACTGGTTTCCCGAGATTCGATCCCTAGGCGGTGCGATAGCCATGCTTTCCCTCGTCTTCTATCCCTATGTGTATCTGCTGTGCCGCGCTGCGTTCGCCGAGCAGTCTGGCAGTGTGATGGAAGCGGCTCGCAGCTTGGGCTGCACACCCCGCGGCGCCTTCGTGCGCGTCGCAATGCCCTTGGCGCGGCCGGCGATTGTAGTCGGGCTTAGCATTGCGCTCATGGAGACTTTGGCAGACTACGGCACGGTGCAGTACTTTGGTCTGTCGACTTTCACGACCGGCATCTATCGCACGTGGAACGGCCTTGGCAGCAGCGTGGGTGCCGCGCAGCTTGCGGCGCTTCTAATGTGCTTCGTGTTTGTCTTGGTCTCCCTGGAATCCGCTTCGCGGCGCCAGTCGCAGTTTTTTAATACCGGAAGTCGAGTGAGGCCTGGCGCGCGAGAGCCGCTGCGTGGGGTAGCGCTGGTGGGCGCCTACATGGCCTGTGGGCTACCCGTGCTGTTTGGCTTTTTAGTGCCGTTTACTCAGCTTGCCGTGTGGGCAGGGCTGACCGCTGAGACGATCCTGACGCGGGACTTCTTAGGCTATTTTCTCAATAGCGTGACTCTCGCTGTAATCACTGCACTCGCGGCGCTGGCGCTGGCGCTTTTCATTGCCTACGGCAAAAGGCTCTATCCCTCGCGTTCGTCTGCTGCGGCGAGTAGGGTGCTCGGTCTAGGCTATGCGCTGCCTGGGACCGTGGTTGCGATAGGTGTTTTGCTGCCCTTCGCATGGCTTGATAATCGCCTCAGCGCATTTCTGCTCGAGCGCTTCGACACGAACCCTGGTCTGCTGCTTAGCGGCACCGCCTTTATTCTTGTTTTCGCCTACTTGGTGCGTTTCCTGCCGATCGCTATGAATACGGTCGAGGCGGGCCTAGGCAAGATTAAGCCGTCGATGGACGAGGCAGGGCGCAGCATGGGTCTGCGTCCGGCGATAATGCTACGCAGGATTCATATGCCGATGATGCGTGGCTCCTTAGTGACTGCGCTGCTGCTCGTGTTCGTTGATGTGATGAAAGAGCTGCCCGCGACACTGCTGCTGCGGCCGTTTAATTTCAATACCTTGGCGATTCGGACCTATGAGCTTTCCCACGAAGAGCGACTCGCCGATGCGGCCGGCCCCGCGCTCGCCCTCGTGTTGGCGAGTCTGATTCCTGTTATTCTCCTCAGCCTTTCGTTGCGTCCCTCTGCGGGTGCGCTAGAGGAAGCGGATATCATTAACAAAACTTCGAACACCACAGGCAAAGAGTCTTGACCTCACCCGCACTTCAGCTTGACGACGTTAGCGTTCACCTTAGCGATCAGCTGATCGTCGACGGCGTCTCGTTTACGGTCCCCGCCGGCGGTATTGGTTGTTTGCTCGGCGCAAGCGGCTGCGGCAAGACGACGCTGCTGCGGGCGATAGCCGGCTTCGTGCCGCTAAGCGGTGGACGAGTTCTCTTAGACGGGCGCGAGATTAGCGCGCAGGGGCGCTCCCTCGCTATCGAGCAGCGTCGCGTGGGCATGGTCTTTCAAGACCACTCCCTGTTTCCCCATTTAACTGTGAAGGAAAACATAGGCTTTGGTTTGCACGCTGTTGCTCGACGTGAGCGTGATGCTCGCGTCGCCGAGTTGGCTGCGCTGTTGGAGATTGAAGCGCTGCTCGATGCCTATCCTCATCGTCTTTCCGGAGGCCAACAGCAGCGCGTAGCGATTGCGCGGGCGATGGCGCCGCGCCCTGAAGTACTCCTGCTCGATGAGCCTTTTTCGAGCCTCGACGTTGAACTGCGTGAGACACTGGCGCGGGAGATTCGCGCGGTCTTAAAGGCCGAAGGCGTCACTGCGATCCTTGTCAGCCACAACCAGTTCGAAGCCTTTGCTATGGCCGATGCTATCGGCGTAGTGAAAACCGGGCGTCTGCTGCAATGGGATAACGCCTTCAACCTCTATCACACGCCCGCGTCTCTGGCGGTCGCCGATTTCGTAGGCGAAGGCGTGCTGATTGCTGGGCACAAGGTTGACGAGCACGCCGTGGAAACCGAATTGGGACTCATCGATACGCGGCAGATTCAGGACTTTAATCTGCCCGACTGCGAGGACATTTCCCTGCTTCTGCGACCCGACGACGTGTTCCACGACGATGACAGTCCAATTAAGGCGCGCATTGTCGAGAAAGCCTTCCGCGGAGCGGTGTTCCTTTACACTCTTGAGCTCGCCAGCGGAACACGAGTGCTTTCCTTGGCTCCTAGCCACCACGACCATGCGATTGGCGAGCCTATGGGTATTCGCTTAGACGTTGAACACTTAGTGGCATTCCCAAAATTGCCCATCGCCTAGCGCCACGCTTCAGCGCCGGTTAATGCGCGGCGGCGTATAAGCTGCGATAGTATTGGCTATGGATTCAGCGATGATGTTCAGCACAGCCCCGCCTCATGCAGACTCTGCGAGCACTCGTCTCGCTATCTTTGCCGCCTTATTGTTTTGTCTACACTGTCCTTTTGCGACTGCGGATCAAGCGGATGCAGAGAATGAGCCTTCATCAGCTTTAGAGCAGAGTGCCGAGGCGGATGAGGGCGAGGCTCTTCGACAAAAGGCTGATCTGCAAGAAGCGGCTGCCCTTGAAGAGGCGGCTGCAGTACAGGCGGCTGCGGAGCAGGCCCGGCTGCGAGAGATTGCGCAGGAGGTGGCTCGCCGTGAGGCGCAGCTAGAACAGCTGCGCTACGGGCAGGGTATTTATGCGCCGCAGCTGCAAGAGGCCTATGCGGACCTTGGAGCCTACCTCGCTGAGGTCGGCGATTTCGAGCGCGCCCGACAGACCTACAATGAAGCCTTGCAGATCGCGCGCATCAACACGGGTCTGTACAGCACCGAGCAGCTGCCGATTATTCTTGCCGCTGCTCAGGCCGACGCAGCTCTCAAAGATTGGGAGGGCAGCGATGACCTGCAGACACTCCATTGGCATATCAGCCAGCGCGTCTTAGCACCGAGTGACGAGGCGTATCTTGCTGCCGTAAAGCAGTACGGCGATTGGCAGCTGCGGGTGCTCAGGGAAAACCTGCTGGATCTCAATTTTCGCGGACTTATGCTGAGTGCCGAGGCGCTTTCGCGCTTTTACGGTCGGACCATTGAGAAATTGGAGGCGACGAACACGCTCGCTGACGCCGACCTTGTGGACCTGCTGTTCAGCAAAACCGACACCGATCTTGCGCTTGTGCGAGCGACTGCGACAACCCCCTATACGGATTTTCCGGGCACCGTGAATCCGGTCATTTTTAAAACGCGCTGCACTAACGTACGCGACAGTCGCGGGAATGTGCAGCAGCGCTGCACCAATATACAGATTGAGAATCCACGCTACGCTCAGTCGCAGCGCAATGCCAAGCAGTCATTGGTCGGCAGACAGGTGCGCGGGCTTACACAAGCGATCGAGCGGCTGGTGCTGCTGAGCGATGAATCCCCCGCGCTCACCACGGCGCAGCGGGCGCGCATTGAGACCAAGATCGCCGAGCTCGAGGTCGAGATCGCACAGCTCACCCGCAGAGCCCGATCACGCCGGCTGTTTTAGGTTTTTCCCTTGCTGTAGGTGTGTCGCTTTAGCGCCCTACGGCTCTGCGCCGGGGTGATCCTCTTGTCAGCGACTATCGTTGTCCCTAGAGCCTCAAACGCGGTCGCCGAAACGCTGGCAATCTCCCGCGGTACGAGGTTCAATGGCCTAGTAGCAAGCCAATTGCTACGGGCAATGCCTTAGGAGGACTTATGTCATTTTTTGCTAACCGACTCACTCGTCTCGCTTTCGCTGCCGTCGTGGCCGTGACTGCTCTGGGTAGTCAGCTAGCGGCGGCGTTGGAGGTGGGCGATATGGCCCCCGACTTCTCCCTGCAAGCGTCAGATGGAAAGACCTATACGCTATCCGAGTTCATCGGTGTGCGCCCTGTAGTTATCGCGTTCTTCCCCAAAGCCTTCACCGGCGGCTGAACGATGCAATGTAAAGCGCTGCGTGACAGTGCTAGAGAAATTCAGAGTTTCGACGTTGCTTATTTCATGGCCAGTGTAGACACGCTGGAAGACAACACCGCCTTCGCGGCCGAGCATGAAGCGGGTTTCCCAATTCTTGCCGACCCTGAAAAATCCATGGTCGATGCCTACGGCGCGCTAATGGGCGTAGGCTTCGCAAACCGCTGGACCTACTATATTGGTAGCGACGGTAAGGTGCTGAAAATTGACAAGCAGACCAAGCCGGCTACCGCGGGTAAGGATCTGACGAGAACCATGGAGGAGCTAGGCTTCCCCAAGCTCTAGCTAGCCAAGCGACGCAAACTAAAAGGCAGATTCTTACCCGAATCTGCCTTTTTTATTGCAATCGGCCCATGGGTTTAACTTACTGAATGATACTTATTTGTTGGCTGGTCTAGGTATGCAACAATACTGAAAATTATCGGGTAATCCGGAGCAAACGCATGTCGAAGTTTGGAATTTGGTCTGTCGCGGGCATCGCCGTGCTGACCTTTGTCTATCTCGTCTATCTAGCCGTGGCCTTCGAAGCGCCAACAGGCACAACAACAGTCATACTGCCTACGCCGGCGGCTGAGAGCGCAGAGCCCGCTCCGCGCCCAGTGCCCAGCCGCATTACGCCCTCCACGCCAGCGGCGCCAGCCATCGCTTCAACCGATGATGAGCCCGAAACCGTCGTCGCCGTGGAAGTGGTTGATCCTGAACCCGCTGCTCCGCAGCTTGATCTGCCGCGCCTCAACAACAGTGACGGCTTTGTACTGGAGAAGATCGCTGAGCTTGCCAGCGGATCGCGTCTCTTGGAGTTCTTGGTAGATGAGCAGCTAGTGCGCAAAGTGGTGGTGCTAGTTGAGAACGTCTCCCGCGGACAGTACCCACAGACGGCACTGCCCTATAAAGCCATAAACGAAGAGATGCAGGTCACGACGACCGATGGCCGGCTGTTCACACTAGACGAAGCCTCCTATGCCCGCTTCGACGCCGCCATTGCTGCTTTCGTCTCGCTAGACACCGAGCAGGCTGTGGCTCTTTATCGTTTGCTAGCGCCACTGCTGCAGCAGGCCTATGCAGAGATCGGCTTCCGCGATGCGGAGTTCGAGCAGGCTCTAATAAAAGCCATAGACGCAGTTCTTATGGCGCCCGAAATCGAAGGCCCTTTTCAGCTAGTTAAGCCTTCGGTGATGTATTTGTATGCAGATTCCAGACTCGAGGAGCTGGCAGACATCAACAAGCAGCTTATTCGCATCGGCCCAAAAAACAGCGCCGAGCTGAAAGCCAAGCTGCGTGAATTTAAGCAGGCGCTTTAAACAGCGCCGCCGCAACGCCGCAGGAAAGCTATCGTGTCCATCGTAAGCGAACAGTCTCTACCGCTTGCCGAGCCGGTGATCTGCGTAGACGCGCTGCTCGCGCTGCGCAAAAACATCGGCGACAAGCTAATCATTCTAGACGCCTCGGTGCCGCCCGTCGTACCCGGCTATGAATCCCTGAATGACCATTCCCCTGCCGCCGACTGGCAGATCATCCCCGGTGCAAGGCGCTTCGATTACGATTCGATCTTCTGCGATCCCAATGCGGCGCTGCCTCATATGATGCCTAGCGCAGAGCGCTTCGAGCGCGAGGCGCGCGCCCTGGGTCTTTCTCAAGATTCTATCATTGTCGTTTACGACGACGCGGGCCTCTATGCCAGTCCCCGCGCTTGGTGGATGTTGAAAGCAATGGGTCACGAGCAGGTCGCAGTCTTAAGCGGTGGTCTACGCGCATGGTTAGACGCAGGGCAAGATGCACAAACTGCCGGCGCGCAGTGGCGCGCGGGCATGCAGGTAGACGGCAAGCCCTACGGTCTAGGAAATTTCGCAGCCAAGCCGCAGCCCGAAGCCTTCATCAACAGCGCTGAGGTTCTTGCCGCTCTAAATGATGCCCGATCGAAAATCATCGACGCACGCTCGGCTGCACGCTTTCTAGCACAGGCCCCAGAGCCGCGCCCAGGCGTAAGAGGCGGACACATGCCGGGTTCGCTTAACCTGCCTTTCCCTGCGGTACTCAACGGTTCCGAACTAAAGCCCCGTGCGGAGCTAGAAACACTTTTCGCAGAGCTTGCAGCAAAAGATGAGCGCGTAATCACAAGCTGCGGCTCCGGCCTCACCGCCTGCGTGCTAACCCTCGCCGCCTACGCTGCGGGCTATCGTGAGCTCTCTGTCTACGACGGCTCGTGGGCCGACTGGGGCTCAGACGTAGCATTACCGGTTGTTGAGCAAACCAGCCCTTAGCATTTCTCCGGTGGCGCGCGACCCCGACCCAAGCTTCAGTTCAATTCATCACTCTGTATTATCAGAACGGGCAGCACCTAAATGCACGAGCACACGGTGTCGGGTGCTTTCGCGAGCGGAATCCGGAACGGCGATTAAGCGGGAGTAAGCGGCATCGTGAGATCGAGCGATCCCACTACTGGTGTCCCGAACTAGCAGCAGTCCAAGCACCCAATTCAGACACAGAACCTCCAGCAAGGAAAACAGCCCAATGCACGAGCACACGGTGTCGGGTGCTTTCGCGAGCGGAA
>JAYOBL010000017.1:10896-35661 GCA_038104835.1 Gammaproteobacteria bacterium | reverse complement strand
GTCTGCTTGTTTGTATTCGTGACTGATCCTACTAATTATTCTCTCCGGCATTATATCAATCTCCAACGCTATCCAAACACCCTAGGCCTTGTTGTGAAGGCCACCTTTCTAGCTAGCAGTGGACTAGGGCATTCAAGCCTAGTTAGAACATGACGCTGTTGCAGTCACAGAAGACAACGCAGACTGGGCTAAGGAAGCTATGCTGCGAGCATGGGCTGAGCACGCTAACTCTGGTGGTGGAGAAGCTCGGTCTAGAGTTAAAGTGGACTATCCTAATTTGGTCTAATTTGTGTCTGCGCCCCTACAACAACAATCTCCAACGCCATCCAAACACCCCCGCCCTTGTTGTGAAGCCCACCCTTGCTAGTTAAGCAAATTCTGGTAGCCTGCTAGGCAAGGGTTACGGAAAAAGTTACGGAAACGATAATGAATTGATCTTGGAAGCGCCTGTTTATTAGCCCTGCAGGCCAGTGTTTGCGTTAGGTTGTTGCCTCTTCTGGGCACCATTTATTCCCCCTCTGACGATTCTAAAGTTTCACTAAGCCGACCAGCATCGCATCTCTCGCGAAGAGGACTAATCCAGGCGCGCAGCTTAGCTGCCCGCCGTTCGCTGCGGCATGCAACTGCAATCTTTTAGAGAAATGAACTTAACTGCCCGATTGCCGTATTTACATGTGTAACCCAAGGACTAATCAATGCGAATACTCAAACTACTCAGCGGCGCCCTTCTACTCACGTCCCTCGCAGCCTGTAAAACCGTCGAGACCTTGCCCGCGGTCGACTACGTAGACCTTGAACGATTCATGGGCGACTGGCACGTCATAGCGAACATTCCTACTTTTATCGAAACACAGGCCTATAACCCCACCGAGAGCTATCGCTTAAACCAAGACGGCACTGTGGCGACGACATTTGCCTTCAACAAAGGCGGCTTCGATGAGGAAAAGAAGGAATATCATCCTACGGGCTTTATTACAGAAGGCTCAGGAAATGCGGTTTGGGATATGCAGTTCCTATGGCCGTTTAAGGCTGACTACAGGATTGTTTATTTGGACGATGACTATGAAAAAACGATCATTGGCCGCAATCGGCGCGACTACGTTTGGATCATGGCAAGAAGCCCAAAAATCACAAAAGCAGAGTACGACGAGCTGGTCGCAAGGGTCCGGGCGATGGGCTATTCGACTGAATTGCTAAGAAAGTCACCGCATGACTTTGAGGATTGATTTCTCCCTATATCCTCTAGCGTAATGTAGAGACAGCAAGGGAGATTATTGCAGTGAAGTTATTCTGCGTACGCTTCAACGCTGAAGAGTTCGAGCTCGAACGGGCCATCGGTCTTGTCATATTGATATAGCGCGAACTCGGTTATTTGATTTTTATTGAGCTCGGGGCCATCGAGTTTAAATCCTCGGAACTGAGGGTAAAACTTCGTGAAAGGAATCGTGATTTCTTCAATCTCGCCAGTATTGGCCGTGGTGTTGAAATCTGCCCAGTAGCTAACCCGCCTGCCGCGCCATGTGGCATCCGTCTGAATGGACCATGTGTATTTGCGGCCATCGGCCTTTACGTTGACCTTAATTCCTGAGTACGCCGAGAGATCTTTGGCGAACCTACGCGAGCGAATTGAGCTGAATCCCCCGCCGTTCGTGTTGGTGATACCGCTGAAAACAAGCCTATCATCAACAATCCTGAACCCACCTTCGCTGCGCCCGCCCATTACGGTATCGTTTTGAACGAACCACTGCAGGTCCGGCCCGGATTCTGAGAACGCATTGAGCAAAATTGTTGACTCACTCAATTCGGAATCCTCTGCCTGAGCACTGGTGAACACGCAGAGCGAAATTAGAATTAGCAGTCGTATATTGGCGGCGAGATGCATTCATAAAGCCCTGTAAAGGATGGCGTCGATTTAGTAAATTATTCACGGCGCATGGCTAATTAGCCTGCGCCCGAGGGTATTACGCTGCTTTTACTAGTTCGGGTCTTAACGAAACAGCTAGGTTTCTAAGCCGCCGCACTGGGTCTGGCTGCGATACGCTCATACCACGCCGCAACTCGGGCGTGCTCCTGCGAAATTGGCTGACCGATGCGATTGCCAAACGTGAGCATGCAGTAAAGAAAAACATCCGCCAAAGTGAAGCGCGAGCCGGTGACAAACTCTCGGCGATCAGCCAGCTGTTCATCAAGCCAGTTGAGCCGGTCCTGGGCTATACGCTTGAGGCCAGGAGCTGCTTCTGGGATTGTGATCATTCGGTCTTGAAAGATGGGAAGACCCTCGGCATAGCGAAAGCCATTGAGCATAGGCTCACAGATCGAAAGATCGAGACGTCTTGTCCACATCCGCGTTTGAGCTCGTTCCTCCGGCGTATCACCTAGGAGGGTCATGGGGCTCAGCTCGTCGAGATATTCGCAAATGGCCGTAACCTCGGCGATGATCTCGCCGCTGTCCAGCTCGAGTGCTGGCAGCTGTCCCGCGGGGTTACGCGCCAAGTATTCAGGCTGGCGGTTTTCACCGGCTCGCAGATCTATTTCGACTAGCTCAAGAGGCATATTGAGTTCGGCTGCAAACATACGAACGATGTGTGGGTTAGGCCCCATAGAATTATAGAGTTTCATTATTCGGTTGGATTTCCTTTGTTAGTGAGGGCGGAATAAAGCAAGCAATCGCTAATTTTCAAGTTCGCTACGGCGCTAAGCTAGACCGCGCCTGAGTGCCCCAATGACCATCGACTTTTGTCACTATGTAAAGCGACTCATAGGTGCCAATAGATTCATTGCTGTCGTTAAAGCGCTGGAATTTTGTCGCGATATGCACCTTTTCAGGCGAAACCAGAACGATGTCACGGGTCAGCCAATGAGAATGGTCCCAGCCAATTGCGGCTAGGCGATTGAAGGAATCGGTTTGTGCAAATTCTTCCGCCGAATCCCAAACGGTAACCGATCCGCTGGCGAAACGTACGTGCGGGTAGTTGAGAGACTGCGCCCATCGCTGTGGGTCGCGCGCATTAAACGTGCTCATGAATTCGTCTAGCGCCGCCATCGCACCGGCGATTGCCTCTTCGTTATCGCTTTGCGCCTGCGCGCTGAAGGTAATGAGTGACAGGGCGAGAAAGAAAAACGCAGACGCCGACCGAGAGACAGTGAAAGAGTTCATTATTAGACCTTTGGGAGATGGATATTGGTGTCTGATTTTTTAGTCGGGAAGGCGAAAGACATAGAGTATATTACCGCCCCTGCGCTGCTGAATTTCCGGCGTGTGAACGCGATAGTTAACGCCTTGCCCCGCTGCGATCGCAATGTATTGGATACCATCGACACTATAGCTTACGGGGTATCCGCCCGCGGCGGAATTAAGCACTTGCTCCCACAAAATCTCGCCGCTGTCTGCATCGAAGGCGCGGAAACGACGCGCATCGTCGCTTACAAAAACCAGCCCCCCGGCCGTTGTTAATACCGAGCCGCCGATTCCAGCGCGCTGCTTATGTTGCCAACGAATCTCGCCACTTGCGACATCCACCGCTGAGAAAAGTCCGACCATTCCATCGTCCTCGGGACCCACTGCGGGCCGAGAAACTGCCGATTGATGATGGGCGCCAACAACCGTATCTACTGGGCGGAGAAAGAATGTCATGCAGGTATTATTAGTAGGGGCGTACAAAAAATTACTTTGAGGGCTATAGCCAACAGAGTTCCAGTTAATGCCACCCTGTGTCGTTGGGCAAACGAGTTTGCGCTGGGCGATCTCCGTAATGTCTAGCGCAGGGTTGGTAATGCCCTGACGCTTTTCAACATCGACGCCTGTGATGACGTTTTGATAATTCGTTTGCGTGGCCCACAGGAAATCACCGGTGGCTGCGTCTAGTGTCCACACAATACCTGGCTTTCCGGGCACGCCGGTGATGACTTTCCGTCGCTCTGAAGAGTCAATGTTTGGGTTCATCCAAGACACGGCATCAGGATTGGGCGCGACCTCGGTTTCAACGATCAGGCGCTCGAAAGGATGATCTTGGTCCCAGTTGCCACCGGGGATGTGCTGAAAGTACCACGCGATCTCGCCGGTCTCTGCGTCCAGAGCGAGAGTGGAATTGGTGTAAAGCACGTCGCCGCCTTTAGTGTCGCGCTGAATCGTACCCCAGGGAATGGGCACAGCGATGCCGATATAGATTAGGTTGAGTTCGGCATCGAAGCTCGCTGGCATCCACGCCGAGCCACCGCGGCGTTGTTCGTTGGGAACTTCGCCCCAGGTATCACCGTTTGGCTCGCCCACCCGCGGAATCGTATTGCGACGCCAAAGTTCCTCGCCAGTGTCGGCGTCATGAGCCGTAATCCAGCAGCTGGTGTTGATGTAGTAGCAGCCGGACATCCCGGTGATGATCTTACCGTTGAACACCTGCGGCCCGCCGGAGTAATGCTGACCGACCTTCCAATCTCCTACTTCTATCTCCCACGTTACCTCCCCAGTGCGGACATCTAGGGACACGATGTAGGCATCGCGGGTAGCGACGATGAGCTGGTCTTTATAGAGAGTGCCATTGCGATTCGCGCAGGAAAGAGGAGCCGCGTGATCGACCTCGGGACGCCGATATTCCCAAAGCGGTGTTCCGTCTCGGGCATCAACCGCCTCAATGTAGTCGCAGGCCTGCGGCAGGAACATTACCCCGTCGTGCACCAGCGGAGTGGTCTCTTGTTTTCCCGGCTCTAGCGTCCAGGCCCAAGCGAGCCGTAAGTTTGCCACATTGTCTTGGTTGATCTGATCGAGAGTGCTGTGAGCCCAGTGATTGGCCGTACCACGCCACATCAGCCAATCTTCGGCGGGAGGGTCCGCTAAGTCGTCGAGGGTGACGGGTGTGTATTCTTCAAGTAATGAGGCTGAATTGTCACTGGCAAGTGCAGCATTGAGTGAAAGCCAGGAAAAGAACCCAGCGATAAACAGAAGCAGTTTGCATACAGGCTGCTGAGATCTAGAGCGAGAGCAAAGGGTCTTCATAGCGTGTCTCACCTTGATTAACAGATGTAACTGCGGTCGGCTCAAGCAGCAGACTTGTAATTGAATTATTCAGACTCCGACGGAAAACCGCCCAAAAGACTTTGCGGCGGGCTTCCGTCTGAATCACAAGCCTTACATCAGTGCTGAGATTCGGGCATGTCAACGACGAGCCCGTCTAGTTCTTCAGTGAGCGGGATTTGACAAGAGAGGCGCGAATTTGGGCGAACGTTCTCCGCGAAATCCAGCATCGATTGTTCCATCTCTCCACGCTCTCCCACCTTGTCTAGCCATTGTTCGCCCACGAAGACATGGCAGGTAGCACAGGCGCACGCTCCGCCACAGTCGGCGTCAATGCCCGGGCCGGGGTTACTCACAGCGGCTTCCATAACACTGCCGCCGGCGGGCATATCCACTTCGTGTGCCGTACCGTCGAATTCGATGAAAGTGATCTTGGGCAAAATAGTTCTCCTTATTAATTCATTAGACTATGCCCGCGCCGATTCAAACGGGGCACTGCAGGGAGCAAACAGGCGCTAATCTGCGTAAGCGCCTGCCGCTGGAGCGTCTGCGAAAGCGAAATGCTATTGGCTTTTTGAGCATTCTTTGTATGCTCTCTGCGCTTCCTATGCTCTCTACGCCTTCTTGGGGTGAAGTATCGTGTTGAGCTTGGTGTAGCCCATCACGAAATTCGACAGCACCCTCTCTGGCTCGCCTACTACCTCTATTCTATCGAAGCGCTGCAGAATTTCTTCCCAGAGAATACGCAGCTGCATTTCTGCGACACGGTTGCCCATACAGCGGTGGATACCAAATCCAAAGGAGACATGACGGCGGGCATTGTTGCGGTCTATCTTAAAGCTATCGGGATCCTCGATCACCTCTTCATCACGATTGCCAGAGATGTACCACATCACAACTCTGTCACCTTTCTTAATCTGTTTACCCTGAAATTCAACGTCTTCGAGGGCTGTGCGGCGCATATGGCCAAGAGGCGTCTGGTAGCGGATTATCTCAGAGACCATATTCGGAATCAGTTCGGGCTTGCTCTTCAATTTCTCCCACTCATCGGGGAATCTATTAAGTTGCAGCACGCCGCCGGATATCGAATTCCGCGTAGTGTCATTACCGCCTACAATCAGAAGAATAAGATTGCCAAGGAATTCCATTGGGTTCTCGATCATGTCTGAAGTTTCAGGGTCATGAGCAAGCAATGAAATGAAATCAAATTTTCGCGGCTGAGATTTTCTTTCAACCCATAGCTTCGCAAAATAGTTGAGGCACTCTTGTAGGACTTTGTCCCTTTCCTCAAAACTCACATCACTTCGGCCAGTAGATGGAGACGCAGTCGCGACGTCAGACCAGTAGGGCAGAAGGTGTCTGTCTTCAAATGGGAAATCAAATAGCGTAGCCAGCATTTGAGTCGTTAGCTCGATGGAGACTCTGTCTACCCAATTAAATTCTTCACCAACGGGTAAGTCATCGAGGATCTTGCATACTCGCGTGCGGATCAAATCTTCAAGCTCAGAGAGTTGTGTCGGCGCAACCGCTGGTTGCGCTGCGCGCCGCTGCACATCGTGAATAGGAGGGTCTTGGGCGATGAACATCGGCGTTTGAAAATCAGGATTCACGTCACCTACGACGATATTATTTTCCGACGAAAAGATCTTATGATTTGAGTCGATCGCGACGATATCGTTGTATTTAGTTATCGACCAGTAGGCCCCAAATTCACTGTCCTGCGTGTAGTGAACTGGATCTTCTTTGCGCAGCCTTCGAAAATATTCTTCATGAATGTTTTCTTTGAACAGCTTCGCCTGCGCAGGATTGAGTGATTCGAGGGGCAACATCCATGGATCGCGCCAAGTATCGGCGCCATGATTGCTTGTGCTCGTTGATTGGATTTCCGGCATAAGTATTACCCTGTTTATCGCTAGCTGTTCGAACTTACCTGAACCGCCTAATTATCATTGTGACTGCTTAAGCCGCGACTGCCCGCGTATCTGCCAATTCGCAGCGACTAAGCCTAGGAAGATAATCAACCTTTCTGCAAAGGGCAATAAGCTAAATAGCGCCGTCGAAAGCAATCGCCTTGTGAGGCTAAAGCAACGGGAGAAGGTTGCTTTAGCCTCCCCAATATTGGCGCAAAATCACTTGCATCTCTGAATACTTTGCAGTTATTGTTCAGCCGCTTCCATTAATAAATAAGCAGTTGCTAAAGAGATTTCGTAATCTTCGCATTAATAGGCCGGTTAGTCTGGCTTAGTAATTTTAATGAAAATTTTTCTGAGATTCCGGTACTAATTGTTGATGTTGATGGATTGTTTAATAAAATCTAACTGCTAAAAATTGAAAAGTAATAAAAACAAATAACAATTTGCGAAAAGTGAGTATTTACGTTACACGTAGTTACCTGCAGTAGCGCTGAAGTTTAGCGTTTTGGTCGTAACGCCGACTCCATGGGGAATCCAATAGTATTTATGGATTTCAGAATGGCGGGCGTAATTCAGCAGTATACCCTCCTCAGCAGCTAGCCCTCTTTTAATTCGGGCGTTTTTAGCTCAGCCGTTCACCCCTTGGCTAGCCGGCTCAAGCTTGTGATTTGTGCGCGCTTGCATCCAAGCAAGAGAGACTGCACTAGCTCTCTTGCTTGGGCTTAGGTTTTCAAGCCTATTGGCAAAGCTCGTGGCTAAAACATTAGCTTCTCATTAGACGCTCATTTTGGGCCTAAGCGCCTTGGATGCCAAAAGGGACGAGTATGAAAAACAGCAACAAGTTAAGAACTCAGCTATGGGGCGCGGCGGCGCTCTTCGCAACGACAGGAATAGTGACTCAGGCTAATGCGCAAGACAGCCAGCGACGAATTGAAGAGGTCGTCGTGTCAGCCGAGCGCAGAGAGGCATCCATTCAAGATACCTCCATCTCAATCACCGCACTTACCGGTGAGAATCTCGAAGACTTTGGTATTCGCAACCAAGAGGATCTCCAGAACTTTGTCCCCGCCACCACGATCCAACCCTATGACTCGACTATTCGCGGTGTTGGTCGCAACTTCCGCGCACTCGGTGGTGACCCCGGTGTCGCTACCTATACCAACGGTATTTATTCGGAAGACCTAATCACCGCTACAGCCGCGACCTTCTGGGACGTAGGCCGTATCGAAGTTCTGCGCGGCCCCCAAGGCACACTCTACGGTCGCAACGCGGTAGGTGGCGCCCTCAATATTCTGTACAACGAAGCGGAGTTCGACACTGACTATTCCTTCAAAACAATTTTAGGAAACTTCGGAACAAAAGATGCCTACGGCATGTTCAACACACCAATAATCGACGACAAGCTCGCCATGCGAGTGAATTTTAGCTACCGCGACCGAGACGGTATCGTCGAAGAGATTGGAGGTCCTACGCCTGATATCGATGGACTAGGAACAAAAAATGGCGCGATCCAATTCAAATGGACGCCTACCGATGATATCGAGGTAAACGTTCGTCACAACCAGCTCGACGTAGATCGCTCTTTTGGCGGCGCCAATGGTGCGGGCCTTATTATGCTGAACGAGGGCGGCAATCCGAACAGGGCGACTGAAGCTCTGGTGCCGGGCTACCGCTTTATCGATCAGAGCAACACCGCGCAGGAAAATTATTTCCAGAACAGCTGGTACGACGCGAGTCAGCCAACGCTTTCGTTCTCACACCCGGTGACCGGTGTCACTCAATTAGCCCAGCGCAACAGAGCCGGCATCGATTTTGGCGACTTTGACGGCCAGCAGAATGCAGCGGCGTCGCTAGACGGTTTTAACCATACCTCTGCGGCATCAGCGGCCCGCTATAATGAGTGTGTTTTCCCTGGTGATATTTCTGGTAGCGACCTTTGTGCGGCTTCAGATGGCACCAACTATGAGAAAATTAAGAATGCCTCCACTCAATTTAGTGCGTCATGGACGGTTAACGATAGCCTAGAACTCGTGTACCTCTACGGCGATACCACACTTGCCTATCAGCGCAATACCGATGACGATAACACCGCATCGAAATTTCACGACAGGCAGTTCTATGTTAATCATGAGGCGACCTACACCTCACATGAACTGCAAGCGTTCTATGATATCGGCGACCGCCTTAACGTGACTTCAGGAATATTCTTCTATGACGCGTTGATTGATCAGCGCGGAGATTTTTACTCGAATATCAACGAAGCAAGAATGCGCGATCCCTACGTAGATAACACTCGGCTGAGTGAGGCAGTTTCCTCCGCAACAGGCATTCCTGCGGGTCTTAGCGCGTCGACACTAGCGTTTCAGGGTCGCCCCATGGTGAGCTTGAACAGCGCTAAACTCTCCTGTCAGGTCGCTAACCCTGCAGAAAGCTGCGCACCAAATCATTTTGGTAATAACTTGCAGACTTCTGCATGGTACGGAGACAACGGCAGCAACCCCGACCTGAATGTTATTCACGGTCCGCAGACTTCAGCGAGCGACCTCCTTTACGCTACCCAGACCAAGCGTGATGCTTTTGCGGCTTACACA
Source organism: Gammaproteobacteria bacterium (assembly GCA_038104835.1). Taxonomy (GTDB): domain Bacteria; phylum Pseudomonadota; class Gammaproteobacteria; order Pseudomonadales; family Pseudohongiellaceae; genus UBA9145. Next base: position 26,149 of record JAYOBL010000017.1, on the reverse strand, counting down.
CAGGCTGTGTTCGATCTCAGCGAGAAGTTCACGTTGACCCTTGGTATTCGCTACGCCGAGGACAAGCTGAGAGCGGAAGAGAATCTGTGGCGCTATTCAGAGACTGGCGCGGCGCCGGGAGGATTCCTCGCGCTGTATGGCGGGCTCGCTCAGGTTAACATCGCAAATGGCGGCCTGGTTCAAGACGCAGAGGGAAATTACACCGTGCCTACTGAAAAGGCGACCAATGGTGGCATTCCGTTTGCACTCAGTGTCTACCGTCCGTTCGAGCGTACCGATCGTAAGACCACTGGCCGCGTTAACCTCGACTGGGATATCAGTGACTCCACTATGATGTACTTCTCAGCGACTTCAGGGTTCCGCTCCGGAGGATACAGCCTTGTGTACTTCAGCAATACGCCAACCTACGACCCCGAAGAGCTGATGGCGTACGAGATTGGCTACAAGTCTCAGCTTTTCGACGACACCCTACAGCTGAACGCATCAGCTTACATGTATGACTACTCGACCATTCACACGTTCACGACGGAAGTTGGATCGCTTGGTGGTACTACAACTTCCGTACTCGCGGCTCCTGGCGGCGAAGTGATGGGCTTAGAAGCTGAGGCGCTCTGGTTGGCCACGGACAACCTCACTCTAGGCGGTAACTTCAGTTTCACGCCTAGCGAATACACCGAGTCATTCCGAATCTCTGATACCTCTAATAGCCAAGTTCCAGGCTCGCTCTATCCTGAGTTCGAAACTCTGACGCAGGATATTAAAGGCAAGCAGCTGATTCAGGTGCCTGAGAAAAAAGCGACAGGATGGGCTAGTTACATGATGCCGCTTACTGGCTGTAACTCTCTCGAATTCTTCAGCTTCTACAGCTGGATCGATGATGTGTACTACTCACCTTTCGAATCATCACGTGAGATGGCTCCGTCCTATGGCCGACTCGATGCGCGCGTGACATGGCGTTCCGGCAGCGGCAACTGGACGATGGCTGGGTTCATGAACAATGTCTTAGATGACATCGGCCATCTGCAGATCATGCGTACAGGCGAAGCGGAAATGTTCCGTGTAACCTCTACTACAACTGCCCCAAGGATGTATGGTATCGAGTTAACTTACGACTACTAGTTACCTCGTTTCACACGGAGAAAGGCGGTACGGCTTGGCTGTACCGCCTTTTTTATTGCTCGATGTCTTGCAGCCTTAGTAAGACATCAGCCGACTGCAATAGCTTCTGCACTAAGCGTGGCGAAAGTTCGGGAGTCTGCTCGATGTAGTCACGAACTGCTTGAGCCGCAGCCGGCGAGCTATAGCGCCCCACCACTGTATCGAGCCAGCGGCCGGGGAAGAAAATATCACCGGTTGCCTGAATCTCCGGCAGGAGATCAAGAGCCGGTCGCACAAACTCGATCGAACTCTCTTGCCGCAGTGGGTGATGGATATTGCGTAGCGACTCTAGTACCCAAGGCTCACGCTGGCGGTTCTCTGCTTTAGTGAATGCGTAGAAGGCAGCGCTTCGCGCCTCTTTTGATGCAGACAGCGAGGGTCGTACGAAGCGGAATCGCTCAAGCCTGTCGGCATTGCGAATACGCGACTCTTGCTCATCCAATAAGCTCTCCGGGTCTGCAATGCCGCGCAATACTAAGCCCGACACTAGCGCGACTTGATCGGTCTCGGAGAGCGGCAGACCCACCACCTCTTCCTCGCCGCGCCACAGCCTCGCTAACCGCTCGACACCCTGCTCGCTCGTAGCAAGCGCCCGGTAGCTGCGATAGAAAGCGGCGCGGGAGGACAAGGTTCGCTGTTCAGCATTGGACTCTGTCCACAGCAGTGACTCAAGATTCGGGGTGGCCGCGATGCGCGCTGGCCGGTCTAGGCGTTGCCAGTAAATCTCATCAAAAACCCTGAGCACGCGGCTGACAATAAGTTCGTCTGGTTCGCTGGGCAGCTCGCGTAAAGCCGTTGCAAGGAAGTCTTCGGCGCTGAGTCGACCTTCACTGACTTGCTCCCACAGGCTTGTCCATGCGGCGCCCCGCGCGACTGAATTCTCAACTTTTCCTATCTCAGCAAGCAGCAGAGTAAGGCTTTGGGAATCCAGTACGAAGTCGCCGTATTCAACGCCGCTGCCGTTGGGCAGGAGCAGGTCCGCGCTGCCTTCGATAACCACGGGCTCAAAACCTAAATCGATGATCTGAGGCTCTAGCGCTGTGGCTTCGCCCACTAGCAGCTGTAATCGCTGCGGCCACACCCTACCAAGCCCAGCTGGATCTTCTTGTCGCACTGTAAAACCGCCGCCAGTCTGCGACTGACGCTCTACAATGATTCGTGGCCGGCCACTTTCATAGACCCACGCCTCGTTCCACGCCGAGAGGTCCTGCTCGCTACGAGAATCCAGAAGCGCGATCAAACCTGGCCACGTTGCATTGCCGTAGGCGTTATTTCGCAGATAGTCGCGTAGGCCGTCGCGCAGCGCTTCCTCGCCAATTCTCTGCTCGAGATGACGCATCACAATGGGTGCTTTCTGATAAATAATCGCGCCATAAAGCGAGCCTGCGAAGCGAAGATTTTCTAAGGGTTGACCTATCGCGTTGGCTCCCGCTGTTCTATCTACGGCATAGGCACTTGGGTGATGCGCGGTATGGAATCGCAGCTCATGATCGATTTCAGGGAAGGCGGGATTAACGATCTTTGCTGCCATGAAGTTGGCATAGACTTCTTTCGTCCATACATCGTCAAACCAATTCATCGTAACTAGATCGCCGAACCACATGTGCGCAGTTTCATGGGCGATAAGCGAGGCGCGGGACAGAATCTGATTCTGAGTGGCAGTAGCATCGAGAAACAGACTCGACTCGCGGTACAGCACGCTGCCTGGATGCTCCATACCGCCGTATTGAAACGATGGCACTGCGACGAAATCGAATTTTGCAAAGGGATAGTCGATCTGCGTGTAGTCTTCTAACCAAGCGAGAGCCTGCCCGTGTAGGGCGAATATCTCGTCGCGGTTGGCCGCGACTTTCTCAGTATCACTCTCGCGGTGGTACATCACCATCTCACGCCCATCGACTATCGCGCTCTCTTTTAGAAACTGCCCGGCGGCGAAGGCGAACAGGTAGCTGGGCAGCGGTTTGCTACGCGCGAAGCGGTGTTGAATCGTTTCCGCCGAGGCCACACCGGCCCCTTCGCTCTGCGTAAGCAGGGGTCCGTTGGCGACAACAACCCAGTTGGAAGGCGCTTCTATATCCCAAGCGACCTCGCCCTTAAGATTGGGCTGATCGAAAACAGGCAGCGAGAAGTGAGCGCGGTCTGGCACGAATAAGGTGTAAAGAAATTCCCGATTGCGATTCAGCGCCTCGTCTCCGGCTATGAAATTCAACCGCACACTATTCTCACCATCCTGCATCCCCGCGCTTGGGATAACTAGATGATCGTTAACCGGAAACCATGACGCCGGTTGACCATTGACCTCAAGGCGGAGCGTCCGTACTTCAGGGTTGAGAAAATCGAGTACGACAGGCCTTTCACCGGCGGCGGTTGAGTCGAAGCGAAAGCTAATCAGCGCCTCGCCTTCTATGCGAGTGTCTAGCTCCTTGGGGAGTTTGAGGCGGTAGTCATAACGCAGCGCAGATAAAGTAGTGGCTCGATACTGGGCGAGCTGCCAAGAGACACCTAATTCATAGAGCGGGTCGCTGACATCTATATCAGCAGCCTGATTTTCGTGCTGGGCTTTGGGTTTGCAGCTTGCCAAGCTCAGCACGGCCATGGTTATTACACCTAGCATGGCCCGGCGTGTCAGTTTCGATAACATCGGTATTCCTTAATCTTTCGGTCAGTCCCGCTTCAGTCCGCTAAAAACAGTATCTGTTCTTTAAAAACCATTGCGATTCTGAAAATGAAAACAAAGCGATCTAGCCCGCACATGCCTGCGTTTTCAAGCATGTCGCACGCACGGCGAAGCCGATACAATGGGCTCAGCACTGAGCCTCAATAAATCCTCTCTAGGAAGAATACCTGCCACCATGCAAGAAATCCTAATCATTGGCGCCGGCATGGCTGCCACTGCGCTCGCTAAATCCCTAGCGGGCGAGGCGCGCCTCACAATCGTCGAGAAGTCGAGAGGCATGGGCGGGCGGATGTCCACACGCCGCAGCGATGAGTTTCAATTCGATCACGGGGCTCAATTTCTCACTGCGCGCTCTGAAGAGTTTAAGGAGTTCACTACCCAGGCCTGCGATCAGGGTTGGCTGGCACCTTGGGAGCCGCGCGTAACAACGTTAGAAGTGGGAGCCGCGAGCTACAAACGCGAATGGTTTGAACCACACTATGTTGCAACGCCCAGCATGAATGGCTTATGCAAAGCGCAGCTGCGAGCGTTAGAGACAAGCTTCGGAGAGCGTCTTAAAATAGACCTCGGGACACAGGTAGCCAAAATTGAGCGCGACGACTCAGGCCGCTGGAAGGTTTTCGATAGCCTCGGGAATTGCCTTGGCAGCTTTGACTCTGTGATCAGCACGGCTCCGCCCCGTCAAACTGAGGCACTTTTTCAAGACTGCGGATTCGCCGAAAGCTCCCAGCTCGCCCTTGCCCAGCATCTACCCTGCTTTAGCCTGATGCTGGGTTTCGACACAGATCTAACACTGCCTTTCGACTTGGCGGTTGTGAAGAATTCCTGCGTTGCGCTGATCGCCAATGATGGAACCAAGCCTGGCCGCCTTAGCGCACGCTCTTTGCTCATACACGCCGACAATGAGTGGGCACGTGCCCATCTGGAGGATCCCGCTGAGCAGGTGGAAGAAACTCTTTTAACTGAGACCCTGAAACTGACTGAGCTGAAGGAACCGACGATTAGCTACCGGTCACTGCACCGCTGGCGCTACGCCAAAACGGAAACAGCGCTCGAGCGAGACTTTTTACTGGACAGCGCTTCCGGTCTCGCCGCCTGCGGTGATTGGTGCCTTGGCGGCACCGTGGAAAGCGCCTACCTAAGCGGCTATCGCCTCGGAGACGCAGTGCTTCGGGCAATTGCTTAGCGTATCGAGCCCACACACTGATCAGAATCATCTGCGTATCGGCAAGAAACCAGTCGGGGCTAAGTTAGCTCGCTGGTTTCACTAGATATTGAACTTACGGCTGCGCGACTTCGAAGCTATAGGCGCCAGAGTAGCTGTTTGAATCCCCTTCCACCTGAGTCTGCCACTGCACGGTGTACTCACCGTTTGTGAGCCCTGGACGATAAATTTCCATCATCAGGTCATCGGCTCCCATGGTATGGAGACCACGCAGCGTGTACTCGCCCGCGGGCCCTGTGAGGGTCACGGTGCTGGCTTCGACATTGGGCAAGCTTGAGTAATACAGACGCAGCGTTCGCGGAAGCCGGTCGGTAATCACGGCGCCTGCCGCAGGCTCTGAACCGATTAAAGGCGACGGTGCCTGAGGTGCTGCACAGGAGGACAGTGCAGCGACAGAAACAATGGCGCCCAAAGCGGCTGAGCGCTTTAGGAAATAATAAGGACTTAGGTAGGATTTTGGGCCGAAGTGATGGCTCATGTGACTAGACTCCTTAACTGCTCTGTAGCCTGCTAATTATTTTCCTAATACTCAAGCTAGAGTGATGCGCTAGTGCTGCGAACGTTCACGCTGTGCACGGGCTAATTCCTTAGCAAACGCATCGAGCCGCTGACGAATTTCTGCTTCGCTCATTGTGCACACTGCGCTGCCATCGATCTTCGCGACACTTCCACTCTTTGCGCTCTTCGCGCCTTCCGCAACAGCCCTCGCGCTGCTTTTCTCAGCGGCCATATCTGCCGAGGCACCAAAGTCATTCGAGTCAGCGTCCTTCAAAATTGCCTGTGCACTTTTACCCATCTCTTTCCTCTCCCTGCTCGAAGCCATTTTGCGTGCGAAAACCAACGTAAGCGCAAGATATAGTTTTGCACACTTTCTGTCAAACAATATGTAGATTGCCCTAATTTGCGTGCTTCGATCGCTAAGTATTAATAAGGACACCCAATTATTTTATAAAAATCTGCAGTAAATCGATGGGGTTACGGCTGGTTCCGATACTTCTAATGATCACCAGGCGCTGGTTCATCGCGTATTGGGTTCTTTCTTTAAGAACTGAACGACAAATAAGTAATAGGACACCCATATTAATTATAAATACACAGTAGTTTTGGCGCGGAAACATTACGCGAACTAAATCGAGGAAAATCGATGAGGGAAGAGAGTTTGCTGGCCGGTTTGTCGGCCTAAATTTGCAGAGAAATGCGAGAAAAGTAATTGGAGATCATGTCAGCGTTGCGCCAACAAGTAGACGATACAACCGAAGGGGGTTCTGCCTAGGCGGTAGCGAGTCGCCTTGCCGCCGGCAAGCCGTGTACCCATTTGTCGGGGTAGTTCAGCGTCTCGCCTGAATCGAGACGCCTTGCTTGATAATTAAGCAGCGACGTCTCATTGCCAGCAGCGATGCCGTAGTGCCGGTGAAACTGAGTGACGGCGGTGAGCCAGGCTTTGGCGTTAAGGCCAAGCTGGTCGAGGATTTCGTGGCCACCTAATGGCTGAAAAGGTTCGACGTTGCCACGCCGCTCTGTTCGCAGCGCGCGCACGCTCGCGTCTAGAAGCGCGACGTAGCTCTGACGCTCTATAGGCAAGGCACGATCCACGTCGGCGCCAGTAACTGCCATGTTTCGTAGCGCTTGGCTTCGCTTGCCTTTGCCTAGATGACGAGCGTTGCGCCTCTTGAGCAATCGTAGCTGGCGATAATTCGGCGCCCGCACGCGCTGGGCCTGACGAATTAAGCGCTCTTGAATCGAGGTGTAGTCACTAGCCTCGAGGCTATCGCTCGCCCCTGCCCTAATCGGGTTGAGGTCGACGTAGGCCATGCAGGTCACCAGCGCCCGCTCATCGAGCAGCGCTTGGCTCTTGAAGCGTCCTTCCCAGAAACGGCCGGTGCAGCCATCCTCTCTGTTGGAAGCTCGCGCTATCTGCTCGTTGAGGCAACGCATGAACCAGCTAATGTCTTGCAGGCGATCACGCCACAGGTCTAGCAAGCGCTGCCGCTCTTTACGAACCGCCGCACTGCCGTCGTTCAGTTTTAGGGTCTTGAGAATCTGCGCATTGCGCGGAAACAGCTTAGTCCACCGTGCAACGACTTCAGCGTCACTCCAGGCCGACGCCTTCGCGGCGTCGACACACAGCACAAGGTGGTAATGATTGCTCATCACGGCATACGCACAGACATCGATGGAGAACAGCTCGGCCAGACTCTTCATGCGCTGAACGATCCAGGCCTTGCGATGGTCGAAATTCTGCCCGGTCAAGGGATCGTCGCCGCACAGATATGCACGCCTCACGCACCGCGAAATGCAGTGGTAATAAGGCGTATCGTCTAGCGATACCTGTTGATTACGAGCGCGTGTCACCGGGTTTTGTCCAATTTTTAACCAGCTTTTTAAAACGGGAAACCGATTCTAGAGGGATTGGTGTAGACTTCAACCCTAGGATTTCACCGCCTGCTACTGTTCAGAGACTACAAAGAGAGAATTATGCGCATTGGTATCGACCTCGGCGGGTCAAAAATTGAAGGCATCCTCCTCGATAATCGCGGCGATATAGTCACCAAGCTTCGCGTGCCCACCCGCGGCGAGCGCTACGACACCCTGCTTCGTGATCTCTGCGATGTCATCAAGACCCTGCAGGCTAACCAGCGCGATCGTCTCAGTGTGGGTATCGGCACCCCCGGCGCGCTCTCCACTAACCGTAAAATGAAAAACTGCAACGCCATCTCCCTGAACGGTGAGCAGCTGCTTGACGACGTGCAGTATGAGCTGGGCTATGAGGTAAGAATCGAGAACGACGCCAACTGTTTCGCGCTCTCAGAAGCCTGCTACGGTCTCGCGCGTCACGCCAAGTCGGTGTTTGGTGTGATCATAGGAACAGGCTGTGGCGGCGGCATTGTCGTCGACGGTAAGCTGCTGACGGGCCCCAATGGCATCAGCGGTGAGTGGGGCCATAGCTGCATGCCAGCGAATGCTCGTGCGCTCATCGAACACGACCGAGAATGCTACTGCGGGCGCATAAACTGCATCGAAACCCTGCTCTCTGGCCGCGGCATGAGCACCAGCTATTTCGAAGCGACTGGCGAGACCCTCAGCGCAGTCGAGATCGCGAAGCAGGCACTCGAGGGCTCAAAGCAGGCCGAGGCATGTATCGCCACCTATTCCGAGCATCTCGCGCAATGCCTCGCGACCATCATTAATATGATGGACCCCGATGTTATCGTGCTGGGCGGAGGGCTTTCGAATATCGCCAAGCTCTACGAGACGGTGCCCGAGCTCCTAAAGCCGCTCGTGTTCACAGATGATCTGCAGACACGCATACTGAAGCCAAGCTACGGCGATGCGAGCGGCGCCATTGGCGCCGCCTGCCTGTGGGATCGCTAGGGACTAAGCGTCGAAGGGATGGCGGAGAATAATGGTTTCTTCGCGGTCGGGACCGGTGGATATGATGTCGACTGGCACCTCCACCGCTTTCTCTATATAGCGAATGTAGGCTCGCGCGTTTTCCGGCAGATCATCTAAGCTCTTCGCACCCACGGTCGATTCCGACCAGCCCGGCAGATCTTCATAAATCGGCTCGAGCTCTTTGTAGCTGTCGATATCCATCAGGCTAGCCGAAGCGCTGTCGCCCTTGCCCTGATAGGCCACGCAAACGCGAATTTTCTCTAGGCCGTCGAGCACATCAAGCTTGGTTAGGCAGATTCCCGAGACACTGTTGATACGGACAGCGAAGCGAACCGCCGCGGCATCGAACCAGCCGCAGCGACGATCGCGTCCTGTCGTTGCGCCTTTCTCGTGGCCCACGGTCGCCAGGTGCGCCCCCACGCTGTCGAACAGCTCAGTGGGAAAAGGCCCTGAGCCAACGCGCGTCGTGTACGCCTTGGTGATGCCCAGCACATAGTCAAGATAGAGCGGGCCGTAGCCACTGCCCGTCGCCGCGCCCCCCGCCGTGGTGTTCGACGACGTCACGAAGGGGTAGGTTCCATGATCGATATCGAGCAGCGAACCCTGCGCGCCTTCGAACAGCATGTCGGCGCCTGCCTTGCGCTGGGTGTGAAGCAGATCGATCGTGTCGTCGATCAGCGGACGCAGGTTGCGGGCTAACTCAAGCTGCGTCGCAAGGGTTTCTTCAAAGTCTACCGGCGCTACCTGGTAGTAATTTTCGAGCATGAAATTATGGTACTCGGTGAGGTCGCGCAGCTTGTCAGCGAAACGGGACTCATTGAGAGTCTCGGCTAAGCGAATGCCCCTGCGCGCTACCTTATCCTCGTAGGCTGGGCCGATCCCGCGTCCGGTTGTGCCAATCTTACCTTCGCCCTTTCTCGCTTCGCGCGCCTGATCGAGCGCTATGTGGGAAGGCAGAATGAGCGGACACGCGCCGCTCACTTTTAGCCGGTCGCGCACGAAGACGTTCTTGTCTTCCAGCGCGGTAATCTCTTTAACAAGAGCATCAAGGCTCAAGACGACACCGTTACCGATAATGCAGGTCACGTTGTCGCGCAGTATGCCGCTGGGCAATAAATGAAGAACCGTTTTCTCGCCATTGATCACGAGCGTGTGGCCGGCGTTGTGCCCGCCTTGGAATCGCACCGCAACCGAAGCCTGATCTGTGAGCAGATCCACGATCTTGCCCTTGCCTTCATCGCCCCATTGGGTGCCTAGCACTACAACCGATTTAGCCATGTTTGTCTCTCAAGTCCTTACGAGTTGGCTCCGCAACAGAGCAACGAATTCCTGCGTTAGTTTGGCTCTGCTAGAGCGCGACGACTACCCAACCGCCCTCGCCTTTCTGCAGCTTGCGATCACAGCCCTGTTCCCTGAGCTGCGCGTCGCTGGGTAAGCCCGGCTCCAAGCTCGCGATCACCGCCTCACCTTGCTTGCGTAGCTCAGCGACGACTGCCACCAAATCGTCGTCGGCATGCAGCGGCGCGGCAATCGCCGCTTTTTTCACAATGCTGTCTTGGGATAGTTTGACTAGCGTTTTTAGGTCGCTGTCGAAACCCGATGCGGGGCGCGCGCGACCGAACACTTCGCCGATGTCATTGTAGCGGCCGCCCTTTGCCACGGCGCGACCGTGCTGGGGCGTGTAAGCAGCGAATACGACTCCGGTGTGATATTGATAGCCGCGAAGCTCACAGAGATCGAAGCAGAGTCGGATACCAGGAATACGGGCCTTTAAGCCTTCAGCTATGTCCGCCAGTTCGGCGAGTGGCGCTCGCACCGATTCCGGCGCTTTCGCGAAGATGGCCAGCGCTTCCTCTAATACTGACTCGTCACCGCTTAGCTGTGTCAGCTTGGTCAGCAGTTCACGCAGCTGCGCATCTGCGACCGCCGTGCTGAGCAGTTCATTGATTTCATCGAATGCCTTGCGCTGAACGGCATCGAAAAGCGCGTCCTCGGTTTTAGCGTCAACACTCGCCGCGGCTATTAGGCCGCGGAAAATTCCGACATGGCCAAGCACATGATAAATATCTGCTACGGCTGCGGCCTCGAGTGTCGCATGCATTAGCGCTATGAGCTCGATATCACATTCCACGCCGGCGTGACCATAGAGCTCGGCGCCAACGCGAATGGGGACACGGGAGGTGAGCAGACCACGGGGCTTGGTATGTAAAACGCTATCGGCGTAGCAGAGACGCACCGGGCCTTCGCGATTGAGGCAGTGCGCGTCGATGCGCGCAGCCTGAGGCGTGATATCTGCGCGAATACCCATCATCCGCCCGCTTAGCTGATCGGTAATCTTAAAGGTGTGAAGGTCCAGATCCTGCGAGGAACCAACGAGCAGAGAGTCTAGGAATTCGATGAGCGGTGTAATAACCAGCTCATAGCCCCAAGAACCATAGAGGTCTAGCAGCCGCCGCCGGAGCGACTCCAGCTTGTGGGCTTCACGCGGGAGGATTTCCTCCACGCCGTCTGGCAGTAACCAGCGCTTGGCGGTTGTCATTGCTTGCTCGTTCCTTTTATCCAAAACCGCACTCGGCTGCAGCGCTGCAGTCAGGGCTGGGCGGTTTCATGGTTACGCGTGATCGCGGCAAAGAGTCGGCATTTTACGCTAGGCACACGCAGCAATAAACGGAAGAATCGCCAAAAACGCGAAAGGCCCCGATTCCGCAGAAGAATCGGGGCCTTTCATTCGTACAAATTAGCAGGCTCTACTGAGAAATATCGCCGCCTTTCAGATACTTAAAGTAGTCGCTCTCTGGATCCAACAGCATGACATCACCTTTGTTGTTAAAGGTCTGTCGGTACGAGTTGATGCTGCGGGTGAACGCGAAAAACTCCGGATTTTTCTGATAGGCCTGCGCATAAATATTCGCTGCCATCGCGTCGCCCTCACCACGGATCTGCTCGGCGTCACGATAGGCTTCGGCTCGGAAGATCGTCGCCTGTCGGTCTGCGTCTGCACGAATGCCAATCGCGAGCTCCTCGCCGCGTGAACGCAGTTCCTGCGCTTCGCGATTACGCTCGGTAATCATACGGTCGTACACCGAAGAGCGCACGTCGTCTGGCAGATCGATCCGCTTAACCCTGACGTCGATGACCTCGATACCAATATCGGCAGCCGTGTTCTCATTAAGGCTTGCGGTGAGGTCTAGCATCAGCTGGTCGCGTTCTCCTGCCACCACCTCCTGTAGGCTGCGGGCACCGATTTGGTCGCGAAGACCATCGTTAATTCGCTGAGCAAGCAAGCCGCCAGCATTGCTTATATCTCCGCGAGTCGAAATGTAGAACTGGCCTACGTCGATAATGCGCCACTTCGCATAGGAGTCGACCTCTAGCGCCTTCTGCTCCAGTGTGAGGTAACGCTGACGCGGAGAGTCTTCGGTAAGAATACGCGCGTCGAATTTACGTACGGTGTTAACCAGAGGCATCTTAAAGTGAAGGCCTGGCTCGATATCGGCGTTCACTATCTCACCGAATTTCAGCATGACTGCGCGCTCGGTTTGCTTAACAACGAACAGAGAGTTGGCGGCTACGAAGAGCGCGATCAGTAAAGTGCCCAGTAGGATGATATTTCTCATTAGCGAATCCCCCTCGTGCTGCTAGCTGGCATGCGATTGCGGTCGACTGAATTTTGAGTGCTCGAAGGCATGTAGGGCGAGAGGCGTTCCGCTAGAGCCCTTAGGTCCTGCGTGCTGGCACCTTGATCTAGTCCGCGCGAATTGTTCTGCTCCATAATCTTATCGAGTGGCAGGTACAGCATATTATTGCCACCTTCTACGTCGATCATGATCTTAGTACTTGCAGTCATCACGTCTTCCAGAGCCTCAATATAGAGTCGCTGGCGCGTGACTTCGGGCGCCTTGTCGTACTCGACGAGGAGCTGATCAAAGCGTGACGCATCACCTGTTGCCTCCGCAATGACTTCCTCGCGGTAGGCGCTAGCCTGTTCGATGCGGCGCTGGGACTCACCGCGAGCCTCGGGAATAATCTGATTGGCATACTGCTGCGCCTGATTCTGCGCTCGCTGCTCGTCCTCACGCGCACGAATCACGTCATCGAAGGCGGGACGAACCGCCTGGGGAGGCTGAGCGTCAACGACGTTAACTTGGCTGACGACTATGCCGGTGTCGTAGTTATCCATGTAGTCCTGCAGGCGCTCCTGCACGTCATCTGCTACTCGATCGCGGCCGGTAGTGAGAATCTGGTCCATGAAGTTACCGCCCACGACGTGCCTGATTGCCGACTCAGCGGCGTTGTCTAGGCTGCGCTGTGGATCCTGCACCGCCAGCACATACTTCACCGGATCATCGATGCGGTACTGCACAGTGACTTCGATATCGATGATGTTTTCGTCTGTCGTCAGCATCGCGTTGCTGTCGTAGGTCTTAGCGTTCAGCTGCGAGACGTTAACCAGAGAGACCTCATCGATAAGCGGCGGATTCCAATGCAGGCCAGGCTGCACCGTGGTGTCCAACACTTTACCGAAACGCAGCACAATGGCTCGCTCTGCCTGATCGACAATATAGAATCCGCCGAACGCCCAAATACCAACTGCTACGACGACGAGCACCGCAAGCAATCCACCCGAGAAGCCACCGCCGGAACCCGACGCGCTGCTGCGGCCTGCGCCTCCACCGCCGAAGACGCCGTTGAGCTTCTTCGACAGCTTGCGCACTACCTCGTCGATATCCGGTGGGCCTTGCTCTGGGCCCTTGCGGCCACCGCCACCCCAGGGGTCGTTGTTGTTTGAGTTGTTACCAGGTTCGTTCCAAGCCATTGGTTTCTCCACAGCTTCTCTTGATTCTAGTGGGCTTCGCCTTAGCGAAGCGTCGAGCCTTGTTTTACTGAGTCTTGTAATTCGATGGTAGCGAATTCTCAAGCATTAACCCAGCGTATCTATTGCCTGCTTGTGTTCTGTTTCTGCCCTATTCCACGGCCACACCGCTGTGTTCCGACAGCCTATCGAACTCTTGGGCGGGCATCCGTACGCGTAGGAGGTACTCGCCGGTGTCACTGACTTCTTCAGCTTCAACGTAGTTAGCCGCGTAGAGCCGGCTGCGCAACCGCCCTTCGTTAGGGGCAACCCGCAGGACTCTGTCGGCCATTTCACCGGCAAGCAGTTCGCTCACCGACTCTAACAACGCTTCAAGCCCTGCTCCGGTTTTCGCCGATATCCAGACTCGACGCGGCCGCCCTGCGCTGTCTCGTTGAACTTCGGGCTCACGACCCGGGAGCAGGTCGATCTTATTAAACACCTGCAGCTGCGGAACGTCCTGCGCACCGATCTCTGCCAGCACCGTTTCCACCTCCACAATAAACTCAGGGTGGTTGTCATGGGCGGCGTCAATCACGTGAAGCAGCAGGTCGGCCTGCGCAGTTTCCTCCAGCGTGGCCCGAAAAGCCTCAACCAGCTGATGCGGGAGATGACTAATAAAGCCCACGGTGTCGGCCATGATCGCCTGGCCGTAATTAGGAAGGTCGACCTTACGCAGAGTAGAGTCGAGCGTCGCGAATAGCTGATCGGCGGCGTAGGTTTCGGCTCGGGTGAGCCGATTGAAAAGCGATGACTTGCCCGCGTTGGTATAGCCCACCAAGGATACCGTCGGCACCTCAGCTCGGCGCCGCGAACGCCTGCCCTGATCGCGCTGCGATCTCACCTTAACCAGTGCCTTATTAATCGATTTTAGGCGCTGGCCAATGATGCGCTGGTCCATTTCCAACTGCGTTTCACCCGCGCCGCGCATACCTATTCCGCCCTTTTGGCGGTCGAGGTGAGTCCATCCGCGCTTCAGTCGGCTCGCCAGATGCTGCAGTTGAGCAAGCTCTACCTGCAGCTTGCCTTCGTAGCTGCGGGCTCTCTGCGCGAAGATGTCGAGGATAAGTCCAGTGCGATCAATAACACGGCATTTCAGCTCGCGCTCTAGGTTCCGTTCCTGACTGGGCGACAGCGAGTGATTGAAAAGCACTACCTCGGCTTTATGCGAGGCGACAGCGGCTTTGAGCTCCTCTAACTTACCTGAGCCTACAAAAACACTGGGGGAGGGGTAGCGCCTGCTACCGGTGACAATGCCAACTGGCATGGCGCCGGCAGAAAGCGCGAGTTCTTCGAATTCAACAATATCATCTGCTTCACGATCGGAGTCGATCAGCATGTGGACTAAAAGAGATCTTTCTCCCGAATCGGGACGATCAAAAAACAAGCACAGTCCTTAGGCCTAAGCCTCGTTGCCCGGCTCGTCGCTCGCGTCATCCGCTGCTTCTTCGCCCGGGTTGAGCGCGGGGATCTTCACCATGCGCGCAGGTACGACCGTTGAGATCGCGTGTTTGTACACCATTTGGCTAACTGCATTCTTGAGCAAGATGACGAACTGATCGAAAGACTCGATCTGTCCCTGTAGCTTGATTCCGCTAACAAGGTAGATAGAGACCGGAATTCGCTCCTTGCGCAGCACGTTTAAGAATGGGTCTTGTAGTGTTTGTCCTTTAGACATTGTTTTTCTCCGTCCTATCGGCAATGTGCTAGCGTGGCCTGCAGCAGCAGCGGTAATGTCCCGCTATTTTCATTTGCTACTTATGTGGGGGCGCGTTGCGCCATTTTCAAGATCAGTTGTAGTGCGTCTTCAGTGGACTCTGGAAGATTCTGCAGAGAATCCCAGCTGCGAAGCCATGTCAGCTGCCTTTTAGCCAGCTGTCGAGTAGCAATGATACCGCGCTCGATCATTTGCTCATAGCTTAAGTCGCCATCGAGATACTGCCAGACC
>JAYOBL010000017.1:3734-10886 GCA_038104835.1 Gammaproteobacteria bacterium | reverse complement strand
ACACAGCGCATGGAGGGCAATTGCAGATGCAGATCGGGGCGCGCTTTTAGCGCCTCTACCTCAGCGACTAAGCCTTGCTCGACCATTAGCCTGAAGCGCTTCTCGATCTGATTATGCAATACGCTTCGCTCATGGTGTTGGATCGCGCAGAAGCCCAGTCGCGGAGCCCCTTGCTCTTTGCCTTCCCCGTCATTCGCTTCTCGCGCGTGCAGCTCAGTAAGGGTTTGCCCCGATACCCGATAGACCTCCAAGGCCCTCTGAAGTCTCTGTGGGTCGTTGGGATGAATCCGCGCCGCGGCCTTAGGATCAACTTTACCCAGCTCATCGTGCACGGCGCTCCAGCCATGCTGTTCGGCTAGCGCCTCGATCTCCGCCCTCACCACAGGGTCTGCCTCCGGTAAGACCGCCAAGCCATCGCGCAGCGCGCGGAAGTACAGCATGGTCCCGCCAACCAGCACAGGAAGTTTATCGCGGCGCTTGATTTCGTCTATTAGCCGCAGAGCGTCACGGCGGAAATCCGCCGCGGAGTAAGCGTCTGCAGGATCGAGAATATCTAATAAATGATGAGGTGCGCGCGCGAGCGTTGCTGCATCGGGCTTGCCCGTGCCGATATTCATGTCGCGGTAGATCTGCGCCGAGTCCACACTAATAAGTTCGCAGGGCAGATGGTCGAGAAGCTCTATAGCCAGTGCTGTCTTACCCGAGGCCGTTGGGCCCATGAGACAAATCCCATCGAGCTCGTTTGCATCGAAGCCCGCCACTACTGACCGCGCAGGAAAAGCTTATCGAGCTGCGAGAGGCTCTGATAAACCCAAGTGGGGCGCCCGTGATTGCACTGGCCGCTGCGCTCGGTGACTTCCATATCGCGCAGCAGCGCATTCATTTCCGGCAGAGTGAGATGACGATTTGCCCGCACCGAACCGTGGCAGGCCATCGTCGACAGCAACTCGTCTTGGTGAGCCTGCAGACGTTCACTGCTACCGTACTCGAGCACGTCCGAAAGCACATCGCGCACCAACTGCTCGACATCAGCGTTGCGCAGTATGGCGGGAATCTGCCGCACAACGATGGATTCATCGGCGACGCGCTCGAGCTCAAGACCCAGCCCTAGAAGGAGGTCGCGCTGACCCTCCGCACATTCCGCTTCGGCGCTGCTGACGGCAATCGAGATAGGCACTAGCAGAGGCTGGGTTTTTAACTCTTCGTTTAAGCAGGCTGCTTTCATACGTTCATAGGTGATGCGCTCATGAGCAGCGTGCATATCCACAACTATCAGACCGTCTTGGTTCTGGGCGAGAATATAAATACCGTGCAGCTGAGCGATAGCGAAGCCTAGGGGCGGGATCTCTTCGTCATCCGACTGCGCCGTTAGCTGCGCGTAGTTGGCCACCTGATCGCGAACCGTGTTGGCATTAAAACCCTGTCCCGGCGGCCGTGACTGATAGCCCGCTGAGCCTGCAAAAGGTGTCGAAGCTGAGGTGGGCGCGAATGCTGCGCCTGACAAGGCCGCAGGTGGGTAAGCCGAGTCGGTGCCGGTCTGCGGACCGCCTGTCTCTCCAGAACCCAACTGCCCAGAACTCCATTGCCCAGAGCTCAATTGCCCAGCATTCTCCGCCAGCCCGAGTCGCGCCTGCTCTGAAATCCCTTGCTCTGCGCCCAGACTACCTAACGAGCTGGAATCGCCGCTCGGTAGCTGATCCTTAGGTTGAAGCGAGGCGAGTGCTTTATGCAGGGAGCTAAACAAAAAATCGTGGACAAGACGGCTTTCCCGGAAGCGCACCTCGTGCTTAGTAGGATGCACGTTCACGTCGACACCGGCGGGATCCATTTCGAAGTACAGCACATAGGCTGGATGCCGCCCGTGAAATAGCACATCGCGATAGGCCTGCTTTACCGCATGCGTGACGAGTTTGTCGCGAATGATTCGCCCGTTTACATAGAAATACTGCAGATCGGCCTGGCTGCGGGAGAAGGTCGGCAGGCTCACCCAGCCCCACAGCCGCATCCCCGCCGCTTCGCGCTCGATGAACACGGAGTTTTCAACGAAGGCAGGTCCGCAAACCAAACCCACTCTGCGCGCGCGTTCGGCCTCGGTCGCAGCAGGCAGCAGCTTATGAATGGCTCGCTGGTTGTGGTTGAGTGCAAACATCACGTCGAAGCGGCTGAGGGCCAAACGCTTCAATACTTCGTCAATGCGTGAGAATTCGGTCTTCTCGGTTTTGAGAAATTTTTTCCGTGCGGGAGTATTAAAAAACAGATCGCGCACTTCAACGCTTGTGCCAGCCGGGTGCTGTGCGGGGGAGAGCCGCGCCTCCATTTCTTGCCCTTCAGCTTCTACTTGCCACGCGGTATCGTCTTGCGAATCACGGGGACGGGAGGTCATACGCAGCCGCGACACCGAGCTAATGCTGGCAAGCGCTTCGCCGCGGAAACCAAGGCTAGCGATCGCCTCTAAGTCTTCGAGCTCTTCGATCTTACTGGTCGCATGACGGCTAAGCGCTAGAGCGAGATCTTCTTTGTGAATGCCGAGGCCATCATCGCGAATGCGCAGCAGCTTCACCCCGCCCTGCTCGACATCGATCTCCAATTTTTTTGCCCCAGCATCCAGACTATTCTCCATCAGCTCTTTCACCACCGATGCTGGCCGCTCGACCACTTCACCCGCAGCTATTTGGTTCGCGAGTCGTTGGCTTAAGAGATTAATTCTATTCATAGGGAATGGACGCTGGGCAGGATTAGTTAGTGGGGCGAGTGTAACATTGGCGAGCCATTGGCGCTCGAGAGGCTGGGGAGGTGCTGCGAAAGAAGTGTTCGATTACACCCCAGCCCTAGGAGGCGGGAATTTTTAAAACCTGCCCGACAAGAATGCGGTTGGCATCGACCTTGTTTAACGCCACGAGGTCAGACACGCTCACACGGTAGCGCTGGGCGATGCCGGACAGCGTCTCGCCGCGTTGAATTTTGTGCTCGCGCACGGTGGTTTCCCGCCCCCCGGGAAGCTTGAGCACTTGGCCGATCTGCACGCCGTCACCGCGCAGCTTATTAAGGCTTTTTAGCCTCGCCATGCTTGTGCCAAAGCGCTGCGCGATCATGGAAAGCGAATCCCCGCGCTTCACCGTATAAGTTGCCGGAAGGACCCCGTTGGCCTTCTGCCAGGCAACCAGTGTTCCCTTTGGCGGCGCGGCATAAAAATAGTCCATCACGCCGCGGCCGATGCCGCCGGCTAGCTGCTGCTGAAAGGCGGGGGTATTTAAGCGCCGCGCCTCCTCTGGATTAGTCAGATAGCCCGTTTCGATCAGTATGGAAGGAATGTCTGGCGACTTAAGCACCTCGAGCGAGGCCTGTTGGACCTTCGTTTTGCGCAGCCTCGTGATTCCGCCTACTGCATTGATTATATGCGAGCCCGCGATCACGCTCTGCTCCATACTCCACGCCATTTGCAGCGACACGAGAGTCAGGGCGACATCGTCATCCCAGGAGCTAAGCGTCAGGTCGCTGCCCACGCCCCCAAGCAGATCCGCGGTGTTTTCTTTCTGTGCAACTCGGCGAGCATTCTCGCGGTCTGCACGGTCCCCTGAAAGCGCATAGATCGTCAGGCCGCGTGCCCGTGAGGTCTTGTACCAGTCGGTGTGAATAGCCACGAAAAGATCGGCGCGGCGCTCGCGGGCGATCTCGGGGCGCCGTGCAAGCTCTACGTAATAGTCGCCGTCGCGCACCATGACCGGCGCGTAGCCCGGCATCGCGTCGAGATAGTCGTAAAGCGCGCGGGCAATGCGCAGCGTGATGTTTTTTTCTTGCAGCTTGCCGTCGTAGCCAATGCCACCGGGGTCTTCACCACCGTGACCGGCGGAGATCGCTACAACGATATCTCGGCGCGCGTCCGCAGCTACGTCGGCTGGCGCAACAGCGTTACTGCGCTTGGCCCCGGGCTGTGGCGTAGACGCTGCCGTGCTGTTCTCCGCAGCGTCTAGGTCGTAGAGGTCAACAACGAGTCGATGCCCCTGCCCCGCGCTCGGCTCGAGCTTGAAGCTCTTGGGGCGGGTGCGTTCCGTCAGGTCTATCACCACTCTCAGCTTGCCGCCATCTCGCGCGGCACTGCGTAGCCCAGTAATAGGACTGTCAGCGAACTCGATATCACCGAGACGGGTGGCGAGCGTAGACTTTTCAATATCGATCACAACCCGCTCGGGGGAGTCGAGAGTGAAGAGATTGTAGTCGGCGCTCTCGCTCAAATCGAAAACGAGTCGCGTGTGGTCGGGTGCGCGCCATAGCCGCAGGTCTTCGATCTCGGCCGCAGAGGCAGCGGAGCTGAAGCAAAGGCTCACTAGAGGGAAAAGCGCTAGGGAGAGAGCTAAAGAGAGGGCAAAAGAGGATACAAACGACAAGTCGAGCGCAAATCCGCCATACCGCGGCGCACGCGTCGCGACACTCTTGGCCGCTCTCTTATCGCTCCAATTTGCCATACCCAAGATGAACCTGAAATGCCGCTCGCGAGTATTCGCGCGGACGAGACGGCCGTGTGCCGACTCCTACGCATAGTTCAGCGGCAGGGCTGCTTCAAGCTTAATAGTCTGACTCTAAGAATTGAGGCCGTCTAGTATGTCGACGCCCCGCGCAGTAAACGCGGTGCAGACTGCTTCGCGCCCTGTCCCGCGCTCACGCAGCTCCACCAGCACATCGGCGCTTGGCACCCATCCAGCTCCCTGCTCTGCCCATTCGACGAGGCAGAGGTTTTGAGCCTCGAAATACTGCTCGGTACCTAGGTATTCGAATTCCTCAGGGTCTGCGAGTCGGTAGAGGTCGAAGTGATAGATATTACACCGAGCCATTTCGTAAGGCTCAACTAGCGTATAGGTGGGGCTCTTCACCGCACCCTCGTGTCCGTAGGCGCGCAGGAAGCCGCGCGTGAGAGTGGTCTTGCCGGCGCCGAGGTCGCCCTGCAGGTGCAGAATCCCCCCTGCAGTTTCGGCGCCGCGACCCGGCGCCGCGAATTCCAGGGGTTCACGGCGTGTAGCCAAGGCAAGGTCCCTGCCAAATTCGATAGTCGCGCCTTCGTCGATGAGCACACGCGAAAGGCTGCTCAGGCTTGGTTTTGAGGGGATAGCTTGTGAGTTCATCGCGCCGATGGGTCCTGTTAAATGCCGCAAGTACACGCTTTGCCGAGGAGGCGGGATTGTGAATCGTGACCGCGCGGGAGGCAAGGCCCGGGCATGCAAAACCGGCCGCTGGGGTGATAAAGCTTTCGGGTCACAGGCTTTCTAGCCACGGGCATTCTAATCACGGACTTTCTAGTCGCGGGCTTTCAGAGCTCCGGCGCTGAGCCTGGGGCCTCTAATGGATTGAGCAGCCTGCGCAGCTCCGGCATTAGATCGCTCGCCCTTAGCCCTCTTTCGCCGCAGCGCTGCGCCGCCAGATCACCCGCCTCACCGTGCAGAGCGACACCAAATTCCAAGCCGAAAGGCCCCGAAAGCCCCTGAGCCATTAGCGCACCTACCGTCCCCGCAAGGACATCGCCCATGCCGCCGGTGGCCATTCCCGGATTACCTTCGGTGCACAGTCGATTTCGAACGTGGTGCTTCTGCATGAATTGATGGTCCTGTCCAATACAGAGCAGGCTGCCAGCGCCTTTTAACAGCGCGCTCGCTCCGTAACGCTTGTGCAGGGCCTGCACACTCGCAAAGCGATCCGCTTGGACCGTCGCCACGGATTCGCCCAGCATCATTGCCGCCTCGCCGGGATGCGGAGTGAGCACCCACTGTTGCTTAGAGCTCTTAGTTTTCTGCTCTTCGTCAGCCAGGAAGTAGAGCGCATCGGCATCGACAAGCACTTTGCTATCGGCCCTCAGGCTCGCTCGCAGCCTGCGCCAAAGCGCACTGCCCCATCGCCCTCGACCTAACCCGGGGCCAACGACGACAGCCGTGGCCCGCTCAAGCAGCGCGTCTATTCGCGACACGGCTGAATCATCGTCCTCTGTCCCCAACACCATCAGCTCGGGACAGCGCGCGAGCATGCCGCTGCGGTTGGCCGAGCGTGTGATCACGCTGACCAAACCCGCGCCGCAATGCAGAGCCGCCTCCGCGGCGAGCAAAGCTGCCCCACCAAAGCCGTAGTCTCCACCTATGATAACAACGTGGCCATGACTGCCTTTATGAGAGCTCGCCTCACGCGCTGGCAGGGAGAAATGCGAATGCCAGTCATAGCGCCACACCTCGGCAGGCGCCTTAGCAAGTATGGCCGGAGGCAGGCCAAGGTCATCAAGTAGAAGATCACCGACGCAGCTCGGCCCTTGGCCTGTAAGCAAGCCGCGCTTGAGAGCAATAAATGTCACCGTTAGATCTGCCCGTACCGCCTTACCCCGCTCGCTCCCGGTATCGCTGCACAGTCCGCTCGGGCAGTCGAGTGCGACTATCGGCGCTTTGCAGAGATTGAGCCACTCGATGGTGCGCAGAAAGTCGCCCTCGACCTCGCGGCTCAAACCAATGCCGAGTAAGGCGTCGACCCAAACCTCGTGAATTCGTGATTCGGGCAGCTCGGTGGTTTGCGCGATTCCGAGCTCAAACGCCGCGGCGGCTGCATCGGCTGCGTCGCCGGTAAGAGTTTCTGGGTCGCCAATGCAGACGAGTTGCACAAAGAGACCGCGCTGATGGGCCAGATTAGCCAGGCAGTAACCATCACCTGCGTTGTTGCCCGCACCGACGAAAACGCTGAGGCGCTTAGTTTGCGGCCAGCGTTCAAGCAAGGCCTCGAGCGCGGAGTCTGCCGCGCGGCGCATGAGTTCGGCGCCGGGCGTTCCTGCTTCTATGAATTCGGTTTCCAACCGGCGTACCGCCTGAACTGTAAAGAGCTCAGGCGGCAAACGCGGATAGGCGAGGCTCATGCTACTTATCGAGTCGCTGTATCAGTCGGCGTATGAGCCGTAGCGACGTCTCTAGCTCTTCGATGGGGATGTCTTCGGTGTTGCGGATCGCCCAAGGGTCCTGCACCTCCCGGAGCACATGATAGGCACTCTTGCCCTCTTCTGTTAGCAGAACGAGCACCGAGCGTTTGTGCTTGGGGTTGGGCTGGTAGGTAATAAGTCCGTCTTTAGCCATAACGTCGGTAATACGCTGAACTGCCTGTCTCGACTGTCCGAGCACTCGGGCAATACCGGGG
>JAYOBL010000017.1:0-3724 GCA_038104835.1 Gammaproteobacteria bacterium | reverse complement strand
CGGGGACCGTAAGCCCTGCGGTAGAGAGCGCGACCACGCCAATGACCTTCCAGCGAGCGCTCGTTAGGCCGAGATCTTCTGTCATCGCGTCGCCTTCGGCGACGAGCAGGCCGTTGAGACGGAATACCGACAAAACTATATCGAGGAACAGCATCCGCTTGGGGGAATGAGCGCCACCATTGCTGGGAACCGGCACCGCGCTGCCACCGACTCTGACTAAGGTGGGCCTGGCGTTTGCTGTTGGCTGCTGGGAATCGTTTAGGGCCAAGGAATTCTCTCTTCTCTTTGTGCTTCCAGTTCTTCTGGATCTTCACTCATTCTTCACGAGCTAGTCGCTTCTCATCTTTCGATCAGGCGACTGCTTAGCGAGAACAGTTAGGACGCTCATCCACAGCGCAATTTGTCAGCATGCTGTCATTTAACTGAATCTAGGTCAATGCCTAGAATGAATAGGCTTGGCGTCTTCGCCGGTCAAACTCTGTAAGCACCGCCTGCGACTCACTGTTAGGCGGTTTCGCTGCGAACCGGCAGCATTCTGCTAAACATTCATCAGACTCAGTTGGAGATCGCTATGCTCGACATTCTTGGATCGAATAAACACGCGCTCGTTTTCGCCAGCATCATGACCCTAGCGGTCGTCTCTGCCCCTGTCGCAGCGCAAGCGCAACTCTCAGGTACTCAGGAACAGTTACGCGAGATTCTGTTCCCTAGACCAGAACAGGTCTCCATAGAGGGCAGCGCCGAGCTCAATGCCGCCATGGACAGCGCGGTGGCGGTGCTGCAGGTCACAACGCAAGACCGCTCTTTGGAACAGGCGATGATCGACAACCAGGCTCTCAGGCAGCAGCTAAGCCAAGAGTTTATTGCCGCGGGGATCGACCCCGACACGATCTATAACGCCAAATTTTCTAGTACGCCGCAGTCGGGATTTTTCAGCAGTAAAACCAATAGCTATGAGGTGGGCGCTCGGCTGCAACTGAAAATTCAATCAGAGACGCATCTGCAGCTTCTCGCAGCAGCAGCTGACGAACATGAGGAGGTCGAGCTTGGCAGAATCAGCTTTGAGCACAGCGAGCGGCAGGACTTCGAGCAGCGAGCACGTACTCTAGCTCTTCAAGACGCCATGGCGAAAAGCAGGATGTATGCGCAGGCACTCGGACTCACACTCACGCCGGTCAATTTTTTCAGCAATAGCTATTCGCCCCGAGCGCAGCGCCAGGACATGATGCTGCAGCGCAGTTCAGCGGCAATGAGTGAGATGAGCGCGGCGCCGGCACCTAGCAATTTCGATAGCGTAGACTACCGTGCCTCGGCCACCGTGACGTTTGCTGTTAGCCGCGAATGATTAGTGAGTAAGCGAGTACATGAGGTAGTTGATACCCAGGCGATAGGCCGCGTTGGCATAGCGGGTTGGGTAGTCGGGGTGATAGGTGTGTTCCCACCCATCACCCATATCGGAATTCCAATTGATTAGCACCATCACGCGCCCCTCGTCGTCGAGGATCGCGTGATTGCTCGCACTGTTAATCCCCTGCTCGCCGTATTCGTCCGAACGATACAGCGCAGGGATCATCTGCGGGCCATCGATGTCGTAGTAGACGTGGAAGATCTCATGCTCAGGGGGCAGCTCGACTATTTCACGGTCGGGAAAAACCTGTGAAAACGCGGCGTAGAACGCATCCCACTGACGCTGACCCCAAAAGTCATCGATGAGCAAAAAGCCTCCGCGCAGAAGGTACTGACGCAGGTTTTCCGTTTCTGCGGCGCTCAGCACGATGCCGCCACCCTGCCCCACTTCCAACATATACAAAAACGGATAGTCAAAGATTTGCGGATTGTCGAAGCCTAAAACAATGGGCTCGCTCATCACGCGAATGTTCGTAAGACGCGAGACTCCGCGGAGAAAATTGATGTCGGCGTCGGGGAAATCTATAGCCCACGGCCCGTCTCCCATGCCGCCGCGAAAACCGCCGCGAAAGCCGCCACCATTGAAGTAGGTATTGAAGCGCACGCGGACGAAGTTGAACTCACCTGCCTCGTCGAATAGCGGCTCCAAGTCCGCCGGTCCGCGAGCCAGCGCTGAATTTCTTTCGGCGCGCTGCGGCGCACCCAGCACCTGCGCCTGCGCGTCCAGAGTCAATGCCATACCAAGAACAAGAAGGCAGGCACAAGCGCTAGCCCGCGCAATGCGCCGGAGGAGAGAATTCAAGGAAAGGGCGCGGGACAAAAGAATCATTGAGCCTCCCCACGGAGTCCTGCGCAGTAATCTTTATCGCTTACCGCAGGTGTGAACCAAAGATAGTCGGCGCTAGCAATCGAGTCGCTCTCCTCTAAATAGTCCGAGGCTCGCTCTTCACCTGCAACCACCTCAATGAAGGCGACCACCGAAATTTGCGAGCGCTGCAACTCGGCGTCCGCGGCCAGCAGATAGTTAGGCACGCCAAGGTCGTGTCTTGCATGATAGTTTCCCGCGATCAGTACCGCAGGCTGGGCGACATCGCTCAGGCTTGCGAGCGCCACAGCCATAGATTCATCGCGCCCCTGCTGCACCCGCAGCATCGCGGAGAATTGCGACTCAGGCAGCATGCCGCAGTGACTCGTGTCGATATCGCTGAGCAGGCGTTCGCGCGCCTCCGGCCCAAGCACCTCCGGCGCACCGGCGGCGTCAGCCGCATACAGCGCTGAAATCTCGGACCGGCTTATGTTGCCGGCCAACATCGGCAGACTGAGTTGATAAGAGCCCCAAACAAGCTCGCGATAGGCCTCCCAGTTCCAGCCGCGGGTATCCCATTCGAGGTAGCTGGCTAACTGCTCATCGTTGTCAAAATGCCTAGAGGCAACGCTCTGCAAGCGAGGATCGATACCCCGAGGCAGCATCTCCCAGACAAGCCCGGGCGCTGCACCTTGCTCCTTAAAAGCCTGAACCGTTTGCCATTGCAGCGTGTGATGGTCGGGGTTGTCATGCTTCTCGCCGAGAAGCACGTAGCGCTGGGTTTCTAGCTGGGCCGTGAGCTCTGCGGCAGACAGAAAACGCCCCGTAGCCGACTCCCAAATGCGCCCCACTAGAGCGTGATCGGCGCGCAGAGGACTGACCCAGCCCCCACCGGGCGCTGCTATCGCGGTCTTACCGGGCATTGCGGCGGAGCTACAAGCGGCGAGGAGCGCGAGGGCGGCAACTAGGCCGGCGCGCGTGAGGTATCCAAGCAGCGAGTGCTGCTGACAACTGCCTAAATTCAAGTCACTGCTCCTGCGGGGTTTGTGTTGCGCTTAGGGTAGTCGAATTCGACTAGCCGAGCCTGCGCCGTGTCGCTCTCCTGCCAGCTTTCGATGGCCAACTCGAACTGGAGAAGCCCACAGGTAGGGACATTTTCTAACTCTTCTATACCAAGCGCGCCCACACCGAGCTGATTCACAAAATCCGTCACCGCCGGGTTGTGGCCGACAAGCATCACCGACGAATGACAATCCTCAAACCGGCTCACCGCTTGCCGAAGCATGGGAGCGCCGGCGAAATAGAGCTCTGCGCTATAGCTAATTGAAGAATCTAATAAGTTCAGCCGCTGCGCAAAAAGCGCCGCGGTCTGGCGCGTGCGTTCGGCTGAGCTGCTTACAATCGCGTCGATCGACACTTGCCTCTCAAGCAGGCGCGCTGCCACGAGGTCGATGCCGGTGCGTCCAGACTGCGCCAACGGACGAGCAATGTCCTTAAGCTGCGGGTCGTCCC
>JAYOBL010000016.1:0-36522 GCA_038104835.1 Gammaproteobacteria bacterium | reverse complement strand
CCGAGATCTCGGTACGAGCCAATGTGACGGTTTATTAATGTCACACCGTGGTTGCCGTTTCGCCAATTGAGAGGAAGAGTACCCTTATTGTCAGGCATAGAACGCACTAGGTTTCCGTCACCGGTCGTGCCGGCAGCGTCGTATACACCACTGTCTAAGAGTCCGTTGATCAACCCTGGAACTTCACTGAACACGTACTGACGCACGTGTGTGTAAGTCAAGTTCGCGGCAAATTGACCAAGATCGTTGCTGAAACGGTAGCCAGCCTTCAAGTCGACTCCGTCGGCTTCGATTTTGCCCGCGTTTACAGCGGAAAGCGTCAACGTCACAAGTGACCCAACCTCGCTACCTACAGGCCGTTGTATGCCGTCTACGATGTAGGTCTCTGGCTTTACAACACAGTTTAGTCGCTCAGCAGAATCGACACCAAACTCTGCTGCGATCGCAGAGGGCGAGCAAGGAACGTTTACAACAGGCGAGTCACGAGAGATCGAATCGTTCAGGACGTAGTTGTTCTCATCCTTTGATGCTTCTAAGAATTTGGCAATTTCCGGCTGCAATGCATTAATTGCTGGCTCTGGTAATACCCTGTCAGACACTTCGAATCGCCAGAAGTCTGCGCCTAACGAGAGACCATCAAGAGCGCCAGAAGGGGTCCACAAGAAGCCTACGTTATAGGTATCTGCGTACTCATTTCCAACCGATGGTGCGGGCCCGCCAAGTGTGTAGGTGCTCTCTCTCTCTCCATTTTCTTGGGTTGGCGCGTCAAGGCCCGCCCTGACCCTTGGCGCTGAAATCGGATCCAGGAAAGTCACAGACGAGGACTGCAGCCCTGTTTCCACGATAGCGATGTTAGGCGCTCGGAACGATTGTGAAAATGACCCTCTAACGAGCAGCTCTTCAAAAGGCCTCCAACTCATCGCGATCTTCGGCGACAGTTCGCTTCCTATTGCACCACCGTAATCCTCAAAGCGCAGCGCTATTTGCGTCTCGACATTTTCTAGGAACGGAAGCGACAGCTCCATGAAAGCGGCGCTAGTAGTCCTTGTGTCGTTATAGTTGAAGGCACACATTGCGCATTCATAGTTGTTACTTACCCGGTGGAACTCGTTGGGTACTCCGTCCGAATCATATCCGAGGATGCGGTTCTGGAGGCCGGGGTAGTGGAGGTAGTTGGCCTGTTCTTTGGTGCCACGGTCGCGGTACTGACCGCCCACAGCAAACTGAGCCGTGCCCCCGCTCATCTCAAACAGCTCTCCGGAGATCACTGCGTCAAAGACTGCGAGCTTGTTACGTTTATCGACACGCTTAACATCTTCAAGGATGTAGTCCATTAGCGCAGGATCGTTCGCGACGTCCGGGTTGCTAAGTGACGTTAGCCAAGGGTTATAGAACTGGCATCCATCCTGGCCGTGGTTGTTACTCGTCAACGCCAGTGATGTGTTTTCTCGAGTTGTGAAAACGAACCCTGGAAAGAAGGTCTGATTAAATGCTGCTGCGTTGGTATTCCAGATATTTGGCAGCGCACCGCCAAAGAAGACCTGGCCGGCATAGTCGAATTGTGAGCTTCCGTTAGGTGTGCAATTCGGACCACCCAAGCCGAAGGCAGCTAGCTCTGTTTTATCTCGGTTAAACGTACGATAGTTTTCCTCCATAGACGATTCGCTAAAGGAGTAACCGATGTCGTAAGAGATAGCCCTGTCAAACGCGTCAAACTCGCCACGCAAACCGACCTGAATAGCGGATGCAGAGGTGTCGGTCGTGTTGCCATCACCACCGGGACGGAGAATGCCGTTTCTGACCGAAGACCAACCGGCGATACCTGGCCCGCCGTTTACAGAATCCATAGGATTGTTAGTGATGCCAGTAGGTATCGTATTGCCTACGAACGGAGCGAATGACCCCAGTTCCAATTGCCCTCCTACAGGGTTGCCACCGTGTGCGCCCGGCGAAGGCAAGAAGACAGTGGGACCGCGGCTTTCGTTGTACCCGTCATCGCCTCGATGGATCGTAGTTTCGGAATGCTGGAAGAAAGAGTAAAACTCAGCGGTGTCGCTAAAGCGGTGATTGAACGTTCCAGCGAAGCTGTCCCTGACCGTTTCCTGGGCCGCTATCACCCACTGAGACCTGTCAGTTTGACAGGCACCACCGGCTTGTCCCTGATTGTAGCGTCGGCCTCCAGGCTCGTACATCGGTTGGTTGTTGGCTCCGAACGTGTTGTCGCAAAGAGGGTCGGTCCAAACGGGGGTCGATATGCCGCCCTGCATTACATTGCGAGTAACGTTAGTTACGTTATACCAATCCATCGGGGTTGCGGCACCGAGGGCCGCACTGGCGAACAAACCACCGACGCTGCTGGTTGTGCCTCTGAAATCCTGAAGGTCGCTGTACGCATTGGTCTCAGTTACGTTAACTGGGTCACGTTCGAACCTCTCGGCAGAGAGCACTAGACTAGTATCGCCGTCAGCGCTACTCCACCCCCAAATTGCGCTGACGGTCTGGTCGTACTTGTCATCAGCTTTTTGAACGCCTTGAATGT
This sequence comes from Gammaproteobacteria bacterium, assembly GCA_038104835.1. GTDB lineage: Bacteria > Pseudomonadota > Gammaproteobacteria > Pseudomonadales > Pseudohongiellaceae > UBA9145. The sequence continues at coordinate 33,983 of JAYOBL010000016.1, read as the reverse complement.
CCCCGTATAGCTCGAAGCCCTCGAAGTCGGTCCGCATTATGACGTTAACTACACCTGCAACTGCGTCCGCGCCATAGAGTGCCGATCCACCGTCTGTCAAAACTTCGACGCGATCTGTCATGACAAGTGGAATAGAGTTTAAGTCTACAAACTCTCCGCCGCTACGTGTCGTGGCCGCGGCCGGCGCCATGCGCTTGCCGTTGATCAGGGTGAGCGTTGAGTTTTCGCCGAGGTTGCGCAAGTTAACATTGGCTGAACCGCTGACCTGCGTGTTATCCCCAGACCCTGGATTCGAAATTGACCCAGAGTTAACCTCGAGATTCTTGATTACATCCCAGATTACTGCCGCACCTTGGGCTTCTATGCTTGAGCGATCAACCACTTGAACAGGAGACGGAGCATCTAAGGGTGACCCTTTGATGAATGAGCCAGTAACCACCACTTCTTCGACTTGGTTGTCTTGGGCGCTGGCATGTGCTGATAAGCTTGTGATGACCGCTAAAGCTAATGCCTTACGCGACCAAGGGATATTCTCACGCATATGTGCTTCCTCATTTTTAGATTGAGTTTTTGTTTTTATTGTTTTTGTAAGCATCTGCGTTCGAATTCTAGAACCTTCGAAACAGTGTTGACGAGCTCTCGCATCCGTACCACGACTTCACGCCTACATCACTATCTTAGTATAGGTCTAGTTTCCGTATCACCGCAATGGCGGTAGCAGTGAAATGAAACATTATGGAACAGTGAGGCTGGAGACTGCTCAATCCAATATTCACTGAATTCGAGACAAAAAAAAGCGGCGCAATGCGCCGCTTTCTCTTTAGCTTGCTTCTGGGATTAGAAAGACCAGAGAGCTCGTGCGTACCAGCGCTTGCCACGACCTTCAAAGACCGTCGCGTCATAGTTCAACGCGCTTAGCTCGCGGTAAGGAAGAGTCTTGTTAAGCGCGTCTAGCAGGCCAACTGTGAACGTGGTGCTACCGAAGCGAGAGTTATCCCAAGCCTTGGTGTAGTTGTACTGCACGTCCCAGGTGTTGTAGCTGCCGATTTCACGTGACAACAGCGGTCGAGTGAAATCGTTAGCCACTGTGAGAGCGCCTTCGTAACCGAGGTCACGATAAGAGCCTATATGACGGTTGATCAACGTGACGCCGTGGTCGCCGTTACGCCAGTTCATCGTTAGCGTACCGCGGTTGTCAGGCATCGAGCGCACTAGGTTACCGTCGCCCGTTGTGCCTGCTGCATCGTAAACACCGCTATCCAATAGGCCGTTAATCATGCCCGGCACGTTAGCGAACTCATACTGACGAACGTGAGTGTAGGTCAGGTTGGCAGAGAACTGGCCAAGGTCGTTGCTGAAAGCGTAGCCCGCTTTCACATCGATACCGTCAGCAGTGATTTCGCCGGCGTTCACAGCGCTCAGAGTCAGTGTAACGAGGTCACCGAACTCATTACCTACAGGGCGCTGAATGTTTGGCACGATGTAGGTATTTGGTGCGACCACGCAATTCAGGCGCTCTGGCGAGTCAACACCGAACTCGGCAGCAATCGCTGAAGGTGAACAAGGCACGTTCACAACCGGCGAATCCAAAGAGATCGAATCGTTGAGCACGTAGTTGCTTTCGTTCTGCGAGGCGGCCAAGAACGCATCTAGCTCAGGCTGAAGCGCGTTGATTGGAGGCTCCGGCAGTACGCGGTCGCTGACCTCGAAGCGCCAAGCATCGGCGCCGAAAGTGAAGCCATCGAGTGCGCCACCTGGCGTCCATAGGAAGCCAGCGCTGTAGGTGTCGGCGTATTCATTGCCAACCGTTGGCGCCGGGCCACCCAGAGTGTAGGTAGATTCGCGCTCACCGTTCTCAATCGTGGGAGGAACGAGACCAGCTCGCACTCTTTGGTTTGAGATTGGGTCTTGGAACGTAACCGAAGACGACTGTAGACCAGTCTGTACGATGGCAATGTTCGGTGCGCGGAAGGACTGCGAGTAAGAGCCACGAACCAACAGCGACTCAGTAGGACGCCAGCTCATTGCGATCTTGGGCGACAGCTCGCTGCCGATCTGGCCTCCGTAGTCCTCGAAGCGTAGAGCGATTTGAGTCTCGACGTTCTCGATGAACGGTAGCGACAGTTCCATGAAGGCAGCTGAAGTTGTGCGGCTGTTGTCGTAGTTGAACGCACACATCGCACATTCGTAGTTGTTACTTACGCGGTGGAACTCATTAGGCACGCCATTCTCGTCATAGCCAAGAATGCGGTTCTGCAGGCCCGGATAGTGGAGCTCGTTAGCGATTTCCTTCGTGTTGCGATCGCGATACTGACCGCCTACCGCGAACTGCGCCGTGCCGCCCTTCATCTCGAACAGCTCGCCCGAAACGACAGCATCGAACACGGCTAGCTTGTTGCGCTTATCAACTCGTCGCACGTCTTCGAGGATGTAATCCATGAGTGCAGGATCGTTGGCCACGTTAGGATTAGTCAGCTGCGAAAGATAAGGATTGTAGAACTGACAGCCGTCCTGACCGTGGTTGTTACTTGTTAGACCCAAAGAGACCGACTCGCGCGTGGTGAAAACAAACGCAGGGAAGAAGGTCTGGTTGAACGCAGCCGCATCGCTCGCCCACAGGTTAGGCAGGAAGCCAAAAGCGCCTGGTGCGCCGGCATAGTCGAAGTCCGACACACCGTTAGGCGTACAGTTCGGTCCACCCAAGCCAAGTGCTGCAAGCTCGGTCTTCTCGCGATTGAAAGTGCGGTAGTTCTCTTCCATCGAAGATTCACTGAACGAGTAGCCAACGTCGTAGCTCAGTTCGCGATCGAAGGCGTCGAAAGTGCCGCGTAGTCCCACTTGGACTGCTGAGTTCGATGTCTCGGTCGTATTCCCATCGCCGCCAGGGCGGAAGATGCCATTACGCACCTGTGACCAAGTAGCTATACCAGGGCCGCCGTTTTCGCGCGAGAGCGGATGGTTGGGCATGTCTGCTGCAGTAGGTGGGGTGTTGCCCGCCGCGGCTGCAAAGGCGCCGAGCTCTAAGTAGGCGCCTACAGGGTTACCGCCGTGCGCGCCCGGCGCAGGAAGGAAGATAGTGGGGCCGCGTGATTCGTTGTAGCCGCTGTCGCCGCGTCCAATAGTTGATTCAGAGTGCTGAGCAAACGCGTAGAACTCTGCGTTGTCGCTAAAGCGGTGAGAGAAGGTACCTGCAAAGCTGTCGCGAACTGTTTCGAGCGCCGCGAAGGACCATTCAGATACGTCCATCAAGCAGGCACCGCCGGCCTGACCCTGGTTGTACCGACGACCACCGGGTTCCAGCAAAGGCCCGCCGTTGGGGTCGAATGTGTTGTCGCATAGTGGGTCGGTCCAAACGGGGGCCATGGTGCCGCCCTGAGAAACGTTGCGGCCCATGATATCCATATTGAGCCAGTCCATCGGCGTCGGTGCGCCGATAGCGGCACTCGCAAAGAAGCCGCCGGTGGTACTTACGACGCCTTGAAAATCTTGCAGATCGGTATAAGCATTAGTTTCACGCACTGTTACCGGGTCGCGTTCGAAACGCTCAGCCGACAGAACTAAGTTAGTGTCGCCGTCGCTGCTTGCCCAGCCCCAGATGGCGCTGACCGTTTGGTCATACTTCTCGTCGGCTTTTTGGACGCCTTGGATATCGCCGTAGAGCTCGAAGCCTTCGAAGTCGTCGCGCATGATGATGTTCACCACGCCCGCAACCGCGTCGGCGCCGTATAGTGCCGAGCCGCCGTCTGTTAGGACTTCAACGCGATCGGTCATAACGAGTGGAATAGAATTGAGGTCGACAAACTCGCCGCCGCTGCGTGTTGTCGCAGCCGCAGGCACCATACGCTTGCCGTTGATCAGCGTGAGTGTGGAGTTCTCGCCGAGGTTACGTAGGTTGACGTTGGCAGAACCGATGACCTGTGTGTTGTCGCCGGAGCCGGGATTCGTGATCGAACCCGAGTTCACCTCGAGGTTTTTGATGACATCCCAGATCACCGCAGCGCCCTGAGCTTCGATGCTGGAGCGGTCTACGACCTGAACGGGTGATGGAGCGTCTAAAGGCGATCCGCGGAGGAAGGAGCCCGTTACAACGACCTCTTCCACAGTGGTGTCTTGTGCTGTTGCCTGGAAACTGAGACCCGCCATGACGGCGAGTGTTAGCGCCCGGCGTGAGCTGGGGAAATTCCTGCGCATATGCATACTCTCTCTAATTATGTTTGCAATTATTTTTTAAGCCCGCGGACTGCGTCTTTTGGTACTACAAGAGAGAATGCTTCATTCTCTTAACTCTAAGAACCCGCACATTTGCGCAGAGCGATTCGACTATACAAGCATTTAATTCGCTGTGGCAACGGCTTTTGCGACTTATTCAGAGGTTTAAAAGGTTAAGGTTTTTGGGGGACTTGCAGGGTTTAGCGCAGGGCTCGTCTGAGCTGATCGCGGTGGAAGCGAGAGGTGGCATCGATATCACGAAGATAGCGACAAACACGCCGGGGCACATTGGTGCCGACGGGGGTCTCGTTACGGCACACGATGCGCTCCTCAGGGGCGACAGAGGCATTGTACTGAGCAACTTCGGCGTCGTTCGGCATACGCTCCTGCGCTGTGCCTTCGAGCTGGGAACAGGCGCCGAGCGAGCAGGCGGCTACGACCGTAAAGACGCGGATGATAGGCAGTAGATGAGAATTAATATTCATTTTATTCAATTACTTATGCATGAATTCGACGGGTATGGCCGATCGCTAGCCAGGGTTTGAAACAGCTCAGGACTCACCTTGTCGAAGCCAGTTGCCCAGCGTGTTTCCGGAGCTGTCTGAGCCTTCTGAGCTGGCTTGAGAGCTGCGAGATCAGTTCCACCTACCTGAAAGTGTGTTCTGGGCAGGCGAGAGGAGTCGACACTGATCTGTGGGGCCGAGTTCTGTGGGGCGGGACTTAGCTGCCGCTGCGCCGGCCACTGCTTGTGCGCCCGCGCGTAGAAATACGCAGCCTCTTCCGGCTGGTCATTGAGACTGGCCCAGTCTCCGCGGTAGAGCGCAACGCTCGCTTTGATTTGAGCGCTGTCGTGCTGCGAGCCGGTCGCCGAAAGGCACACGGTCTCGATGCGATCTAGCAGATCCATGCCTATTGCGAGGCTTGCCCGGCTTATCTCATTGCTCGAAAGCGACCAACCGCTCACGATCTCCCGGCCATCGGTCTTGTACTGGTAGTTGCTGAGCCCGCGTTTATCGAGCAGGCGGTTCTCTAAATGCTGTAGCAGTAGGCCATCGTAAAGCCAAGGCACAAGCCGCGTGGAGTCTTCGCCCACGGTGGCCTCGATAAAAGAGAGCGCCTGCCAGTTTAGGCGCTGAGCGCCGCTAAAATGTTTTGCGGGGGCGGGATTGTTGGGGTGGGCTGCAGCCTCGAGGTTCAGCTGGCGCAGGTCACGAATGATGTCGAGCTGTGAGCTTAGGGTTGAATCTTGGATCTGACCAAGAAGCCAATAGAAGTGCTCGAGGCTCGTTTCGAGCTCGCTCCACTGGGCCGCTCGCATCTCTGCCCACATTAGTTTGCGCAGCGGCTCGAGCTGGGTTTGAGTGCGCAGCCCTTTGTCTATTTTAAGCAGCTGAACCGCTTCGCGCAGCAAGCGCTGCGCATTCTCAAGCTCACCCTGCTCCAACGCGAGGCGGCCGAGCTCCAGGCGCGACTCAGCTCCCGCGGCTGCGAAATTATCCAGAGGCTGAGCGCAAACCGGCGCCGCTGCAAGGATCGCCGCCACTGCAGCGCAGCGCAGGATTCGATGCGGATGCCACCTAGGCGCCGTGTTAGTCCTGAAGACTGTCATAAATAATGTCTGCCGCTATGCCGCGCATATCAGCGGCGCCCGGGCGGGTGGCGCCCTGCGCTTGGATCATGCCAAGCCAGAACATATCCTCGACAGGGTCTACCCAGAACCAAGTCCCGGCTGCGCCGCCCCAATAGTAGGTGCCTGGGCTGTTGCGCGAACCGGCTTTTTCGGGGTCGGTAATAACCGCGAAATCGACGCCAAAACCTTGGCCCGGCTGGCCTTCGCTCGTGAGGCTGCCGCGCAGGTTTAGATCGTCGCGCAGGCTGTTAGTGCGCATGATTCGTATGCTTTCGGGTGTAAGTAAGCGTTCACCTTCGAGTTCGCCTTCGTTGACAAGCATCTGCAGGAAACGAGCGTAGTCGTGAGTCGAGGACACTAGCCCGCCACCGCCACTTTCGAGGCGCTCGGGGTCAAGGTAGCTGGGGCGATCGCTGCGGTGTGGGCGCTGTACGAGCCGATTACGCTCGCTATCCCAATTGTGCACCTCGGCAAAGCGGTCGACGTCTTCGGCCTTCACGAAGAAGCGCGTGTCGCTCATCGCCAGCGGCGCGAAGATATTCTGTTCGAGGAAGTCGCCGAAGCGCATGCCGCTGAGTCGTTGGACGATGTAGCCCTGTATGTCTACCGAAATCGAATAAGACCAGCGCTCACCGGGTTCGAAGAGCAGGGGTATCTCTGAAACCTTGGCGATCAGATCATCCAGATCCTCCGAGGCCAACACGCCCAGATCGCGGAACGCGGTATTGACCGGATCGTTGCCACTGAGGCCGTAACCGTAGCCGGCTGAATGATTGAGTAGCTCGCGCATAGTGGGCTCGCGGGTCGGGGCGACGAGTTCCATATTGCCGTCTTCGTCGTAGCTGCTCATTATTTGCAGGCCACCGAGTTCGGGCGCGTGCTTGCTGACGGGGTCGTCGAACTCCCACAGGCCCTGTTCGTGCAGCATCATCAAAGCGACGCCGGTTACAGGTTTAGTCATGGAGTAGATGCGGAACAGCGAGTCCATTGTCATAGGGGCCTGATCGTCGACTCGCGCCAGGCCAGCGGTTTCAAACGTCGCAACCTCGCCATTGCGAGCCAGGAGCCAGACCATGCCGGCAACGTCCTGATCGGCAACGATCTTCGCCATGGCGGCGTCTAATGCGTCTATTCCCTGCTCTGAAAAGCCAGCTGCCGCAGCGCCGGCTTCCTCTACTGGCCAGGTTTCGGCGCCGTGGCTGATGCCTGTGCCAAGCGCGAAGGTAAAGCCTGCCGTGAGAAGTGTTGATTTAAGAGCCGAGAAAGCCTGGCCGTGAGAACGTTGCTTTGTAGTAATCATTATTAGCGGTCTCCGATTGGGGCTAAAAAATAGTCCATACAGAGTCTACGCCCGACCTTTCGAGGAGGGAAGGCCGTGAGAGCGACGAAAAAAAGGCCGCTGGAGAGCCTAGCAGGTCAGCTCCTGTCTTAGCTCATCAGCTTTTCGAGCTCCTCTCGACTCAGCAAGTCCATATCCCAGTGACTGGTATGGCGATCTTTGATCTCTTCACGTAGTACTTTTTTACCAGCTGCAGAGTCAGTGTGTAGAGGGGCGCGTTGGCCTTGATCGATCTCTTTTTCATTATTCTTTGTGATCATTGTAGGTCCTCGGTTTCGACTAGATATTTAGGTCAACTTCCGGTGGTCCGGCTAAGGTATACGGTTTGTATTAACAAGTGGTTCGGTTACAATCCAAATTATCCACTTTCGATAAGGTATTAAACATGAAATTAAAAACGTTGATAGCTGCAGTCTCTCTAGTGGCCTTTGGCGCAGCCTACGCTGCCGACTACGAAGTGCCGCGCACAGAGTGGGATCAACCAGACCTACAAGGTGTGTGGAACTTTTCTTCTAATATCCCCATGAGCCGACCTGCGATGTTCGGCAACAACGAATACATGACACAGGAGCAGGCGGACATGCTGGCTTCTTATGTCGAAAAGCAATACGAAGCATTAAATAATGACGGCGTCGGCGGCTACAACACATTCTGGGTTGAGCAAGCGGGTCGCGGCGATAACCTGCGCACGTCACTCATTACTTACCCTGAGAACGGGCAGGTGCCTGAGCGTGTTGAAGGTGTTGTTGTGCAGGTTGGCGGACTCGGCCCCGATATCGAAGGTGAGCGTCCGGTTCGCCTAGTGGTCGGCGGCATCGGAAAAGATTCCTATGAGGACCGAGGAATCTCTGAGCGCTGCATCGTCGGCTTCAATTCAGGCCCCCCCTTCACGCCAAGCATGTATAACAACAACGTGCAGATCGTACAGAGCAAAGACACTGTCGTGATCATGACTGAAATGATCCACGACGCGCGTATTGTGCCTCTCAATAAAGAAGCACACGTTGACGACGACATTCGTCTCTGGACCGGGGATTCGCGCGGCTACTGGGACGGCGACACGTTGGTTGTAGAGACACGCAACTTCAACGACCTCACGCAGAGCTTCAGCGTGTTCGGCAGCGCCAAGGATAAGTTCCTGACCGAGCGTTTCACTCGCGTCGATGAATTCACTGTCGACTACGAATTCACGGTAGAAGACCCCAGCACGTTCAAAGACAAGATTGTCGCGCGCGTGCCTATGTCGAAGGTCGATGGCCAGATGTACGAATATGCTTGCCACGAAGGCAACTACGGTATGACAAACATCCTGCGCGGCGAGCGCATGGAAGAGGCGCGTGCCGCAGCCGGAGAGTCTGGCGAGTAGAAAGGTTTTGCCAAAGCTTACGCTTAGGAAACAAACCTTGAAGAAATTTGGGACATAAACCCAGGCACAAAAAAACCCGAAGGCATCACCTTCGGGTTTTTTTTTGAGCGTGGGTTTTAGCCTGTGTCACAAATAGAGTTCCGCTTTCCACTTTTCACTTACCGCTTTTCACTTTCGGCCCGCGCGGAGCTGACGACAGACAGAAGCGAGGGCTTTTAAGTCTGGTCGCACCGCTGGGTCATCAAGCGCTTGGTCATTGAGCGTTTGGTAGGAGATCCTGAGGCCCAAGCGGTGTCAGCAGGATTTCAACAAACTTTGCCCAGGCCTGCTCAGGATCTTCTGTCAGCGTGTCGCCTATGTGCTCTGCAACCAGCTGCCTACCGTAGTTGTAAGTTAGAACATATGCGCGTTGTACATCAATAAAGTCGAGCCGCTGTGTCGCCGTTCCACGCGTCTCTAAGCCGTACTTCATTAGCCACTCGATAGCTTCCTCTCGGCCCATGCCTTCGTAGAGATAGGCACTCGCAACGGTATTGCGAGCGTAGTTAAGTTTGCCCACGAGGTCTGTGTAATTCGCGTAGAGTGCAAGATTGCTCGCATCCAGTCCCGCGAGCGGCATAAGGACCTCGCTATTGAACTGCATGCGCTCCTCGCGGCTAAACGCGAGTTCTTCGGCATAGCTTGCCGCGCCTTCGGTAATAACCGAGTAAGGGCCCATTAGGGTAATAAGTTTGTACTCGTCCCAGCCGCGATTGTTGATGATTTCCTGCTCTACGAGAGACGCGTGAACGTGGTGTCCTGGATACCCCTCGTGGCAGCCGAGCTCGATGGCACGCTCGATATGAACCGGAACGTCCGCGTTGAGATGCACGGTGCTCTGACTATTTCCTCGGTATTGGGTGAACCCAACGTAGGGCATGTTGCGGTCAATATTCAGAGTGACGTTTTCATTGGCGGGCAACTCGATATGCTCCATCGTTCGCGCCCGACACTCCTGCATCGCGCGACCAATCACTAGCTCGAGTTTTTCCGGCGGTATAACGAATTGATCTCGGAACTCGCCCATTCGATCAACTAGTGGGCCATCGCCGGGGATTAGCGAATCAAGCTCGGCGGTCAAGCGAGTAAAGTGCGCTTCGTCGTAAAGTGGCGCTTCGACACCAAACACAAGTATTGCCTCGGCTTGGAAATCGCTTGGCGGCATACCGAGTAAAATTTCGCCGCGTGTAATTGTCGCGGTTAACCGCGCATTGAGGCTGGAGCGACGTTTTACTTCTTGCGGCCCATCGGCATTTTCTAGCGCGAGCAGTCGGCGTTGAATTTGGCGCAGCTCGTCAATAGCTTCTTCCAAAGTGAGAGCTGAAGAGGCAGCGGTAGCGACGTCGTCGGGCTCACCGAGGTACATGTAGGGCATCGCGTCGTGATTTTGAAAGACGAGTCCGGCGTGCAGAAAATCCCGAACAACTGATTCCATAGAATCACTTTGGCCTAGCGTCTGCCCCGCGAATAAAGACAGCAGAGCGGGGAGCGCTAGCCGGCGCACGATTGCACTGGGCAGTGTTTGAATACGGTTGAAGCAGCAAGACGATTGCTTAGGCATGGTGATGTTCTCTTAATTATCGTATCGAAAGCTTAGCCTAGACCGCTCGCAGAAACTTACCATTTGCCGACAGCCCGTTCGCCAACCACCTTAGGTCAGCCGCTGTTTCCAATTCGCAGGTGAGGAGCCGGCGATCAACTTAAAAGCACGGGAGAAAGCACTCGGATTGCTGTACCCAAGCAGGTCCGACAGTTCGAGCATGCTGAGCTCAGAATTACGTAGGTAATTGCGTGCTAACTCGTGACGCACCTGCGCGAGAAACGCCTTAAAGTTTATCTCTCGAGAGGCTAGTTCGCGCTGGATGGCACGAGGATGGGCTTGCATTTCCTCGCAAAACCCTTGGAGAATACAGTTTGCCGTGCCGAGTGTGCGTAGAACGAATAGCCGCAGTGTATAGGCCAAATCGTCTGAGTTCTGTTTTGAGGCAAGCTCGCGCAGCTGATGACTAATCGTGTCGTGTAGTTTGTCGTCGCGCGTCGGCAGGGGTGTGGCTAGACTTTTTCGGGGCAGGACCAGAGCATTAAATTGCTGGTCGAAGCTGACAGGCGCGCCGAAGAATTTCTCCAAAAGCTGAGGGCTACCAACGCGTTTATGAGAAAACATCACTTGGTTCAGGGGCACGTTGTGACCGCACACGGTGTTAGCCGCCTTGTACACTAGGACAAGGGCCAAGGTTTGTAATTGCGCAAGGGGGGCGTCGTAGGCTGCGCGGGTGCGTCGTGTTAGCAGGGCAACTCCTGACTCCTGCTCCAGGGTCCAACTTGAGTAGCCGCTGTTCAAAATCGAATACCGAATACCGTCGTTAATCGCGTCCTCAAGAGTTGGAGCAATGCGTAGCAGCTTCCCCATCATCGCAAATTTGACCGGGGGCTGGTGACGTCCAATGAGGAAACCAAAGTCCTCGCAGCGGAACTGTTTGGCGCCTTCGTTGAGAAATGTCACGACGCTCCTGAGCGACAGGTAGCCTGCGCCAGTTTGAATCTGGTGTCTTGGAATGCCTGCCAACTTCAAAATAGGAGCGAGGTCTTTCTGCAGTTCCCGCGCGGCTTCTTCACTGCCCAACAGGAGTGTCGCGCTTAGGCGAATCTGCCCTGCGTCGTCTTTAAGGTTTGCGATCATTGTTTGTTCGCCTCTACCGGCATTATAGAGCCGCGGTACGTACTATTCGCGGCAAGCTGCAGGGTACGATGACTGTCGCAAAATGATAAGCCTCTGAGGCCTATAGGCGCTAGGATATTTGCTCACTATTTTGGGAGAGAACAATGCTAGTTCCACGGTCTTACTTTTCAGCGGTAGCCCTGCTGGCTTTGGTTTTGCTGTCCGGTGCTTCGAAGGCGCAGGACCTAGTGATTCGTAATGCGCGAGTTTTTGATGGCGCGAGTGCTGACCTGTCGGCGCCGCAGGACATAGCCATTAGCAACGGGCTAATCAGCGAGATTGGCCGCGATCTTGATGTTGCCGAAATGACCGAGGAAATCGACGCGCAGAGCCGTGTAGTAATGCCCGGTCTCATAAATTCCCATGCGCACATCATGATGCAGATGCCGGTCGGTCAAGCCCTTACGACAGATGCCTTTTACTGGGCCTACGTGGCGACCAAGGCGTCGAAGACAATGCTCGATTCCGGTTTCACGACGATTCGGGATATGAGTGGTAATACTTTCTCTCTGAAACAGGCGATCGATCAAGGAGTGGTGGCAGGCCCTAGAATTTATCCCTCGGGCGCAATGATCTCGCAAACTGCCGGGCACTCAGATCATCGCACTGCCGCAAATAATTCTCGCCTGCTCGATCCGACCAGTCGCAGCCATTTTGAAGAACTTGGCATGACAATGGTGGCCGATGGCCGGCCGGAGGTTTTGCAGGCCGCTCGGGAGAATCTCCGCCGCGGCGCAACACAGATTAAGATCGCGGTGGGGGGAGGTATCTCTTCCTATGGCGATCCGCTTGACGTGACTCAGTACACCGACGACGAGGTGCGAGCAGCGGTGGAGTCAGCCGAAGATTGGGGAACCTATGTCGCAGCGCATGTGTACAACAGCAAGGGCATCCGGCGCGCCATCACTAACGGTGTGAAGTCTATTGAGCACGCGAACCTCGTCGATGAGGAGACGCTGCTATTGATGCAAGAAAACGATATTTGGCTGTCGCCGCAGGTCCTGATTTTCGAAAACGAAATCGTAGGCCTCAACGCAGATCAGCAACGCAAGCAGCAGCAGGCGCTGGAGGGTATCGATGATATGATGAAGGCGGTGAATAAGATTGGCTTTGAGAAGATCGTTTTCGGCGCAGATATTGTGACTAACATGGGACTGCTTGAGCGCATTGGCGAAGAGTTCATTCTGCGCTCACAGTGGTTCGAGCCGATCGAAATTCTGCGTCAAGTGACGTCCCGTGGTGGCGAACTTATGGCTTTGTCTGGCCCTCGCAATCCTTACGGTAAGCTCGGAGTCATTGAGGTAGGCGCGGTGGCGGATATTCTTGTCGTGGAAGGTAACCCGCTCGAGGATATTTCTGTAATGACTCAGCCCCGGGAAAACTTCAAAGTCATATTGCAAGGCGGGAGTGTTTACAAGAACGAGCTCTGATTCGCGCGGCGGAGAGGGCGGACCGGCGCAGACGATGCGCGGGTGAAGTCCTTACACTCAAGAGCTATGACGAGCCCTGGCGAGGGTTCATTCACATCGCCTTAAACTGCACTTCAAACTATGCTTCTCTCAGACCGCGATCGAAGCAGTCAATGCTATTTAAGTAGCGGATAGCGCGCCGGGCCTGTATCGAGCGGAGCCGTAGCTGAATCTAGTGGGTGTTCAGCGCATACAAAATACTGTATAAATAAACAGTATTTTGTGAAGACGCTATGAACCCCAATTCCCCTACAAATACCGTTGCGCGGGTCGCCGCTGCAGGCGACGAATCGTCCGCGGTCGTTAAACACGGCGCCTCGCGTGCGAGCGCGGATTCCAACTCACCGGCCCAGCCGGCCTATGCTGAGCTGCATAGCCGCTCGAATTTCAGTTTTCTGCGCGCGGCTTCCTTTCCTGAAGAGCTTGTCACCCGAGCCCACGAGCTGGGCTATGCGGCTTTGGCACTGTGCGATGAATGTTCACTTTCTGGTGTGGTGCGTGCTCATGTCGCTGCTAAACCCTTGGGTCTCAAATTGCTTATTGGCTCGCAGCTGCGTGTTAGTCGCAGTCCAGAGACAAAGGACAGCGCAGCAGAGGGCCATGTTGATCTGGTGCTGCTGGCGCGCAGTCGACTTGGCTATGGCGAGCTGAGCCATCTGATTAGCTGTGCGCGCAGAGCGGCGCCCAAGGGCAGCTACCGTCTCGACCGAGCGCTGCTAGAGGAGTACCTGCCGACTGAGTGCAGCGTGCTCTGGCGGCCTGATCTTGCGCAGGCCGAGGAGTATCTAATGGAGCAAGCAACGTGGCTGCAGCGGATATTTGGCAGCGGCGTGCGTTTGTCTGTGCAGCTGCATTTACGTGGCGACGACCGCGGCAAGCTTGCGCGCCTGCGAGAATTCGGCGCACGCGTAGGCATGCGGCTGTGCGCAAGCGGCGGGGTGTTAATGCATGAGCCGAGTAGGCGCGTTCTGCTCGATACCGTGACCGCTATTCGCCTTGGGCGACCCATCGCACAGCTAGGCTACGCCGCGCAGCCCAATGGAGAGCGTCATCTTCGCGAACGTCACCGCCTCGCTAAACTCTATCCGCCAGACCTGCTTGCTGAAACCATAAGAGTCGCCGAAGAATGCGATTTCTCTCTGGATGAACTGCGCTACGAATATCCGCGTGAGCTAGTGCCGCCGCAGTACACACCTAGCGGCTGGCTGCGTGAGCTTACCGAAGCGGGCATTCGTGAGCGCTGGCCGCAGGGTGTGAGTCCGAAGGTGCGCAACCTTATCGAGCACGAACTTAGTCTGGTGAAAGAGCTGGGCTACGAGCACTATTTTTTAACCGTACAAGACCTCGTTGCCTTTGCTCGACGCCAGCGCATTCTCTGCCAGGGGCGAGGCTCGGCCGCGAACTCGGCGGTTTGTTACTGCCTGGGAATTACCGAGGTAGATCCTGCGCGGGTTGAAGTGCTGTTCGAACGGTTTCTGTCGAGGGAGCGAAACGAGCCGCCGGATATAGACGTCGACTTCGAGAACTCTCGCCGCGAAGAAGTGATTCAATATATCTACGGTAAATATGGCCGCGGACGCGCTGCGCTGGCAGCGACGGTAATAAGCTATCAATCGCGCTCTGCGATACGTGATGTCGGTAAGGCATTGGGTTTGGACGACGCGCTCTTGGATCATTTATCGAAGTCGATCTACTGGTGGGGAGAAAACTTAGAGGAACAGCTGGCCGACGCGCAGGTTGATAAGAGCGATCCAACTATCGCACTGCTGTTAGAGCTGGCAGGCCAGCTAATCGGTTTTCCACGGCACCTTTCGCAGCACGTTGGCGGGTTTGTGATTAGCCAGGGCCCGTTGACTCATCTCGTGCCCATAGAAAATGCAGCGATGGTGGATCGCACGATTATTCAATGGGAGAAAAATGATCTCGAAGCGCTCGGCTTGCTAAAGATCGATGTGCTGGCCCTAGGTATGCTGAGCGCCATACGCAAATGTTTAGATCTAGTAAGCGCCTACAGTAGCGAGCCGCTGACCATTCAAAAAGTGCCAGCCGAGGATCCTGCGGTTTACGACATGATGTGTGTGGGCGATACGATTGGCGTGTTTCAGATCGAGTCGCGCGCGCAGATGAGCATGTTGCCGCGCCTTAAGCCGCGTAGCTACTACGACCTTGTTATTCAGATTGCGATAGTGCGACCGGGCCCGATTCAGGGCGACATGGTGCACCCCTATTTGAATCGGCGCAGCGGCAAGGAACCAATCAGTTACCCCAGCGAAGCCGTACGCTCGGCCTTAGAAAGAACCCTTGGTGTGCCGATTTTTCAAGAGCAGGTTATGCAGCTGGCAATGGTTGCTGCCGGCTTTAGCGGCGGCGAGGCTGACGATCTGCGCCGCGCCATGGCGGCGTGGAAACGCAAAGGCGGTTTAGAGTCTTATCGCGACAAGCTCGTTAAAGGCATGCTTGAACGCGGCTATGAACTCAGTTTCGCCGAACAGCTGTTCCACCAAATCAAGGGCTTTGGTGACTACGGCTTTCCCGAATCACATTCGGCAAGTTTTGCGTTGATAGCCTACGTGTCCTCGTGGCTAAAATATTATCATCCCGCCGCATTCTGCTGTGCGCTGCTTAACAGCCAGCCTATGGGTTTCTATGCGCCGGCGCAGCTGATTAAAGACGCGCAGCGTCACGGCGTAGAAGTGTTGGCTGCGGACGTGAATCGCAGCTGGGCTACCTGTTCGCTAGAGCTGTCGACTCGCCTAGCAAATGGCGAGGTTAAGCAGACAACGGTTGTGCTTGGCCAACCAGTTGAAGCCGCAGGTAATAGCAGCAAAAATTCTAAAGAAGATGCCGAGTGGGCAGCTGGGGTTTCGTTAAACGATGCTGTAAGAGCGGAAGGCAAGGCGAGAGGTAAGGAGAGGGGTAAGGAGAGAAGCAAGGCGAAAGAAAAAGAGGCAACAGCAGGGAGTGAAGAAGAGGAAGGCGAAGAGCGAAACGGTAGAGAGCTGCAGAGCAGAGGCGTAGGTCAAGAGAATGTCGTAAGTCTAAACAGGAGAAGCAAAGGCTTTAGAAAGCGTAAAGCCGAGGCGGCATTGGAGGCGGCATCTGAAGACAATCCTAAAGAGTCGAGTAAGAAGAGCCTGCGAATCGGCTTCAATTTAGTGAAGGGGCTTTCAGCTCAGGCGGCGCTAAGTATTGAAGAGGCGCGACGCGGGGGCGAGTTCACTTCTATTCAAGACCTTGTCTTTCGCAGCGGCCTGGATCGCGGCGACCTCGAAGCGCT
Source organism: Gammaproteobacteria bacterium (assembly GCA_038104835.1). Lineage (GTDB taxonomy): Bacteria > Pseudomonadota > Gammaproteobacteria > Pseudomonadales > Pseudohongiellaceae > UBA9145. Next base: position 17,935 of record JAYOBL010000016.1, on the reverse strand, counting down.
GGCAGCAGCCGATGCGCTGCGGGGACTTGCGGGCGATAGACATCGAGCCTTCTGGCAGGCGGCGGGGGTAATTACCGTACCTCGATTTATGAAAAATTCATCGGCGAAGGCCGGCAGTATAGAGAGCATTTCGGAGAAAGGGGCCTTCGGAGCGAGCTCTACAGTGGCGCCTTCAGAGGACTCCATAGAGAACTCCATAGAGAAATCTATAGAGAGCGATCAAACAAACAGTGCTACCTATGGGAGAGGACGCACAGCCGATTTATTTAGCGATGCCGCGCTTGGCGACAGCGACTTTGGCGTCGGGGTTATGCTGCCAATCGCGAGTGAGGCGCAGAATGTTGCAGGGGATTACGCCTCTACCGGCTTTACCTTGCGCCGTCATCCCGTGGCGCTGTTGCGCGAGCATCTCGACCGCTTTGCTGTCGCCCGCTCTTCGCAGCTGCCGACGCTGGGTAATGAGCAGCGTGTCAAAGCGGTGGGTCTGGTTACCTGTCGACAGCGACCGACGACAGCTTCGGGAGTCACCTTTCTTACCCTTGAGGACGAAGACGGGCATATGAACATCGTCGTATGGCCAGCGCTAGGCGAGCGCCTGCGGCCCGTTGTTAGGCAGGCGATGCTAATGGGCGTGGTTGGCAAAGTGCAAGAGAGCGATGGCGTTGTACATCTTATTGCCGAGCATCTCGTAGATCTTTCCTACTGGCTTAGCGAGTACTCGCTGTCGTCTCGGGACTTTACCTAGTCTTTTTGAAACCTAACACCCCTGAAACCCAACACCCCTGAAATTCAACACTCGTGAAACCCGACATCACTGGAGCTCAGCATCCCTGTTTCTGTGAGGCTGTAGACTTCTAGATTAGTAAGGCAACTGGTGGCGTGCCTTCGTATTTGAATGCGTTTCGAATGGCCTCGCACCCTAGGCAAAATAGCCATGCAGATACCAATGGCGCTCGCCTTCGCGTTCGCGATAAATCCACAGGCGGCTGCCACCGCCCTCCCGTGCGACGTAGTAATCTCGACACACTTCAGTGCCGGACCACCAGCGCGACTCAATGCGCTCGGGCCCGCTTAGCAGGGTGATAGCCTGCTTATGAAAAAGACTGCCGCGGCGCAAACTGAGCTGCACTGGTTCGTCTAGCAACCACAGCGGCCGCGGATTGCTCGGAGTGCCCTGTGGCTGTGCGCTAGCGCTTTCGGTAACAAGCGGATAGCTTGCGTATTTTCCAGGGCGCTGTGTCGCGCTCGCATATTCGGGGCCGTGTTCGGCGATCGTAGCCAGCGCTTTGACCTGCTCTCCTCCCAGGCGCGCCTGCAGGCGCTCCATAAACTGACCCAAACTTGTAGCGGCACTGTCGGTATTTTTTACCTCGTTGCTGCCAATCAATAGCGACTCGCTATGGCTCATAAAGGCATCGAACTGGGTTACTTCTAAACGCAGCGCCGTCACCGCAGCTGGAATTTGAAGATTATCGAAATGGGTGTCGACCAGCATCATCAGATGCTGCTGCGAACGGCTCGCCTGTCTCAAGCCCACGTCTAGCAGCGTTGCCTCGCGGCGCTCATGCAGTAAAGAGAGTTTCACGCTGCTCGCACAGAGTTCACGATGGCGGAGAAAATCACACAGCTGCGCCAGCATTTCGTCCACCACTGGCCGCAGCAGGCCAAGATTTTCTACCTCGTAAGGGAGTTCGTAGGAATGTACGAAGGCCGGCGGGGGCAGGTAGTTTTTTATCGGCTCGGGAGCTTTGCCAAGCGCCTTGTTGATAAGCGTAAGAAAGTCGCTGCCAAAGCGGCGCCGCAGCCCTGCAGGTGGCAGGCGCCAGAGGTCTGCAAGCCTGCGCACGCCCATGTTGATAAGCCTGCGCTGCGCCTCGGGCTTAAGCTGTAGAGTCTCTAGGCTTAGCTGACCGAGCGCTGAGCCGAGGTTTTCTTTGCGATACACCAGCGTGTTGCCACCGCCACGAGCCAGTAGCAGGCTGCCCTCCACGGTTGGGCAGGCGGCATAGCTGAAAGCGGGGGGCTCGTACGTGGTGTCTTCGCTTCCTTTGTTTGCCCCATTTTCACTAGCGTCAGTGTCGTCGATGTTTTCCCGCGCAGCTTCGCGCTGCTCTAGCTGGCGAGGCTGAGCTAGCTCTGCAAGCAGCTTCTCTACCTGTTGACGGTATTGAGTATGCAGAGACTCCGCTCCACCGAAGTAGTTAAGTCCGCTGCGAATCTCGAAAACCAAAGCCTGGGGATGAAGGCTGATCGCCGAGCTGAAGGCCTGAGACAGCTGAGCGAGCCGTTCGAGACAGTGTGTCTGCTCTTGTTCCGGCAGCGCGGCCAGATGCGGCAAATACAGGCAGTACCATAGGCTGCCGCGACGGGTAGCCTTGAGCTTTGAGGCACCGGTTTGTTTGGCTGTGACGATCGCCGGCCTGGGTCTTTCAACCTTGGCTCTTTCGACCTCGGCTCTCTCGGCGCCGGTGCCAGCCTCGGTTTCGGTTTCGGTTTCCGGTGCGTGGGCGTTGTCTGCGCTGCCTGGGATGTCATGTAGGTTCTCTTTAGCCTCTCTATCCTCTCTGCTCTCTCTGTTTTCCAGGTTTTCCAGGTTCTCTAAGTTGCGTGAGCTCTTCAAACCGTCTGTGCCTGCTTGTGCAGCCGAAGGGTTCGGCGATACGGTGTTCAAACCCTGAACACTATTTTTGGCCTGCTCTGCTTGTTGCTCCCTCGGCTGCTGCTGTGGCTGCTCATCATGTTGGTGCTGCTGCTGTCTTTGTTGAGAAGGTAGCGTGTTTTCCTGCTGCCGCTGTGCAAACGCGCGCTGAGTCTTTGGCCGCAGCGCAGCCTTGCGCGTGTCGAGCTGGGGAAGCAGAGTGAGCTGTGTGGTACCGGTTGACTTAAGCATCGCCTACGACCTCTCTCGGTTTGCCTTCTGATGGCTTTGACTTTCTCATCGGTCTCTCTTCGCTGCCTTGCGCTGCGACCTTCTTCTTGTGGCCTTGTTTCTGTGAGTCGTCTCGGGCTCTTTCTTGGCCCTTGTCTTGGCTTTTCTCTTTTCCCTTCTCTCGGCCTTTCTCTTTACTCCTCTCTCGGCCCTTATCTCGCCCCGCCTCCAGGTCCTTGCCTTGGTTTTGCTCTTGGCCTTTTTCCCTATGCTTTTGTTCGTCTTTTTCTCTGTCTTCTTCGCGATTTTCCTGTCGATCCGCATCTGGATTGCTCAAGGAGGCGCCGGGCAGGTCTCTAAGCTGCAGGCGCAGGCTGCTAGGCTTAAAACTCCCCCGAGCCTTGAGGATATTGATGTCTAGATATTGTTGGTCATTCTCCGTAAGGCTCTCTATTTCTAGCTTCATAGACGAAGGTGAGTGTTCACTATTGTTCCTCATGAACAGGACCCCTATGGCCTTGCCGGTAACCGCCGCCAGCTGTAAGCGACGCAAGGTACGCTGAGCCAGCTGCCCTTGCCAGGCAAGCACGAGACCGCAGTGCGGTGTCTGCAGGGCTCGTTCCATACACCAAAGAGCGTCCTTGCTCGTCATCGATCCTTCACTTACTAAGACCGGCGCGTCAGGATTCTTCTTCCCGTCAAATTGCTTTTGTTGTGCAGCCACCACCAGCACGCGGCGTAAATCGATACCCGCCTGAGCCAGCCCCGGCGCATAGGGGGAAAAGGGTGGAGCTACCCAAAGCACCCACAGGCCCTTAGCGATGAGCGCGCGCATAAGAGGTAGGAAGAGCTGGAGCTCACCGACCCCCGGCCGCCGGTTAACGACCTCGATGAGCCCTTGGCGAGACCAGCCGCCGCCTGGCAGCAGTGAGTCTAGGCTCGTGAAACCCGTGCTCAGACAGTCTTGCTCGGCATAGCCTTCGTGGTAGCCACCGCGCCAGAGATTCTTGCTGCTCTGCAGCAGCTGCTCGATGCTAGGTCCCGGGATAACTGCTGGCCCTTGATTAGGCTGGGCTATTTCACTTTCTGCCTTGCCTTTAGTCTCCTCTCCCGCCGTTTCTTCGCCAGCCTCTAAGCCGCTGTCTACATCGCCAGCGCCAGCTAGATCGGCTATACCTTCTGTGCCTTTTATACTTTCTATACCGCCAGCACCGCTCACTCCGCTTGCCTGGAGCTTGCCTACCTGAGGGCTGATATAGGAATTCGCTGTGTCTTTCACGCCTAATGCCTCGGCACGTAGAGCCAAATACTGTTTATTTATACAGTAGTATAGCCAGTGTTTTCAGACAAGCAAGCAGAGAAGTGAAATAGGCTTGTGGCGCTGGGACAGGGGGCTTTAACTAGGGAGTCTAGAGAGGCACGGAAACTGGAGAGGTAGAGAGATACGCGAAATCGAGAGGCTTGAGAAATAAGGAGATAGAAAGAAAGAGGGCTTTAGAGAGCCAGAGAAAGCCAAAACCAAAGCGCCTAAAGCGCCTAAACCGCGCCCAATAAACCCAAACCACCCGCAACAGCCAAAATAAAGCCTACACCGTGAAGCTGAGCAGCTGACTGGGTGTCGCAATGGCCTGCAGTGGCACATCCCAGTCTTGGCGTGCTAGCGGTGTTTCGCTGATCTGGCAATCATGGGCGGCGCCAACGAGAAGAGGGTGAGAATCGCTCTGACCTTGAGTGGTGAAGGCAAAAGCTCGGTCGTAGAAGCCCTTGCCCATGCCGAGGCGAGTGCCGAGGGCATCGCAGGCCACGAGGGGCAGGAATACGAGATCGAGTTCTTGCGGTGAAACCTCTACAGCGGCACGCAGAGAAGAATCAGGCTCAAACAGGCCCCAGCGATTCTGGATTAGCTCGCTTTTTTCGCCGTGGTAAGCCAAAAAACGCAGAGAGAAGTCCTCGGGGTTGGCGACAGGCAGAAAGCAGCGTTTCCCCGCATCCAGCGCGTTCGCGATAAGCGGCTGCAGGTCTAGCTCGCCATCGGCGGCAACATAAAACGCGATCGACTCGGCATGACGAAAGGCAGCCGAAGCGCTCAGTTGCTGCGCGAAAGACAGCGCGGCGGCGTGTTGCTGCTGTTGGCTGAGCGCGCGTCGCGCGGCCCTGTAATGGGCACGTAGCGCGGCGGCGGTGTCGGCAACTGAGTTCATGTGTCTTGGCTCGATACGGAACGCGAGAGGTGGCTGAGAAAGGCCGTAGGATACGAAAGGCAGCTTGAGAAAGCCACGCGGCCGCTGAAAATCCTCCGCTGATTTCTCCAGCTACAAGCAGAAAGAGGATGTGCGGAGGGGCGCTGCAAAGGGCGGCGTCACACAGGCTTTCAAGGCAACGGGTGCGGCAGAGGCGAGGCCTCTTCAGCAGGGCAAGCATAGAGTAAAAGCACAAAGTAACAGTGTAAAAATGAGCGGCGTCGAGCGGCAGAGCGAAACCAACAGGCGGCGCTTTTGGTCAGACCAATAAGCGAGTGCTATGGCGCGGGATGACGTCAGAGAAGGCAGACCGAAATTCAGGTGAGGCGACGAAAGTTTGCGTCGCGAAAAGCTAAACGAGAGTCAAGCGAGAACTAAGAAAGCGCCAAGCAAGAAGCTAAATAAGAGAGGTAAAGAAAAAGAAAGAGTCAGGCAGTAAGCGGAAAAAGAAGCCCCCCGAAATACCGCTACCAAAGTTGCCCTGAACCGAAAGGTTCAGGTGGTGGCTCTCGCGATGCATAAGGCTTTCCGTCTAGCGGACATGCACAACAACACCTAGACGAGAATCCTCCGAGGTTACAGATATCGGCTCAAGAACACATTTAGCTGGCGAGTATCCTAGGGAACTTAGTCGGCAGTATAGCCTGCGCGCAGAGAGCGCGAAAGACAAACCGCGATTTAAAGTTCGAGCTGGCGAGAGCCTGCAAGGGCGGCGTCTATCTTGTCTTCGAGGCTGCGAAGCTGGAGTGCGCTCGCTTGGCGAGTTTCGTTGATGAGCAGGTTTTTGCGCAGCATGTCGTGCGTGATATTTAGCGCGGCCATGACTGCGATTTTCTCGGCGCCATGAATATTGCCGCGCGACTTAATCGTGCGCATGTTCTCATCCAGATAGCGCGCCGACTTCATAAGCGCTTCCTGCTCCGAAGGCGGACAGTTGATCTGATACTCTTTGTCGAGAATCTTAATCTGTACGGCGGTGGGTTGTTCGCTCATAGGTCTTCTCTGACGAGTTCTTCGTAGTGGCAGCTGTAGTGACGGTAGTAGTGCTAGAAACTGGCCGTAGCCGCCTAGGCTTCATTCATCGCCTTGAGGCGAACAACTATAGATTCGAGTTTCGCTTTCGCTTCTTTGTTTTGTGTAAGGAGCTGGCGGCGCTCGATCTGCCAGTTGTCGGCGGTGGCGCGCAGCAGCTGGTTCTCGGTCTTAAGCGTCGCGCACAGCTCGATGAGGTCGTCGACCTTGGCGCTCAAGGAGTGAAAGCGATCTTCGTTCATGGTGAGATTTCGCCGTAAAAACTACAAAACAAGAAGGCTAAAGCAAAGACTTAGGCTCGACAGTCGAGAGGGATTCGAGCTTTAGCTGGCAGTTCGCTAACTATAGAGCCGCCGTGATAAAGGGTCAACACGCCTGCCGGAGTGAACCCGGCCAAAAAGGCAGGTCATCGCCAGGACAGCTAGGCAGCTACAGCCAGCCAAAGAGGCATGAGCAAGCACGCAGAAGTTCGACTCAAGCACGCTTTGCTCTTAGACTATTCACCGCAATTCAACCCCAGATTCTCACGAGGTAGACATGGGCTTAACCAGCACCGAGTTCAAACGCCGCCGCACCGATCTCATGGCGCAGATGGAGGCAGGCAGCATAGCCCTTATCGCCGCCGCTCCGGCTCGCCAACGCAGCAACGACACAGACTACTACTACAGGCAAAACAGCGATTTCTATTACCTCACAGGATTCGAGGAGCAGGAGGCGCTGCTCGCACTGATCCCCGGCCGCAAGCAGGGCGAAACGGTGCTGTTCTGTCAGGAAAAAGACAAGCTCAAAGAGCTCTGGACTGGCAGGCTCATGGGCCCCGAAGCCGCGCAGGCCGAGCTCGAGCTCGACGACGCTTTTCCCATAGCCGACATAGACGACATTCTGCCGGGCCTAATCGAGGGGCGGGAGCGCGTTTATTATTCGATGGGGCAGGACAGCCGCTTCGACGAGCGCGTCATGGAGTGGGTAAAGGTGATTCGCGCTAAAGCTAAGCTCGGCGCGCAGCCGCCGGGTGAATTCCTCGTGTTAGATCACCTGCTGCATGAGCTGCGGCTGATTAAAAGTAAGGCCGAGATAGAACTCATGCAGAAGGCAGCGGAGATTTCCGCCGAGGGACACCGCCAGGCGATGGCCGTGTGCGAGCCGGGTATACGAGAGTACACAATGGAAGCCGAGCTCAATTACGCGTTCATGCGCGGGGGCAGCAGGGCGCCGGCCTATTGCTCCATCGTTGCCGCAGGGGACAACGCCTGCATCTTGCACTATGACCGCAATGACGACGAGGTAAAAGACGGCGATCTTATTCTCATCGACGCCGGCTGCGAATATCAGTATTACGCGTCGGACATCACCCGCACCTTTCCCGCCAGCGGGACATTCAATCCGCAGCAGAAAGCGATCTACGAATTGGTGTTAAAAGCACAGGATGCCGCCATCGCGGCCGTGCAGCCCGGCGCCGCTTGGGATGCGCCGCACAATGCCTCGGTGAAAACCATTACCCAAGGCTTGATCAAGTTAGGGTTGATTAAGGGCACCTTGTCGCAAGCGCTCAAGACTGAAGCCTATCGTGATTTTTATATGCACCGCGTCGGCCACTGGATCGGTATCGACGTGCACGACGTGGGCGACTACAAGATCGATGGCGAGTGGCGACTATTAGAGCCGGGAATGGTTACGACGATTGAGCCGGGCATCTACATTGCGCCGGACAATAAGAAGGTGCCGCAAAAATGGCGCGGCATCGGCGTGCGTATCGAAGACGATGTTCTGGTCACAAAGAAAGGCAATCGCGTTCTAACCACGGGTATACCAAAGACCGTCGACGAGATAGAAAATTTTATGGCCAAGGCGCAGCAGGCGCGGGCTGCGTAAGCGCAGTCTGCGCGGAGAAAAATCATGCCGGTAACGCTGCAGGAAAACTACGATGTCTTGATTGTCGGCGGCGGCATGGTGGGCGCGACGCTAGCTTGCGCGCTCGCTGCTAATCCGGCCACTGCGCAGCTTTCTGTTCTTGTTGTCGAGACTCAACCCTTGCCGTCCACCGCAACCCAGCACGCTGCGCATCGAAGTTTCGACAGCCGCTCAACCGCGCTGTCGGCTGCGTCGCGCGAGCTGCTTCAACGCTTTGGTCTTTGGGATTCGGTGGGAGAAGGCGCCTGCCCAATTCAACGCATTCATGTCTCCGACCAAGGCCGTTTCGGCAAGACCACGCTTAACCGCGAAGACTTTTCGGAATCAGCACTCGGCTATGTCGTAGAAAACGCGGTGTTCGGTTCGGCCCTCGCAGCAAAGCTTGACTCCATGGAGCGGTGTCAGGTTTGTGCTCCCGCCGCGGTCCATTCCGGAGTGCCGATCGACGCGGGTATGCGCGTTGAGGTTCGCCGTGAGGAAAGTGACGAGGCTTTTGAAATCGACACGAAGCTGCTTGTCATCGCCGAAGGCGGGCGCTCGACGCTGTGCGATCAGCTGGGTATTGCACGCAGCAGTCACGATTACGAGCAGCACGCGCTTATCGCGAATGTCGCACTGAGCCGTCCGCACGAAGGCGTCGCCTTCGAACGGTTTACGAATACTGGCCCGCTCGCCTTGCTGCCTCTCCTGCCGGCCGAGGGTGAGTCGCGGGCATCTCTGGTTTGGACGCTGGCCGGCGAAGACGCACAAGCCTTTAGCGAGCTCGACGACGAGAAGCTTTTAGCTCGGCTACAGGAAAAATTCGGCTGGCGACTCGGACGTTTTGCGCGCATTGGTACGCGCGCGATCTATCCGCTGCGCCTTCAGCTTGCCCAAGAGCAGGTTCGGCCACACACGGTGTTGCTCGGCAATGTCGCGCACACGCTGCATCCCGTTGCGGGGCAGGGCATGAACTTGTCATTACGCGATATCGATGCGTTAGTTGCGGTGCTGGCTGAATCAGAGGCAGGGCAGGCGAGCGCAATCGCGAGTAGCAGCCTGGGTTCGATGGCTCAGCTTAACCGCTATCTCGGCGCGCGCGAAGACGATCAGGACCTGATGGTTGCAGCAACCGACGGCTTGACGAAATTATTTTCTAGCGACGCGCAAGCCAAGGTGTGGCTGCGCAAGGCAGGGCTTCTGTCACTCGAATTGCTGCCGACGCTGAAGACTCGTTTCGGCACAAGAGCGATGGGATTCGATTGAAAATTTCTTACTAATAAAAAGGCAGGGCGCACCGAAGTAGATGCGCCCTGCCTTCTTTGATTCTAGCGCAGAGCGGCGCGAATCGCTTCGATGCGCTTGCGGTTTGCGCCAAGGTCGCTGTAGCCCAAACGCGAAGCCGAGCGCACATGAGTGACGCCAGCTGCGGGCTCATGCAGAAACTCCACGTCGTCTACATAGCCCATAATCGCGCTAGTAAATTCTGCGTAGAGATAGTTCTCGTTCGCCTCGACGATGTTCGCTTCGTCCAGCCCCACTAGCACTTGCTCAACCTGAGCGAGGCTTGCGGAAAGCGGAGCGATGCCGTGCTGCTCGCTGCTGGCGAAGCTTGAAACACAGTTGGGTGATTCAGGGCAGGCGGTGAGTTCACCGTTTTGCACGCCAATATTGCTAGGCGGCTGGCCGGCGCAAGCGCCGAGGAAAGGGAGTATCGCGAAGAGACTTTTTTTCATGGTTTTCTCAAGTATGAATGGGTTAGCACTTTAGTCCCGACGACACTGCGACGGGCCTCAAAGAGACTTCGACGGGCTCGGGAATTAAGAGACGACAGTCATTCCTAGCCAATCAGCGATCAGCGCGGGCTTTTCTTCGCCCTCTATTTCTACCGTTACGCTGTGCTTAAGCAGATAGTTGCCCGGCTTTTTTTCTTCAGCGCTGGCAAGCGTGAAACGTGCGCGAATTTTTGCGCCAGATTTGACCGGGTTAAGAAAACGCACTTTGTCGAGGCCGTAATTAATTCCCATGACGGTATTCTCGAGCTTCAGGCCGCCGCCCATTGAGCTCAGCATGCTAAGCAATGACAACGTGAGGAATCCGTGAGCGATGGTTGTGCCAAAGGGAGTCTGCGCTGCGCGCTCGGCGTCGAGGTGAATGTATTGATGATCGCCGGTGGCATCGGCGAACTGATTAATTCGCTCTTGGTCTACCTCAACCCAGTCGGTAAGCCCGACCTCTTTGCCTATGTAGTCCTGCAGTTGGCTTGCGTTAATTGTGTTGCTCATTGGCTTGGTCCTGTTATCTCGAATGACGGTTCTGAGTCTAGCAGCAGTCCCCGCGCTCGCCTAGCTCTCACAAAGCTCGCACCTAACCCTCACCTGCGCGTTTCCCGCGGCTCACCAGCCCCTCATCAAGACAGGAGCCATAGCTAGTTGCTAGGCGGCGCTCTATAATCGCTCCATGAGTTCAAACCCATCAGCGGCTTCGCCCACCACTCAACCCGACTGCGATATTCTTATCGTGGGGGCTGGACTCGTGGGCGCGAGTCTCGCGCTGCGCCTTGCTGAGAGTGGTCTGCGTATTGGCCTGCTCGACCGAGGCACTCTCACCGCCGCTGCGGCCAAACCGCAAAACTCGGGGGGGTCGGGTTTCGATCCTCGGGTTGTTGCACTGACCGCTCGCTCGCAGCAGCTTCTTGAACAACTGGGGGCATGGGAGCTACTAAAAGAACAGCGACTTTGCCCCTACAAGCAGATGCGCGTATGGGAAGAGGACGGCACCGGGCAGGTAGAGTTTGCTGCGCGGGAAATACATGCACCGGCCCTGGGCACGATTGTCGAAAATTCACTGGTACTCGAAGCGCTCATGGCGCGCCTGCATGCGAGCCGCGAGCAGGCCCTCTTGCAGCGGCGCGATGCCGTTCGTTTTTACGCCGAGCGCAGCGTGACCGCGTTGGAACGAAGCACGGCGAACGGCAGGCCAGTCACAACACTGCGCTGCGACGACGACAGCGCGATCTCGGCGCATCTCGTGGTCGCCGCCGACGGGGGCAATTCTCGCCTTCGTGAATTGGCAGGATTCGAGACTCGAGAATGGGACTACGGACAGAAAGCCATCGTCACCACGATTCGCACGCAGCAAGCCCATGCGCGCACCGCACTGCAGAGGTTCTTGAACACCGGCCCGCTCGCGTATTTACCCCTTGCCGACAGCGCTGATGAGCCGCTGGGCGAGCACTGCTCGATCGTCTGGTCTGCCGACTCCAGCCGCGCCGACGAGCTGATGGCGCTAACCGATCAAGACTTCGGTGCTGCACTGAACACGGCAATGGAAGGCGCTTTCGGTGGAGTCGTTTCGGTTGACAAGCGCATCGTGTTCCCGCTGCATCAGCGCCATGCCAAGCGTTACGTGCAAGACAATATCGTGCTGGCAGGTGACGCTGCCCACACCATTCACCCGCTGGCAGGGCAGGGGGTGAACCTAGGTTTTCTCGATGTGCTAGCCCTTGCCGAAGCTCTGGAGGCCGGTATCGCCAGCGGCCGCCATCCCGAGGATCCCCTCATAATGGGGCGCTATCAGCGCCGTCGCATGGGGCCGAATTTAGCCATGATGGCGCTTATGGAGGGCTTTAAGCGCGGTTTCGCCGACCAGCCCCCGGCGCTGCGCTGGCTGCGCAACCTAGGCTTGAACGGCGTTAATCGCTTCGCCGGCCTGCGCAAAGCCCTTGCCAGAGAGGCTTTGGGCGCCTAATTCGGCCTATTCTCCCGTCAAACTAATCGCCAAAACTGCAAGGTTTAGAATTTCTTATAAGGTTTTCTTAAGGCCAGTCGATACTTTTTTGTGTGCAAGCTAGGGCGCCAGTCACCTGATTCGTAGTGTGGCCCCAAGCTTTCGGCAATTTGAGCAAATAGACGCCTTTGAAGGCGCTTTTGGATAATTCGGGTCTAGTTGGGAGTCGTTGTAGCAATGTCTAAGCAGTCTTCATTTCCATTCGACCTCGATTTAAGCATCCTAGACACCGCGAGCCTGACCAATATCCTCAGCGACATCGAGCATCATCTGCCGTTGATGGAGACCGAGTGCGATCTGGACCAGCTGTTAGAGGTTAAAGCGTTCTTCGAGACTGAGCTTAAGGCCTCTCGCCGTCTTCATTAGCTGTTTTTTTACCTCGCTTATCCCACTCAACGCTGTATGTGACCCATGCTGGTCGGCCAAATAGCCCTCGCTAACAGCCTTGGGGCTGCGTTATTCTGCGTGTGGTTTGGACTACGCTGTCGCCAGCGCAGCTATGGCGACTAAGTGCGAATCCACAGCCCTAAACATCCCCGTCAACGGACTACGAAACAAGGAGACAGCATGCAGCGCAGATTAACCAGAATTGTTTGTACCTTGGGCTTACTGAGCCTGCTTCCGTCAACGACACAGGCTATAGACATTGAGGCGCTAGAGCGCGCCATGGCTAGCCCCCAGCGTCCCGCAGCCGACAAAGAGCGAGACGCCAGACGCAAGGCGCCCCAGGTTTTGGACTTCATGGGCGTAGAATCAGGAATGACCGTTCTCGATATTAACGCGTCGGTGGGTTGGTATACCGAAGTGCTGAGCTATGCTGTTGGTCCTAACGGGACGGTATATATGCAGAACAGGCCGGGCGGCCGCAGTGCCGACGGCGCCGCCGCGAGGGCTGCACGTCTCGCCAATGTCGAGCCGTGGAACGCCCCCGTTGTCGAGCTACCCGCAGAGAGCGTAGATTTCGCCCTTACCGCGCTCAATTTTCACGACTTCCACAACTCTAATCCAGCCGCCGCGCAGGCTATTTTGGCGGAAACTATGGCTGCACTAAAGCCAGGTGGCGTCTTGGGCGTGATCGATCACGAAGGTGATTCTGGCGCTGATAATCAGTCGCTTCACCGAATCGCTTTCGACGAGGCGGTTAACGCGATTCTGCAGGCCGGATTCGCGCTGGTCGCAACGAGTCAGCTGCTAGATAATCCCGCCGACGACCATAGCGTTGGTCCCTTCGATGAATCTCTCGCGCGCAACACAGACCGCATCGTCCTTAAATTTACGAAGCTTTAGCTTTTCCCGCCTCTGCAACAGGCCTCGCTTGGGTGAGGCCTGTTAGTCTATTGAGTCTTTCGGACGTTTCATGAGCAACGACAGCTACACACTTTATGGAATGGCGGGTTCGCTATATACCGCCAAGGTTAGAGCGTATCTGCGCCAGCGCCGCTTGCCCTTTGTTGAAAAGCCTGCGGGCGGTGAAGAATTCCTCAAGGCGGTAGTGCCGCATGTTGGTCGCTGGATCATTCCCGTAGTCAAAACCCTCGAGGGGGAATTACTTCAGGACGGCACCGATATCATCGATGCATTAGAAGAGCGCCATAATAGCGATGAAAGACTTGGCCTCACACTGGCTCCTGCAGGTATTGTCGGCGTAATTTCTAGTCTGTTTGAGCTCTTCGGCTCCGAGGGTTTGCTACGCCCTGCTATGCACTACAGGTGGAACTTCGACGACAGTAATCTGGCATTTCTTCAGGCCGCCTTCGAAGACGTGATGCCGGCGGGAATGAATGCTGAGGAGCGCGAGGCGACCTTTTTAAAATCTAGCGGTCGCATGCGCAAGGCCGCGCAGCTTTTTGGTGTGGCGCCGCACAGCATCGAGACCATCGAGCGCAGCTACGAAACCTTTCTTGCGCTTCTCGAGCACCACTTAAGTGCTACGCCCTTCCTGTTAGGTGCTTACCCCACGCTAGCAGACTACGCTCTACTGGGCCCGTTGTATGCTCACCTAGGAAGAGACCCATACCCTGCTGCACTCATGAAACGTGTCGCGCCCCACGTGTACCGCTGGACCGAGCGGATGAATGCGCCGGAAACTATTGAAGATCATATCGCGGCTAGAATCCAAGCAGGGCTCTTTGCCGACACCGCGCTGCCTGCGAGCCTCACGGCCCTGCTGGGGTTTATCGCCGAGGACTACTTGCCGGAGCTACAAGCCCATGTGGCCTATGCTGCGGCGTGGCTTGCCGAAAGGCCCAGTTTGCCAGCGGGCAGTAATGGTCTCGATGACCCCGCGGCGCGTAACCTCGGCATGACCACATTTGAGTGGCGAGGCATTGAAATCACAAGCGTCGTTATGCCTTACCGCTTTTATCTTTTGCAAAGGGTGCAGGCAGCGGTTGAAAGGCTGAGCTCTGATGAACGCATGCATCTCGATGGCATATTCGCGCAGAGCGGTCTCGCGCCACTCTTGCAGCTGCATCTGCCGCGTCGGGTCACTCGGGTTAATCATCTAGAAGTATGGCAGTAGTCGACTAAGGTTTTAGGTATTCAGTGAATAGCGAGAAACAAGCAGTGCAGGGCAACGCAGTCTCCCGATTCTTCTCCGTGTTTCGCTACAGCGCTGTGGCTATGCGTATTGTGTGGGAGACGAACGCCGGGCTGATGGTCGCCATGGCGGTAACTACTTTAGTCGTTGGCGTGCTCCCAGCTGCGATTGCCTCGATAGGTGGCCTGTTCGTAGACGCCGTGGCAGACGCCATGGGTGGCAGCGCCGAGGTCGCGGAGGCGGCGCGCGCGCAGGCGCTCAGTTTCGTTTTTATCGAAGTTGCTTTGGTGCTTCTGATGACCGCGGCACAGCAGGCCAACACGATCTGCCAGGCGATACTGCGTGTGCTGTTGGGCAACAAGATCAACGTCATGATTTTAGAAAAGGCGCTCACTCTTGAGCTCGCTCATTTCGAAGACGCGGAATACTACGACAAACTAGTGAGAGCGCGACGCGAAGCGAGTTCTCGGCCCCTTAGCCTCGTAACCAAAACCTTCGATCTCCTGCGCAATCTCATCTCGTTGGTGGCCATTGCCGCGTTTCTCTTTCAGTTCTCGCCGTGGGCGGTTTTGCTGCTCAGTCTTGCTGGTTTGCCAGCGTTCATTGCCGAGGCGAAATTCTCTGGCGAAGCCTTCCGCGTTAATAAGCGCCGTTCCGCCGAGCGCCGCATGCAGATCTATCTGGAAATGGTGCTCACGCGCGAGGACGGCGTGAAAGAGGTCAAGCTGCTACAGCTGGGTAAGATTTTCCTACAGCGCTATGTCGATATTTTTCTCGCGATTTACAACGAAGACAAAAGCCTGGTGTTGAGGCGCGGCGCTTGGGGCTATGGCTTGGGCATATTGGCTAGCGCCGCGTTCTATTTTGCCTACGGCTGGGTTGGCTTTGCGACGATCGCAGGGGTCATCACTATTGGCCAGATGACCATGTATATCGCGCAGTTTAGGCTCGGCCAAAGCTCGGTGACCAGCAGTCTCACTGCGGTAAACGGCATGTATGAAGACAATCTCTATTTGTCGAATCTTACCGAATACCTCGCCCACGAAGTGCCCGAGCAGAGCGGCGATAAGCTCAGTGGTCCAAAACCCGACGACGGCATTCGCTTCGAGAACGTAAGCTTCTGCTACCCCGGCAGTGACACCCCAGCGCTGGACAACGTATCGCTCCACATAACCCCCGGCGAGAGCTTGGCGATTGTAGGCGAAAACGGCAGCGGCAAAACCACGCTAATCAAACTTCTCACAAGGCTCTATACGCCAACGCAGGGCCAAATCCTGCTCGAAGGCTTGGCGCTGTCTGAATGGGACGTTGATACGCTGCGCCGAAAAATCGGTGTTATTTTCCAAGACTTCGCGCGCTACCAGCTCAAGGTGGGAGAAAATATCGCCATTGGCGATGCCGAAACTCTGGACGCCTTCGAGCAGCTAGCGGCGCGCAAAGAGATAGAAAACGCGGCGCAGAAAGGCATGGCCGACGACTTTATCCGCGACCTGCCTCGCGGCTACGACACGCAGCTAGGCACGTGGTTTAAAGACGGCAAAGAGCTGTCCGGCGGGCAGTGGCAGAAGGTCGCGCTATCGCGCGCGTTTATGCGCAGCCAAGCCGATATTCTTATTCTTGACGAGCCCACCGCGGCCATCGATGCCAAGGCTGAGGCTGATATTTTTGAACACTTCGCCGAGCTGACCGCCAATCGCATTTCGATCATCATCTCCCATCGCTTTTCCACGGTACGCCGCGCCGACCACATTATCGTGTTAGAAAAATCTAAGATCATGGAGCAGGGCAGTCACGAGGAACTGCTCGCCTTGGGCGGGCAGTACGCGACGCTGTTCAAACTGCAGGCACAGGGATATCAATAGCGTCAGTTTAGGTTGCGCGGCTGCGCCAAGGTTTAGTGGGCTAGAGTGCGCAACGCAGCAGCCGAAAGAATAATAGAAGAAGAGCGGGCGCCTCGCCGCGGCGCAAAGCGAAGGAAGCCAAACATGGACGATCATCAGAGCGAAAACAGCACAGATAAGCACGAAGCGGCAGTTCAACAGTTGCTTCGCGCCAGAACGCGCCTGCTGGTGTGCTTTCTGACCCTGCCGCTGTATGTGCTCGCGGTGTGGTCTTTGCTCAGCAATGGCCGCGATGTGAGCACGCTCATGTGGGTCTACATTGCCCTGTATGCGGTGTTCGCATTGGACATGGTGCGCCGCCGCTGCCCCCGCTGTGGCGAGCAGTTCTTCGTGCGTAATATCCTGCTGAACCTCATCAGCAAGCGTTGTGTGCACTGCGGGGAAACGGGGTAGGTGGTCCTCCCCAGCTAGCTCAACCGCGTCTCTACTTTCTCGTAACGAGTGGCCTAGCAAGGGCTGCAGCTCTCCCCCCCCCCCGCGCGCTTCAAGCTCTGCGTTCCCGTAAGCCAGATTTATCGTAAAACTGGAATAACCTTCGCAAAAATAAGCGCTTATTGCAGTATCTAAGCGGTAAATTAGCGTAGAATCCCGCTTTCCTCGGGACTAGCCTAGGCTGATCGTTCCGAAATAGGGAGAACTACTCGCTCACCAAGACATTGGAACCGCCTTCAGGGGCTGATAGCAGTAACCGCAGAACTCCTCAGCCCGCTGAGCTTTTGCGTTGTAAAGTCTCGCCCCGAAATCTGCTATCAACTAATTGGTTCTTCTTTAAACCTGCCTCTCTGAGTCCCGGCGTTTGCCAACTCATTGCGATTTCTCTTTTCTTTCTTTGTACCCTGCTAATACCGACTATATCCCGTCGAACACGGTCATCGATCTGGACGGCGTGGATGACAAGATTCTATTGCCGGGAGGAGACGGATCAATTTACGACATGGAGGCGTCTGATTTTACGATCGAAATGTGGATCAAGTCTCCAGGAACGAGCGCTCATATTCTTTGGCTTGCTCGCGGCGGCGGCGCGGGAGTAAACAACCGCTACATTCTCAATAGAGAAGCAGACGGCACCCTCACAGGGTTTGTAAGTTTTAATTCCGCTGAAACCGATCGAGTATCGATATCTACGACCACTACTATTGACGATGGTGATTGGCACCACATTGCGTGGGTGCGCCGTGATTCTAGCCGTATAGAAATTTACATTGACGGCGTACTGTCAGCCTCGGGCTCTGCATCCATCTCGGGGGCAAACCTCAGTGTTCACGATGTGCCTGCTATAGGGAGCGGATATTTTCCAACACGATTCGATCCATTTTATAACTTCATGCAGGGTCAGATTGATGAGCTCAGGGTTTGGCATGTCGCGCGTACTGTGGAAGAAATCAACGCGGATAAAGGCAGAACTCTGAATGGAGACGAGACTGATCTAGTCGCTTATTTTGACTTCGAGCAAGGGTCAGCGGGGGGCAATAACACCACGATTTCTCGATTGACTGATAGAGTTTCTGGAGCAAACGCGTAAATTTTTAATTTAAGCAATACCATTCTTTTGTATTTTATTTTTTTTTTAGCTCCATACTATAATTACCACCCCCCCACCCCACCCCCCACCCCCCACCACCCCCACAACCACCCCCCCCCCCCCCCCCCCCCCCCCCCCCCCCCCCCCCCCCCC
>JAYOBL010000015.1:29653-36809 GCA_038104835.1 Gammaproteobacteria bacterium | reverse complement strand
ACATCGAAGTCGTAGTGCTCGACGTCGAAGAGGCCGTGAGCCTGGTCGAAGCCGGCAAGATCCACAACGCCATGACAATCATCGCGCTGCAGTGGCTGCAGCTGCATCGGCGCGAGCTCGAAGCAAGCTGGACGGCCGGGTGACTGGGTTACTAATTAATTGAACTGCTAGCTGATTGAAATGTGAGATGGTTGAGCAGTTAAAGAATTAAACAGTTAGATTGCAGGACGAGAAATAGCTAGAAAATAGCGAAGCTAATCAGATAGCCGCGATACGCGGAACCTGAGGCAGTAGCCGGCGTGCGTGCCGATGAGCTGCGCAACATTCATACGCGCACGAGACCGAAGAAAATCTCACGACGATGCCAAAAAACGCCTACAGCATAGATCTCATTAAGCAGATGGCAGAATGCGATGCTAACTACATTCGCCTGCTGCGTCTGCTGCCTGTGCTTGCGGCTCATCGTCAGCGCGACTATTCGCAGGTGCCTTCGTCGCTTGCGCAGCGACCGGCGAATGCTGCGCCGGAGAAAGCGTTAGAAGGGCTTAGCTTTGTTTTTACCTTAGCCGAGCTCGAAGCCGAACCGGTAAGCGTGGAGATCAAAATTCTCGAGGCGTTTAAATACACCACGACCCTCGAGATCGTGCAGCGGCCTGTGGTGCGCGAGTGGATGACCAACCCGTCTATGCTCATTCGCGTCTATCACGATGCGAGTACGGCGGAGGTCGTGTCCTATCAAGGGCATCGCAATCTCGAAGCGCGCTACGCGCAGCCGAATCCGAAGATGTACCAAAGCGATGAAAAGAGTCAGGTTAACCGCTTCTTAGGCGAATGGCTCACGCATTGCTTAGATGTGGGTCATAGCGCGGAAAAGGTCTGGTCGACGCAAGCTGCACACGATGCTTAAGCACACGCTGCTGCAGATAACCGACACCCATCTCAGCGCCGATGCCGACGCGCAGATGCAGGGCATTAACACCAGCGCCTCTCTAGCTAAAGTGATCTCCCATGCTCGGGCTCAGGGAGTGGATTTCGACGCGGTGCTCGCCACCGGTGATATTTCGCAGGATGGCAGCGCCGAGTCCTACGACCGGTTTCTCGAGCTGACCTCAGTGCTGCAGCCGACTCCGCTTCTTTGGCTGCCCGGCAATCACGACAACGTGGCACGTATGGCGGCGGCCCGAACTGAATCGCCGAGTTCTCTTCAGCTTGGTAGCTGGCTGGTTTTGATGTTGGATTCGACGGTTGCTGGCTCGCCCCATGGAGAGCTTGGTCAGCAGCGGCTCGAAAATCTCCGCACGCGCCTAGCTGATGCCGAAGAGCAGCCAGAAATCGCTCACGTGATCCTTGCAGTACACCACAATCCGCAGCCCAATGGCGCGAGCTGGATGGACGAAATCGGCCTGCACGATGGCGCAGAACTCCTAAGCCTGCTTAACGCCACGGGCAAGGTGCGCGCGCTTTTGCATGGCCATTGTCATCAGGCCTTAGATGAAGTGTTGGGCCAGGTTCGTGTGCTGGGCGCGCCATCGACCTGCGTGCAGTTCGCTCCTATCGCTTTGGAGTTCGCCGTAGATTCAGCTCCGCCGGGCTATCGCTGGCTGCGGCTGCACGAAGACGGCAAGCTGGAGACGGGTGTCGTTCGCGTACCCGATGCCGGTCGGCAGACATAGTGCCCATGGCCTCGCAGCCCTATTTTTTGTATCTGCACGGTTTCCTAAGCTCTCCCGCCTCGGCTAAGGCGCAGCAGGCGCGGGACTATTGTCAGAGGCGCGGGCTCCAGCTCGATGTTCCGCTGATAAATCAGCCTCCGACTGCGGCTATAGAAGCGCTGCGCTCAAGGCTAAGCGAAGGGCTCGCTCGCCATGGCGATGCTGCGCTGATTGGCAGCTCTCTTGGGGGCTACTACGCGACCTATCTCGCGCAGGCTTTCGGCTTGCCCGCAGCGCTGATTAATCCCGCCGTTTACCCCTATCGCCTCCTGCAGGACTACTTAGGCGAACAGCGCAATATCCACAGCGGTGAAGTGCAGCAGGTTACCGCCGAGCAGGTTAAGGAGCTACGCGCTATCGAGGTTGCGACGCTTCGCCACCCAGAGAATTTCCTTGTCATGCTGCAAACCGGAGACGAGACACTAGACTACAGAGAGGCGGCGGCAAAATACGCCGGCGCCCAGCTCGAAATCACCCAGGGAGGCGATCATAGCTTTCAGGGATTCGAGCGCCAGCTACCGCGAATTCTGGACTTCTTGCTATCAAGAAACCGCGCAAAAGCGCGATAAAATACTATTCACCCCACACGATTATTTGGGCAGTTAGATGTCGCCCTCGCTCGCTCATTGATGCGCAAGATACCCAAGATGCCCAATATGCCTAAGATGCTTAATTGCGCCGCCCAGATGAGCCCAGCTTAAAAATCGTGTGACATCCTAATTGAAAGAACTTTTTATTTACGCTCCTTTACACGCCCCATTTAGAATCGCAGAGACCACCGCATGAGCAACACCTACAACGCCGACGCTATTGAAGTTCTGTCCGGGCTCGACCCCGTACGTAAGCGACCCGGCATGTATACCGATACCACGCGCCCCAACCACCTCGTGCAAGAGGTAATCGACAATAGCGTCGACGAGGCGCTCGCAGGGCATGCGAAAACGCTGACTCTCACCCTGAGCAAAGACGGCACGGTTGAAGTGGAAGACGACGGGCGCGGGATGCCGGTCGATATTCACAAGGCCGAGGGTGTTAGCGGTGTCGAGCTGATTCTTACCAAGCTTCACGCCGGCGGTAAATTCTCTAACAGTAATTACGAATACTCCGGCGGTTTGCACGGCGTCGGTGTCTCGGTAGTGAATGCCCTGTCAAAGACTCTTGAGGTGATCGTGCGCCGCGGCGGCAATGTCTACTCCATGAGCTTCGCCGACGGCTACAAGGCGTCTGAACTCGAGCAGATCGACACAGTGGGCAAGCGCAATACCGGCACTACCGTGAAGTTCGTGCCCGACGAGCAATATTTCGACTCCCCCCGCGTGTCGATCCCAAGGCTGAAACACGTGCTGCGGGCGAAGGCGGTTCTATGCTCTGGGCTGCTCGTGAAATTCATCGACAACACTGTTGCGGAAGATAAAGCTCAGAGCGAGGAATGGTGTTTCGAAGACGGACTTATCGACTACCTGCGCCAAGCAACCGGCGAATACGAAACGCTGCCGAAAGAGCCCTTCGCAGGCTCGGTGAGCCAGAACGGCGAGGGCGTAGACTGGGCCGTGCAGTGGCTACCTGAGGGTGGCGAGATCATGGGCGAGAGCTATGTGAACCTCATTCCCACGGCGCAGGGCGGCACTCACGTCGCAGGCCTGCGCACTGGCCTGCTCGAGGCGCTGCGCGAGTTTTGCGAGTTCCGCAATCTGCTGCCCCGCGGCCTGAAACTGACCCCAGATGATATTTGGGAGCGCTGCTGCTTCGTTCTGTCGTCGAAGATTCTCGACCCGCAGTTCAGCGGTCAGACCAAAGAGCGGCTGTCTTCCCGGCAGACCGCGAGCTTCGTTGCCGGCGTGGTAAAGGACGCCTTTAGTCTGTGGCTCAATCAGCATACTGCCGAGGCCGAAGCGCTCGCCGAGCTCTGCATTAGCAACGCCCAAAGCCGCCTCAAGGCCAGCAAGAAGGTGGCGCGCAAGAAAATCACCTCGGGTCCTGCGCTCCCCTGCAAGCTCGCCGACTTCTCAACCCAATACGTTATGGCCGGTGAGCTGTTTCTGGTGGAGGGCGACTCGGCCGGCGGCTCTGCCAAGCAGGCGCGGGATCGCGAGTTCCAAGCCATCATGCCGCTACGCGGCAAGATTCTTAACACCTGGGAGGTCGACTCCAGCGAGATACTCGCGTCGCAGGCGGTGCACGACATTGCCATTGCGCTGGGGGTGGACCCCGCTACGCCGGACATTAGCGGTTTGCGCTACGGCAAGATCTGCATACTCGCCGACGCCGACTCCGATGGACTGCACATCGCCACGCTGCTGTGTGCGCTGTTTGTGCAGCACTTCCGCCCCGTGGTTGAAGCCGGCCACGTGTTCGTGGCCATGCCGCCGCTGTTCCGTATCGATAAAGGCAAGGAAGTCTTCTACGCGTTGGATGAAAGCGAAAAGACAGCCATCCTCGACCGTCTCGAGAAAGAGAAGACCGGCGGCAAGGTCAACGTGCAGCGGTTTAAGGGTTTGGGCGAGATGAATCCAATACAGCTGCGCGAGACTACCATGGCGCGTGACACCCGCCGCCTCGTTCAGCTCACACTAGAGCCGGGTGAAGCTAAGACTGACAAAGGCGGCACCTTCGAAGCTATGGATATGCTGCTCGCTAAGAACCGCGCCGCCGACCGTAAGTCGTGGCTAGAGACAAGTGGCGATGCTGCGGATCTTGCGGAGTAGCAACCCAATGAATTCGCTTCCTATGAGTCGTGAGTGAAGCAAGCAAAAAGAGACAAGGCATGAACGAAGAAATTGTTATCAATGACGACGGCATCGAGCAGATACCGCTTAAGAGCTATACCCAAAGCGCGTATCTCAACTATTCGATGTACGTCATCAATGACCGCGCCCTGCCGAATTTGGGCGATGGTCTTAAGCCGGTGCAGCGCCGCATTATTTATGCGATGTCGGAGCTTGGCTTAAAGGCCTCGGCGAAATTCAAAAAATCTGCGCGCACCATTGGCGACGTCATCGGCAAATTCCATCCCCACGGCGATTCCGCTTGCTACGAGGCGATGGTGCTGATGGCGCAGCCGTTTAGCTATCGCTATCCGTTGGTAGACGGGCAGGGCAACTGGGGCTCGCCTGATGACCCCAAGTCTTTCGCTGCCATGCGCTATACCGAATCGCGTTTGCAAGGCTATGCCGACGTTTTACTTGGCGAGCTGGGGCAGGGCACCGTCGACTGGAAACCTAATTTCGACGGCACGATGGACGAGCCCGAGATGCTGCCGGCGCGGCTTCCCAATGTGCTGCTGAACGGCGGCAGCGGAATCGCCGTGGGTATGGCAACGGACATACCGCCGCATAATTTGCGCGAGGTCGCGAACGCCGCGGTCCACTTACTTGAGCGGCCCAAGGCGACGCTCGAAGATCTCTGCGAGATCGTGCAAGGCCCCGACTACCCGACCGAAGCCGAACTCATTACCCCGCGCGAAGAAATAGTCGCGATGTATCGCAACGGCCGAGGTTCGCTAAAGGCGCGCGCAGTGTACGTGAAGGAAGGCGACGAGATCGTTGTTACGGCGCTACCTTTCCAGGTGTCGGGTGCCAAGGTACTAGAGCAGATTGCCGCACAGATGCAAAAGAAGAAGTTGCCGATGGTCGTGGACCTGCGCGACGAGTCGGATCATGAGAATCCGACGCGCATCGTGATAGTGCCGAAGTCCAATCGAGTCGATGTCGAAGCAGTGATGTCGCATCTTTTCTCAACAACCGATCTCGAAAAGAATTACCGCGTTAACTTCAACATGATTGGCATCAACAAGCGCCCACAGGTTAAAGACCTGCGCTCGCTGCTGGTGGAATGGCTTCAGTTCCGTACCGCGACTGTGCGTCGCCGTTTACAGTTCCGCTTGGACAAGATCCTCGATCGCCTGCACATTTTAGAAGGCCTACTCGTTGCGTATCTCAACATCGACGAAGTGATCCGTATTGTGCGCACGGAAGATAAGCCGAAGCCGGCGCTCGTTGCCGCGTTCAACATCAGTGAACGTCAGGCCGAGGCCATCCTCGAACTCAAACTGAGGCAGCTGGCCAAGCTGGAAGAAATCAAGATCACCGGCGAGCAGGCAGAGCTGGCAGAAGAGCGTGAGAAAATCGAGCGCCTGCTAGGCTCGGATACGCGCCTGAAAACCTTCATCAAAAAAGAGATTCAAGCGGACGCCGACAAATACGGCGACGATCGCCGTACGCCGTTAGTTGAGCGTGAAGAGGCCAAAGCCTTCCTCGCCACCGAGCTCGTGTCTGCGGAACCTGTCACCATCGTACTGTCGGAGCGCGGCTGGGTTCGTGCAGCGAAAGGCCACGAAGTAGACGCCGCCGGTCTCGCCTACAAATCCGGCGATAGTTTTAAGCAGGCTGCGCGCGGCAAGAGCAGTCAGATGGCCATCTTCCTAGACTCCACAGGGCGCACCTATTCACTGCCGGCGCACACGCTGCCTTCGGCTCGAGGCCAGGGCGAACCGCTGTCGGGCAAGGTTAATCCGCCTTCCGGTGCAACCTTCGAGGGAGTGCTAACCGGCGACGACGGCAAAGACGTGCTGCTAGCCAGCGACGGCGGCTACGGCTTCGTTGGCAAGCTCGGGGACTTCGTAAGCAAGAACAAGGCCGGCAAAGCGGTGCTCAAGCCGTCGAAGGGCGGGCTAGTGCTGCCGCCTATTGAAGTGGATAACTACGACAGCGACCGAATCGTTGCGATCAGCAACGAGGGCCGAATGCTTATGTTCCCATTGCGGGAATTGCCGCGGCTCGCGAAGGGCAAAGGCAATAAGATTATCGGCATCCCGCCGGCGCGCGTTGCCGAGCGGCAGGAGTTTGTGGTCGCGCTCGCGGTGCTCGGTGCTCAGGACTCGATCACCATCCATGCGGGCAAGCGTCATCACAACTTAAAGCCTGCTGACCTCGAACACTACGCCGGCGAGCGTGGGCGTCGTGGCAATAAACTGCCCCGCGGCTTCCAGAACGTCGACGGGATTGAAGTCGTGCCCAAGGCGGTTAAGGGTGCAGCGTTGGCGAGCGGCGAAACCGGTGACCTGCTGAACTAACCCGCGTCGCGCTCGATAGGCTCCTGCGACCACAGGCCAATGAGCTGATGGGCTTGGCGGTCCAGGAGTAGGCGGTAGTCAGACAGCGGCTCCAGGCTCAGATAAGCCTCGAAGTCGAAGGGGCTTGCCTGGGCATCGAGGTAGGCGTGGGCGTCTAGGCGTGAACCGTCCCCCGCTGCTTCGTAGCAGGGTTCGCTGATGAGCAGCGAGTTATCCGGAGCCTCATTGCCTAGCGCGCGGGTTTGATCCAGAGTCGCGCCGCTTAGTGAATTGGTGGCGTGGGTGATGGGTGAATAGATGCCGCGGAGCATCGAGCCGCTATGCGCCGCAAGCGTGAACTTCGCCCCTAAAGGCCCAATCTCGGCTGCTAATC